>JAIMAN010000006.1 GCA_023511915.1 Armatimonadota bacterium
GGGTAGACGAGCACGAGGTCGGGGTTTCAATCCTCACCCGCCCGTGGGGGCGGGTGCAACGACGGTCTATTGTTCGAAAACTGGCGCTGGTTCTGGGCGTTTCAATCCTCACCCGCCCGTGGGGGCGGGTGCAACAGTATTCTTACGCACGATTCCGACGCCCCCTTTGCACGCAAAGCACGGGATGTGAGGCGTCGGTAGGCGCGAGTTGAACCCACGCTTTATCGCGAACCTGTGCCGTAAGTGTACCCCGCTTGGGGTACGCGCAAGTTGCTTAGCGAGGCTAAACAACCAACGGCGCGTCGTAATCCACATAGTGGTCTAACCCGTAGACTTCGACCCACTTGTCGCGGTCGCCTGGCAAGCGATAGAAGCGCAGGCTATCCTTTTGGGGGTCAATCACTTTGAGCAACCGTTGCTTGAGTTTCTCAAGCAATGTTTCGGTGAGTCGACATTCGAAGACCGACTTTTGGACGCGCTGTCCGTAGGCTTCGCACGCTTTGGCGACTCGGCGCAGGCGTTTTTGCCCCGCAGGGTCGCTGGTGTTGACATCGTAGGTGATGAGGATGTTTATCCACATCGGTTGCCTCCTGATTCGTGCATCTCCCAAACGGGGACGATTCCAGTTGTCAAGGTCTGTATGCCGCTCTTTAGGCGATTATCGGATAAGGAACGGCGGGTACTCGTGGATGTCGCCGCGCAGGTAGCGCGCCAGCAGTCGCGCTTGGATATGGGGCACTAACCCCCACGGGATTCGCGTCTGCAGCACGGGGTGTTGCATCTGTTCCTGCTTGCGTTTTTGGTAGGCGACGAGCAGTTCGCGCCGTCCTTGGTCGTTGAGAAGCACGGCGCCGCCGGGGCGCTCGTCGAAGTGGTCGGGCGTGAGTTGCTGGAGGTTGACGAGGCTGAGCGCGAATCGGTCGGCGAGCGCGGGTCGGAGTTCCTCCATCAGGTCGAGCGCCAGCGCGGGTCGTCCTGGGCGCAGGGCGTGAAGGTAGCCGACCTGCGGGTCGAGTCCGACGCCCTCGAGGGCGCTCACATAGTCGTTCGTGAGCAGGCTATAGACGAACGAGAGCAGGGCGTTGAAGCGGTCGCGTGGGGGACGGCGTGTGCGGGTGTGCATGCGGAACGCTTCGCGTTGGGCCGTGATGAGCGCGTCCATCGCCTCGAAGTAGAGGCGCGCCGCGTAGCCCTCTAGTCCGCGGATGGCGTCGAGGTCGCGTGCGGTGCGCAGTTGCTGCAAGTAGCCCTTCAGGTGCGCGACGGCGTCGCCGAGATGGGCCTCGGCGCGCTCGCGCCCAGCACGCTGGAGTATCTGGATCTGGTTCTGGAGTTTGCCCTCGACAAAGGTTCGTGCCAGATGGTGCACCGTGTCGGGGGTGTCCAGCGCTGCGTGCTGCGCGCGGCGCAGCACTACATTGCCCGACACGCGCCCTTCGACCCGCGCACGGAAACGCCCGAACTCGTCGAGCCACACCAGCGCGCGTCCGTCGTCGGCACAGCGGTGTATCAACGGTGGGCTAACCATGATGTTGCCCACCATCACGATTCCGCTCAAGTGGTGCAACGGCACGCGCTTGATCTCAGCGTTCTCGTGGACAATCACGACCGCCTCGTTGTCCAGGCGCAAATACGCGCCCTCCAAGGTCACATAGAGCGTATTGAGCAGTTGATGGGTCATTCGGACGCCTCCTGTTCGGATTGCAGGCGAGCAATCACTTCGGGCATGCAGAGCGGTATCAGAGAGCAGTCGGGGCAGCGTGCGTCGTTGACGGGCGGGGGTGTGCGCCCCGACAGCAGCATTTGGCGTGTCTGGGCGATGATCTGCTCGGTAAGTTGGCGCAAGGCAGCGTCGAAATCGACCTCGCGTCTGCGCCGACTGGCATGGTAGTAAATCGCGCCACGCGGTACGGCAACGCCCAGCATCTCTTCAAGGCACATCGCCTGCGCGCACAGTTGCACATCGTCGTGGTACTTGACCTTGCGCTTGCCCGATTTGTATTCAATTGGATAGGGCGCGCCGTCGGGCAGGAAACCGACCACATCGGCGCGCCCAATCAGCCCCAAGCGCACGCTCCAGAGGGGCAGCGCATATTCCAAGCGCAGCCCCTCGTCCCACGCGCTCGCGGCTTGGTCGACCCGCGCGTGCAATGCGACGCCGCGCAGCGTGTAGACATTCTCCTCGTAGACCTGCTCGATGTGTATCAGTGCGCACTGACGCGGGCAGTAGACATAGTGTTCGAGGGCTGAGATGGGCACAATCTCCGCCTCGTCCCACGCTTCGAGCAGGTCCGTTGGGTGGTCTCGTTCCATGCGCATCCACCTACGGGCATAAGGTATGCAGCGTCACGCCCTGCGGCGGCATGCCCACTTCCACCGAATAGTTGCTAAACGCGCGCGGGGGCGTGTGGAGGCGCCGCACGCTAATCCGGTCGAACAGCTCGTGCGTGTGGGCGTTGCCGAGCGCGGAGTCGTGCGTGAACACATAGAGTCCGCGTAGGGTCATCTCGCCCCGCGCCGCCGAGCGGTCATGCTCGAACATCTGCAGGATCGCCTCCCACAGCAGGCGCAGGTCGTCGCGCGTGACGCCTGTGGCATTCGCCAGCGCGGGCGAGAAGAAGCCGTGCGCCCGATAGAGTGCGTAGGGCACTATCGGCTTGCGCCCCATCTCGGTCTCCTTGCTCTCGCCCTCTTTGGTGATGGCGACGCGCGTGATCGACAGGTCTAACGGCGCGACGGGGTCTATCGAGCGGGCAAAGGTAAGCTGCACGGGACCGCGCACCTGCCCTGCGTTGTAGTCGCCTGTAGACAGCACGGCGCCGAAGAGACGGATGTCGTAGTAGCGGCGGCACAGCTCGGCGCGGATGTCGGGGTTCGCTTTTTTGGTCTCTTTGGCGGCGCTTAGCGATTCGGCAGCCGCGCGGATTTTGGCGTTCAGCGCAACGCCGCTATCGCGCACGAAGATGCCGTAGCCGACCTGATGTGGGTCTCCCAAGTCTTGTGCGTCTACCGAGTTGTACTGGTCACCGTAGTGCAGGTCAACATAGTTGCGTATCTTGCGCTTGAGGCATACATCGGTGACGATGCCCTGCATCGTTTCGGGGTCGACGCGGGGCAGGTTGCCCGCATCGGGGTCGCCGTTCGGGTTGCCGTCGCGCACATCGAACAGAATCACGAAGTCGTGTCGGACTTCGGGGTTGCAGTACGCCGCATGTGCATCAATCGTTCGCATCATTCTGCCTCCTGTTTCAATCCTCCCCGCCCGTGGAGGCGGGTGCAGTGGTGTTGCGCGGCGTGAAGAACTCGCGCCGCTGGTGATAATAACCGAGCGCGAAGAGTCCCTGCTCGGTCAGGCTAAGCGTGGTGGGGAACTGGTCGGGCATGGCGTCTTGCAGGTCGCGTTCGAGGGCAATTGCCAGCCCTTCGCGTTGTTTGCGCAGTTTGCTCAGGTGGGGCTGCGTCATGCGCAGCAGCACGCCGAACACGCTGGCGGGTGCGGTGGACGCGCTGCCGTAGTAGCGGTCGGTCAGCGTGGCGTTGGGGTTACCAATCGCCAGGCTCTGGATGCGTTCAATCACGGCGAGCAGTCGCCCGCACTTGTAGGCGGGGTGGCCCTGCGTTTCCGAATTGTGTGTCATTGGAATTCACCTCCTACAGTAGGTTGTGTGAGTATAGTACTGCTTGGATGAGCCGTGCGCGGTTGTCTGTGACGCTGCGCTCGGCGCTATTGCGCCGGATGGCGAGCTGCAGCAGGGACATTGGCAGCGGGTTTCCCGTGAGCGTGCAACGGATGAGCGTTTCGGGCACATGGGCGGGGATGTCGTCCGCCTTGAAGTAGAGGGCGCGCGCCAGTTGGAACACGCCGACGGGCGTATCGCCTGCGTGCAGTTGCTGCCAGCGGAACCACTGGGCAAGGTTGCGCTGCACGGCGGGCAGGGTGGTCTCAAGGTAGCTGCGCACGACCACGCGCGCGCTGTTCGCCGAGAGCGCAACGGCGTAGAACTCGTTCGCTTGGGGCTGCGCGGGGATTCCACCCCGTGCGACGGTCTCCAAGAGTTGCTTTACTTGAACGGGGTCGGGGGCCTCCAGCATCTGCACGATGCTGAACTGGGTCGGCTTGCGCGTCCAGAAGCAGTAGACGAGTTTACCCACGCGCAGTGAGGTGTCTGGATTGCGCATAAGGGCATCCAACGCCTTGAGCGCGCGTTCGGAGCAGTCCAGACAGATGGGCGACACAAAGGCTTCCGTCAACCGATAGGACTCGAAGGCGTCTGCATTTGCCGAGATGAGTGACATCCCCGAGCCTTGCCCGCCGGGAATGCCCTTGATGGGCAGGTAATGCCGTCGCACGACGGGCTTGACCTGCCCGCACACAAGGCACGGCATCGGGTCACCAACAATCTTATACGCGGTGGCTGCGTAATTTGCCCAGTACTGTTGCACATCGGGTAGGTCTATCACCCGCTGCCCGTTGACGCGGAAGGTGACAGTCTCGGCAGGGTCGTAGTCGTCGGGCACTTTGAGCCTCTTGAAGTGGCGCTGGTAGAACGCGTTAACTGCGCGCGTTTCGGGCAGGTTGAGCTGCTGATGGCAATCGGCGACCAGTTGCTTGAAGGCGTTGTGCTGTTCTTGGACACGCTCGTCTTTCTTGTTCTTCGCGGCACGCCCCAGCACATAGCCACCGTTGTCGCAAAACAGCAGGGGCATAATCGCGCTGGTGCGCAGGTTGCCGAGCGTTGGGACGGCGTGCAGGTTGCCGCGCTTCTGTTTGCCCGACGCCTGACGCTGGTCTATCATCCCGCGCGGCGCGCCGTTGACGTCCAAATCGATCAGCCAGTCCACAGGCGCGTCCGCGTACAGACAGGGCGGCAGATTCACGCGCTGACTATACTCCACCAGTCGTTGCAGGAGCATGGTTGTTCCCTCCGTTGTAGATGTGTTGCGGGACATGCAGCACGCCGCGGCGCAGTTTGGCGTGGAAGAAGACGGGTTCAGCTTTGCCGTCGGGTTTGAAGCGGATTTCGCCGAGCATGAGCCCCAAGTCGTCGCTCCAGTTGATGGCGCGGTCGTACTTGTTGGACGGGGCGAAGTAGGCGGCAAACTCGCGACAGCCCAAGTACGGCTGGTGGTAGCACTGCCCGCGCTCGACGCGCCGTTGGAACTGGTCACGATAGGCGGCGATGTCCTTATCCGCGTGCGGTTGCAGCACGATGTCGGCGACGATGAGGTACGCCACATCGCGCAGGGCGAGCGTGTGGCGCTGCGTGCGCGACTCGTCGGCGAAAAATGGTTGCGCCCCGCGCACAGGCACGCGCCTGTCCACCTCGTTGCGCAGCAGGGAGATATGGCGCAGCGGCTTCAGCACATGAATCTCGCGTATGCGCCACTGGAACTCGGGCTTCCAGAAGATGGCTTCCAGCACCCCGCGCGCCGCCGACGGCGTCATCACAGGGTACGACACGCGCTCGACCTTCATCTCGGGGCGTGTGAAACAGGCATACGGACCCCAGACCTTTACACGGAGCGGTTCATGATACATGCAAGCTGTCCTCCTATACATAGTATACCCCGCACCGTTTGGGATTCCTGCCGATTCTGATTCTCAGGGCGATTGGGGGCAAATTCGGCGCGACGAATTAGGTATCCTTTACACGCACCGACTGCGGGTATGCTTTGACTGAACGGTCAGTCTATCGCCCGACGACGGGAACGGAGGGATGCGATGAACTACCAAGAGGAGCTGAACCGCCAACTGGCAGGCGAGGGCATCGAGATACGAGGCGCGGTGCGCCCTGAGTGGACGACGATACTGACGCCCGGCGCGGTGCGCTTCGTGGCGACGCTGACGCGCCGTTTCAACCCGACGCGCAAGGAGCTGCTGGCAGCGCGCGAGGCGCGCCAGGCGCGATTGGACGCAGGCGAGAACCCCGACTTCCTGCCCGAAACGCAAGCCGTTCGCGACGGCGACTGGCAAGTCGCCCCGCCCCCAGCCGACCTGCAAGACAGGCGCGTGGAGATCACGGGTCCCGTAGACCGCAAGATGATTATCAACGCGCTCAACTCTGGCGCAAAGGTCTTCATGGCGGACTTCGAGGACGCCAACGCGCCCACTTGGGAGAACTGCATTCAAGGGCAACTGAACCTGTACGACGCCGTGCGCCGCACGATAGAGTACATCAGCCCCGACGGCAAGCCGTACCGCCTGAACGAGCAGACCGCCGTGCTGTGCGTGCGCCCCCGCGGGTGGCACCTGCCCGAGAAGCACCTGTGGGTGGACGGCGAGCCTGCGCCGGGCGCGCTGATGGACTTCGGACTTTACTTCTATCACAACGCACACGAGCTACTTCGGCGCGGCACGGGACCCTACTTCTACCTGCCCAAGCTGGAGAGCCATCTGGAGGCGCGCCTGTGGAACGAGGTGTTCCTCTTCGCGCAGGAGCAGTTAGGCGTCCCGCGCGGAACCATCCGCGCCACCGTGCTGATTGAGAACATCCTCGCCGCGTTCGAATGCGAGGAAATCCTCTACGAGCTGCGCGAGCATTCGGCGGGTCTCAACAGTGGGCGGTGGGACTACCTGTTCAGCATCATCCGCAAGTTCCGCGCACGCGAGGACATCGTGTTGCCCGACCGCGCGACGCTGACGATGACCGTGCCGTTTATGAAGGCGTACTCCGAACTGGTGGTGCAGAGCTGCCACAAGCGCGGGATTCACGCGATTGGCGGCATGTCGGCGTACATCCCGCGCCGCGACGATCCTGAAGCGAACGCCGCCGCGATTGCGCAGGTCGTCGCCGACAAGCAGCGCGAGGTCAGCGAAGGCTACGACGGCACTTGGGTCGCCCACCCTGGTCTTGTGCCTGTCGTGCTGGAGGTGTTCGACGCGCACATGCCCACCCCGAACCAGATTCATGTCAAGCCCAGCCGCGCGATTACGGCGCAGGAGCTGCTGAACTTCCCGCGCGGGGAGATTACCGAGCGCGGCATGCGCACGAATATCAATGTGAGCCTGCGGTACTTGGATTCGTGGCTGCGTGGGGTCGGCGCGGCTGCCATCAACTACCTGATGGAGGACGCCGCCACCGTCGAGATCTCGCGCTCGCAGCTGTGGCAGTGGATTCGGCGCGGGGCGCACCTGAGCGACGGACGCGCCATCACGCCCGAACTGTTCGTGCAGATGCTGGCGGAAGAGCTGGAGAGCATCCGCGCCAGCTACGGCGACGCCGCCGCGCAGAGCCGACTGGACGACGCCGCGACCATCCTGCGTCAAGTCGTGCTGTCGGAGCCGTTCATTGACTTCGTGACGCTGGTGGCGTATGAGTATATTGACTGATTGTGCGTCCGATGCAGGGCGCACAGAATCAACGAGGATGAGGAGGTAAGCATGCAAACGGTGATTGAGCAACTGGAGCGAGACTGGCGCGAGAACCCGCGCTGGCAGGGGATTACGCGCCCATATTCGGCGGCGGATGTCGTGCGCCTGCGCGGGTCGGTGCAGATTGAATACACGCTGGCGAAACTCGGCGCGCAGCGACTGTGGGACTTGATGCATACCGAGCCGTATGTCGCCGCGCTGGGCGCGCTTACGGGCACGCAAGCCGTGCAGATGGTGCAGGCGGGGCTGAAGGCGATTTACCTCAGCGGCTGGCAGGTCGCCGCCGACGCGAACCTGTCGATGCAGACCTACCCCGACCTGAGCCTGTACCCCGTCAACAGCGTGCCCGCCGTCGTGAAGCGCATCAACAACGCCTTCCGCCGCGAGGACGAGAAACAGCACGCGCTGGGACGCAACGACATCTACTGGTACGCGCCCATCGTTGCCGACGGCGAGGCGGGCTTCGGCGGCGTGCTGCACACCTTTGAACTCACGAAAGCCCTCATCGAGGCGGGCGCAGCGGGCGTCCACTACGAAGACCAGCTCGCCTCCGCCAAAAAGTGCGGACACTTAGGCGGCAAGGTACTCGTGCCCACGCGCGAGTTCATCCAGAAGCTCGTCGCCGCGCGATTCGCCGCCGATGTGATGGGCGTGCCGACAATCCTGATTGCCCGCACCGACGCGCTGAACGCCACGCTGCTGACCAACGATATTGACCCCTACGACCAGCCGTTTCTGACGGGCGAGCGCACCTACGAGGGGTTCTATGTGGTGCGCAACGGCATCGAGGCAGCCATCGCGCGCGGGCTGGCGTATGCCCCCTACGCCGACCTGCTGTGGTTCGAGACCTCCACGCCCGACCTCAACGAGGCGCGCCAGTTCGCCGAGGCGATTCACAAGCAGTTCCCTGGCAAACTGCTGGCGTACAACTGTTCTCCGTCGTTCAACTGGAAGAAGCTGCTGGACGCCGACACGATTGCCCGCTTCCAGCGAGAGCTGGGCGCGATGGGCTACAAGTTCCAGTTCATCACGCTGGCGGGCTTCCACGCGCTGAACTACATCTCGTTCCAGTTGGCGCGCGGCTACGCCGAGACGGGCATGACCGCCTACGCCGACCTGCAGGAGGCGGAGTTCACGGCGCGCGAGCAGGGCTTCCGCGCGGTGGAGCATCAAGCGTTCGTCGGCACGGCATACTTCGACGCCGTGCAGGAAGCCATCACGGGCGGGCAAGCCTCCACCCTCGCCATGCACGGCTCGACAGAAGCGGAGCAGTTCTGACAGTTCAGGGGGCGCGTCCGCGATTGGCATGCGTCCCCTAAAAAGGTATACTGCCGTTGTGGACGCCCAAAAGGTTGCACAACGCTGGTACCAGCAAGCGGTTCACGACGATGACCCTCTCATCGAGCAGTTTGTGCAGTGCGCGTTGCCGACGCTTGTGGCGCGTGTGCAGCCCGAGCGGGTGATTTTGTTCGGCTCGCGGGCGCGTGGCGACTCCGACTTGGATGTCATCGTCGTGGCGCAGGCATTTGAGGGCGCGCCGTTCCTCAAACGCATGCCGATGATGCTGCGCATGGCGCGCTTCCCGCGCCATGTGGACTTCCTCTGCTACACGCCCGCCGAGTTCGAGCAGGTGCAGCGCACCTCCGCGATTGTGCATCAAGCGGTTCAGGAGGGCATCATCCTCTACGATGCCAAGACGCCCCTCGCCGCGCGCTAAGACTTGGGCGCGCTCACCACGCGGCGGCAGCCACCTCAGGGTGCTTGCTAAAGAAGCGTTTCAGGGCGGGCCAGACATCCTCTTTAGAGGTGATTTTGACCACCACCACGCGCGGGTCGTCCTGAAACGCTTCGGTAATCGCCTGCCCCAACGGCGCCAGCCCGTTGGAACTGCCCCACAAATCGTTGGCAATCTCGCCGTAGCCGATGAGGTTGGCATACTCCACCAGCTTGCGCATGTATTCCACCACCTCGTGGTCGCCCCAGTTGTAGCCGTCGGAGAACATGAAGGGGTAGATGTTCCACTCGCGCGGGTTGTAGCGTTTTTCGAGGATCTCCAGCGCGAGTTTGTAGGCGGCAGACAGGCGCGTGCCGCCCGAATCGCCCGCCGAGAAGAAGGTATGCTCGTCGACCTCCTTCGCCTCCGTGTGGCAGGTGATGAACACGATTTCGGTGGCGGTGTATTTGGTGCGCAGAAAGCGCGTCATCCAGTAGTAGAAGCTGCGCGCGATGTACGCCTCGAACTCGCCCATACTGCCCGACACATCGCGCATGGCGATGACAACGGCGTTGCGCTGCTTCTCGGGCACAATCTCCCAGCTTTTGAACCGCTTGTCCTCCTCGTGAATCTCCCAGCCGGGGTTGCCCTCGGCGGCGTTGCGCTTCCAAGCGTTGATAAGCGTGCGCTTTTTGTCGATGTTGGACTGCGGTCCGCGCCGCGCGATGGTGTCGAAACGCACTTGGTCTGCCAGAATGTCTTTTGTGCCCTTCTCGCGTAGGTTCGGCAGGTGCAGGTCTTCGAAGACCATCTGCACGAGTTCCTCGATGGTGAACTCCGCCTCGTAGAAGTCGACGCCAGGTTCCGTGCCTGCCTGTTTGCCTGCGCCTTGACCCTGCTGCCCCGATCGTCCGATGACATCGCCCGCCTTGCTGCCGCCAGGGCCTTGCCCGACGCCCTTTTTGCCGTGCGGGTCGTAGCGGATGTGGGGCAACTCCAGCCCGCGAATGGGAATCTTGACGATTTTGCCGTCCTCGGCGGTGATGATGTCCTGCTGCCCGATGATCTCGCCCAAGTTCTGCTTGATGACCTCTTTGACCTTCTCGTTATGGCGCAGCCGATCCTTCTCGGCTCGGCGGTGCAAATCCCACGAGTCGGTCGATAGCCAGTAGCCCTGTCTGCCGTTCTCCACAGCGTTCAACCCCCACCTTAAGATACCATGATTGTCGGCAAAAGTTCCGCTTTGGGTCAGCCCTTGACATCACCCCCACCCGATGGGGTATACATTCGTATAGCATGGCGTTCAATGTGCGACGGTATCTGATACGGGTGCGCGGGGGGCAGCAGTATCTGCCTGTCGCCGCGCGGTTGGTCTGGTTCCGCGAAGACCACCCCGACTGGAGCATCGAGACGCATCCGTTGCATCTGGACATAGAGGGCGGGTGCGTAGTGTTTCAGGCGGTGGTGAAGGACGCACAGGGGCGGGTCATCGCGACGGCGAGCAAGATGGAGACGCGCGACGACTTCGCGGACTTCGTGGAGAAGGCGGAGACGGGCGCAATCGGGCGTGCGCTGGCGATGTGCGGCTACGGCACGCAGTTCGCGCCTGAACTGAGCGAGGGCGACTTGGAGACGGGGCGCATCGCCTACGCCGACTCGCCGCAACCTCTGCGCGGCGACGCGGCGGGACGCGCCGAACACGCCGCCGAGCCGACTGCTGAAGCGATGATCTGCGCCGCGTGCGGACGCGCGCTGCGCAAACCGCAGTACGACCTCAGCATGGCGAAGTTCCACCGCCCGCTATGCCCGACCTGCCAGCGACACGCCCAGCAAGCCGCCCCATGACCGGGCAACGGTTAGACCGCTACCTGAGCGAGCGACACCCCGACATCAGCCGCGCCCGCTGGCAAGAGTGGATTGCGGCGGGTCAGGTGCGCGTCAACGGGCAGCCCGTCACGAAGCCTGCCCACCGCCTGCGCGCGGGCGACACGGTGGACTACACGCTGCCGCCCGACCGCCCGCCCGACTACGACCTCACGCCCGAAGCCATCCCCGTGCCCATCGTCTACGAGGACGACCACCTGCTGGTGGTGAACAAGCCGCGCGGGCTGACCGTGCATCCTGCGCCTGGGCATCCGCACGGCACGCTGGTCAACGCGCTGCTGGCGCACAGTCCCACCCTCGCGCAGGGCAGCGCGGGTTTCCGCCCCGGCGTGGTGCATCGGCTGGACAAGGACACCACAGGGCTGCTGGTGGTCGCCAAGACCGACCGCGCACACGCGCGACTCAGCAGCGCGCTGCAGCGACACGCCATCGAACGCGAGTACCGCGCGCTGGTGTGGGGCATGCCGCGCGAGACGCACTTCACGGTCGACCTGCCGATTGGTCGCCACCCTGTGCAGCGCAAGAAGATGGCGGCGCTGGACGCAGCGGCGGTTCTGGCGGGCAAGGCGCGCCCCGCACGCACGCACTTTGTGGTGCAGGAGGCGTTCCGCGACTGCGCGCTGCTGGCGGCGCGGCTTGAGACGGGGCGCACGCACCAAGTGCGCGTCCACGCCAGCGCGGTGGGGCATCCCGTCGTGGGCGACCCGCTGTACGGCGGCATACGCAAGCCCCCGCGCGACTGGTCGCCCGACCTCGCCAACGCCGTCGCCTGCTTGCAGGGGCAACTGCTGCACGCCTACGCGCTGGCGTTCGAGCATCCCCTCACGGGCGAACGGATGCACTTCACCGCGCCGCTGCCCGACGACTTCCAGCAAGTGCTGACGCTCCTGCGGGGGTATAATCAGGCGCGATGATCATCGATGTCAGCGTGCCGTTGCGCCAGCCGATGCCGACCTACCCTGGCGACGCGCCGTTCGAACTGATTCCCGTCGTGCGGATGGCGGACGGCGGGGTATGCAACGGCTCGCGCCTGATGCTGGGCACGCATTCGGGCACGCACATCGACGCCCCGTGGCACTTCAACGACGCGGGCAAGCGCGTCCACGAGATTCCGCTCGCGCGGCTGATTGGCGCGTGCTGGGTCGCCGACCTGCGCGGCTACCCGCACATCACCGCCGACGCGCTCGAACGCGCGAACATCCCGCCCACCACCACGCGCCTGCTGCTCAAGACCGACAACAGCGCGCTCTGGGGGCAGACGCACGAGTTCAACACGGCATATGTCGCGCTCACCCCAGACGCCGCCGAGTGGCTCATTCGCCGCTGCGTCGATGTCGTCGGGGTGGACTACCTCTCCATCGAACGCTACGGCGCGACGCCCGAAGTGCATCACCTGCTCTGCGGCGCGGGCAAGATCATCATCGAGGGGCTGAACCTCAGCGCGGTGGACGCAGGCGAGTACGAGTTGCTCTGCCTGCCGCTGCTGATTGAAGGCGCGGACGGCGCGCCTGCACGGGTCGCCCTACGCACACTCCGCTGAAATCTGGCAAATTTAGCAGTCCTACTTTTCCCAAATCCGAATTATAATAGCCATGCCACTGCACAAGTGGCAGAGCAGACCGCACAGCCTTGTTAACCCAACCTCCCTCTGGTGGAGCCTGCAAAGGCTCCACTATTTTTTTACCGCGCGCCCATCCACAGGGGCAGCAGCGCGAGCGCGGCGACGGTAGACGCCACGACCACCCCCGACGCCAGTTCAGGCTCGGTGCGGCACGCGGCGGCGTAGACCGCGCTGACCATCACGGTCGGCATCGCGCTCTGCAGGAGCAACGCCTGCGCAGCGAAGGACGGCAACCCCGCCAGACGCAGCAGCCCCAGCATCAGCAGCGGCATCACGAGCGTCTTGAAGCCGACAATCAGCGCGACCGCTTTCCAACGCGCGCCCAGCGTGCGCCAGTGGAGCATCCCGCCGATTGCCAGCAGCACCAGCGGCGTCGTGGTCTGTCCCAACCGTTCGAGCGTGAACAGCAGCGGTTCGGGCAGGCGCACCCCCGCAAGCATCAGCGCGTAGCCCGCAATCGCCGCCCAGAACACAGGCATCTGCGCGAGCCGTCGCAGCCCGTTCACTCCGTCGGAAACGCCCTCCGCCGCGCCCGCACGCGCCAGCACCCGCGCGCCCACCATGTGGATCATCAGGCTGGTGACGCCCATATCGTAGGCGACGGCGGCGGCGACGATGTTGGGTTCGTGGCTGTAGAGCGCGGCAATCAGCGGCGTGCCCAGAAAGCCCGTGTTGCTGATACTGCCCTGCACGATGAGCAAGGCGCGGGTCGGCGTCGCCAGCGGCAGTAGGTTGCCCAGCAGCCACGCCAGCCCCATCCCCAGCCACACCGAGAGCATCGCGACGCCCCATGCCCCCAGCAGCGTCGGCGAGAACGACGCCTTCGCCAGCGCGCTCAGCACCAGCGCAGGCAACGGCGCAAGCGCGACCAGCCGCGCCAACCACGCCGTCGTCTCGTCCGTCAGCACGCCCCCGCGCCGCAAACCGTACCCCAGCAGCACCAGGAGCAAAAACATCACCAAGTAGTGCCCAACCGCGCCCTGCACGCTGACCCTAAAGAGTACCCGCTTGTAGGGGCAACCCCCTGTGGTTGCCTTCTTGCGTAAACGCACTGTAATTTCGCGCCCCACTGTGGAAGACTCCCCACGAGGTGAAACCAATGAAACGCTGGACAATTGTGTGTTCACTGAGCCTTTTGGGCGTTTCGGTGGCGCTGGCAATCCCCGAAACCGTAGTGTTTATGCCGACGGCAAATCTCAGCACGCCGCGTTCGGTCTACCTGGCGACGGAGCAGTACGGCGTGCCGCGCTATTATAGCCAGACGCGCACGCGCTGCTTCTACACGCAGTTGATGGTCACCGAGCGGTTCGACTTCGGCGTCGATTTCGTCGGGCTGGACAACAACCAGTCGCGCCAGACGCTGGGCAATGCTCGCTTCGTGCTATCGCCCGAATCGAAACGTTCGCCTGGCTTTGCCGTCGGCGCGCTGAACATTACCGACAACGCGAACCCGACCTTCTATCTGGTAGGCACGCAGACGGTTTCGTTCGGCAGGTTCCACTTGGGCGCGTATCGTCAGGGGAGCAACACGGGCTGGAGCGGCGCGTTCCAGACCTCGCTGCCGTTCGGTCTGGATGTCGCGCTGGAGTATTACCGCTTCCCCGACGGCAACGCCTACACCAGCGTCGGCGCGGGCTACCAAGTCAACCCGACGGTGTACCTTTATACCTACTACTCGCGCCATAGCCAGACGCGCGACGCAGACCTCTTCGGCGTCTACCTCGCCTTCACGCCGTTTCAGTTGTTCTGATACCAATCGCGGGAACACAGTTTACAAAAACAAGCGCGATTGAAGACCCCCTCCTTAAGGTTCCCCCTGCGAGCAGGGGGAACCAAACCCTGCGCGGTTCCCCTCGCGAAGCGGGGGGAACCTTGGAAAATTACAAACTCTGGCTGCGCAGTTGACACTTACCACTTTACCGCGCCCTTCTCCTGCAGGCGCAACGCCCACTTGATGCCGCCCAGCAGGTGGCGCTGGTACGCCTCGTCCTGCCACACATCGAGCCGATGCCCCAGCGCGGTGTAAAACATCCGACCTTTGCCGTACTCGCGGCACCACGCCAGCAGGTAGTCGCCCTCTTTGCCCGCTTGCGGCGTGCCGTCGTCGGGATGACGATCCATCGACAGCAGCACCTGCACGCGCGGGCGGTTGTTCTCCTTGAACAGGTAAATCTCGTCGAAGACCGTCCACTCAGGCGCAAGGTGCGCCACGGCGGGATGCTCGGGCTGCTCCACTTTGGCGACCACTTTGGTCTGCTTGCCGTGATAGGCGAACTGTCCCTGCACCATCTCGAGGTATTCGGGGCGGTTATGGTAGGTGTCGGCGGCGGCGTGGATTCCGATGAATGCCTTGTCGCCCTTGAGCCACTCCAGAAACGCGCCCAAGTCGGGGATACCGATGTCGCCCGTCGTGTTCAGGAACACCACGCCGTCGTACTTGCCCGCGTTCAGGAACTCAGGGGTGAGCATCTTTTGCACATCGCCCGCGTCGCGGCAGTAGTCCACTTCAAAGACGCCGCTGCGTTCGCCAATCTCTGCCAGTATCTTCTCGCCCAGTTCAATCGAGTCGCCGTGACGGAAACCTGCTGTGTGCGTGACCACCAGAAGACGCTTCTTGCCCGTTTGCATGGTGCGGTTCTCCTTCTGCTCGGCAGGGGCATGGACGCCGAGCCAGCCTGCCAAGCCAAGTATTAGCAGCGCCATTAGCGTTCGCATACTGGGATTATACCTGCCGTGTGGGGACGGCTGCGCCTGCGCCGCGTCGCCACGCCACAACCGCTTCGCCCACCAGCCACACTGCCAACGCGAAGATGACCGCGCTGAATCCCAGCAGCAGCGTGTTGCCCTGCGCCGCAAAGCCCTGCATGCCGATCACCAGCGCAGATAGCGTCGCCACGAGCATAAACCCCATCGGCAGCAGCGTATACAGCGTCGGTCGTCCCAGCGAGCGCAAATAGAGCGAGACCACCAGCAGCGACAGCGCCGCCAAGAGCTGATTCGACGCGCCAAACAGTTGCCACAGCAACGCGCCGACCGACTTCAGCTCGCCCGTGACGGGGTCAGGGGCTTTCAGCAGCGCGAAGAAGCCAATTAACCCCACTGCCAGCAGCGTACTGACCGTCGGGTTGACCAGCGGCGTGATGCGCCACGCGCGCCCCAGTTCCTGCAGGTTGTAGCGAATCAGGCGTGCGCCTGTGTCCAGCGTGGTGAGCGCGAAGCCGACCGCCACCGTCGCCACGAACACTTTGGCAAGCGCAAGCGGCACGCCGACCGCGCTCACCATCACGCCCGCCCCATGCACAAAGTTCGCCAGCGCGCCCTTGCCCGCCGTGAGCCAGTCGGGGTATCGGGACTGCCATTCCGCGCCCAAGCCCGCCGCCACCGCCAGCAGCGCGAGCGTCGCCAGCAGCCCTTCGGTGAGCATCCCGCCGTAGCCGATTGGCAGCGCGTGGCTCTGGCGGTCTAACTGCCGCACGGTCGTGCCCGACGCCACCAACGAGTGAAACCCCGACACCGCACCACACGCAATCGTGATAAACAGCAGTGGGAACATCGGCGGCGCGCCCACAGGCGCAGGGTTGAACGCAGGCGCGCTCAGCGTGAACCCGCCCACCACCGCGCCCATCAGCAGTAGCCCCATGCCCAGAAACAACTGGAACGAGTTCAGGTAGTCGCGCGGCTGCAGCAGCACCCACACGGGCAGTAGCGTTGCTGCCAGCGCGTAGCCCAACAGCAGGTAAGTCCAGCGCGGCGCGGTCAACTCCCACCCGAACAGGCTCGTAATCGGGTACTGCACGCCCAGCCATACGCACAGCAGGCTCGCCAGCAGCGCAGGCAGCGTGAGTTTCGCCAGCGACACACGGTAGCGGTAAAACAGCACGCCCACTGCCAGCGCAAGCCCAATCAGCGCAGCGCTGGGCAACACCGCTTCGGGCACTTGCGCCCCGCCTGCGCCGCCCGCGCCTGGCGCAAACAGGTTCGCGATGTTAATCACGAACACGCCCATCGCCAGCGCAAGTGCGAACACCCCAAACAGCAGAAACAGCGCCCGCGCCCGCGCGCCCGCCACATCGTATGCCAAGTCCGCCACACTGCGCGCCCGATTGCGCACGGAACTATACATGCAGCCCAAGTCATGCACCGCGCCGACGAAGATGCACCCCAGCACAATCCACAGCAGCGCGGGAACCCAGCCCCAAATCACGGCAATCGCGGGACCCAGCAGCGGTCCCAGCCCTGCAATCGACGCGAAGTGATGCCCAAACACCACCAGCGGCGGGGCAGGCACGAAGTCGCGTCCGTCGCGCAGGGTGTGGGCAGGGGTCGGCTCGGAATCGTCCAGCGGGAACACGCGCGTCGTCAGCCAGCGCCCGTACCAGCGATACGCCAGCGCCAGCAACATCGCAACGCCCAACAGGATGAGTAGCGCGCTCATACACACCACAGGGCAGCCGTCGCCCTATGGCGCACGATTCGCTGGGGACGGGGCAGACTCCTGCAGGTGCGCCTGCAAGAAATGGTCGTGCCCCACATAGTAATGCACGGAATGCTCGGCGGGCTTGAACCACACGATGCCCTTGGGCATCGCGGCAAACAGCGGCTCCACCACACGGTGCGCCTGCGCCAACTCGATGCGCCCGCCGTCGGTGCGCTCGACGCTGCAGTGCAGCAGGTCGTCCTCGCCCTCGAACTGGATGCGGTAGCCCTCCACCTCCGCGCGGTAGCGCTCGGCGGCGTCTAAGCGAATCGGCAGCCCTGCCTGAAGGTCTTCAAGCAGGGCGTCCAGCACGCGCCGAATGGAGTCTGGCATCGCTTACGCCTCAATAGACTTGATGCGCAGCACGGTCAGTGGCTGGCGGTGTCCCCAGCGCTTGCGCTCGTTCTTCTTGGGCTTATACTTGAAGCCGATGATTTTGGGCGCTTTGGTCTGCATGACCACCTCGGCGACGACCTTCGCGCCGTCCACATAGGGCGCGCCGACCTTGATGCCCGCGTCCGTGCGCACCATCAGCACCTCACCAATCTCGATCTCGGTCCCTGGTTCCGCTTCAATCTTCTCTACGCTCACGACGGTGTTCGGCTCCACGCGGTACTGCTTGCCGCCTGTTTGAATAATCGCATACATCGGTAGTTGCCTCCTGTTCGGACGGGGATTATACCCTATCGGCGCGTGCGGCGCATTCTCTCCGCAAAAATGCGAGTTTTTTCCAAAACACGGAACTTTGGCACGGAAGTTGCTTGTCTAAGGGTAGGCTTACGCGGGGTTAATTGTCTGTTGCGCCCGATTCGCCCCCAAGCCGCAAAGGAGGTTCATGATTATGATACGACGAATGAT
This sequence comes from Armatimonadota bacterium, assembly GCA_023511915.1. Taxonomy (GTDB): domain Bacteria; phylum Armatimonadota; class Fimbriimonadia; order Fimbriimonadales; family GBS-DC; genus GBS-DC. The sequence continues at coordinate 17,927 of JAIMAN010000006.1, forward strand.
GACTTCGGTCATGGTTGCCAGCGTGCTGGCAACGGGCGCATTTGCGTCCTGGAATGTCACGGTGATTAACAGCAGCGGGGTACTCAACCCGCCGTCGACGGTGGTGTCTGTGCCGACGATTGTCACCACTTCGCCCCTGCCACAGATTACCTTCCTGACGGGGGCGGCGACGCCGAACCCGATACTGGTCGGCGACGGTACCATGTTTACCAACGGCACCTTCTCGGGCGCCTACTCTATCGCGCCAGCGTCCAGTTCCGCAGGCATGCTCACGGGCTTCAACTTCGTGATTGCAGGCGTGGTGGACGGCAGCGCGATGATTGTCTGGCAGAAGAAGGTCATCCGCAACTCGGACAACGCGGTTCTCTACAACGGCTCGGGCATGTTCGCGGGTTCGGGCTTCGGCGGCACGGATGGCGCGTTCAGCGTGGTCATCCCCGCCGTGCTCTCCGCGCCGGCGAACGATGTGACCGTGTACGAGAACTTCCTGCTGTTCGTGTTGCCGACGCAGCCTGTGTCCACGGCGGGGCTGTTGCTGGTGGAGCAAGACTGGGTGCCTGAGCCTGCGAGTATGATTGCGCTCAGCAGCGGGCTGGTCGGACTGCTCGCGCTGCGCCGCCGCAAGCGCTAAGGCGTTTCCGCTGTATCCTCCTGACCGTAGCGCAGGGCGGGCTTCGTGCCCGCCCTGTTTTTGTTTTTCACAGGCGAAAAACGCCAAAAATACCAGTTTTTGCGCGAAAAAAGGCGTTTGGCACACAAGTTGCTCAAATAAGCCTCAGTGCGCGTCTCCAACGCGCCAAACAGAAACGGAGGAACCATCATGAAACGAGTTCTGGCAACTCTGGGAGTCTTGGCTGTGTTCACGAGCGCGTTCGCCTCGTGGAATGTGACGATGCATACCAGTTCGGGTTCGCTTGTCTCGCCGTTCACGGCGATTCAGGTGCCTGTGCTGCTGAACACTTCGGGTCCCTTCTTTGCGCCGTCGCCGACGGTGTCGGTCAGCACGCCGCCTCAGATCACCTTCCTGACCGCGGCTGCTGTGCCGCATCCGCTGATTGTGGGGCTGGGCACAGGCTACACCGTGGGCGGCTTCACAGGGCAGTACACCATCAACGACCCGACGAACAGCATGCCGTTGCTGAACGGCTTCAACTTCGTGATTGCGGGGTTTGTACAAGACTACGGGCGTATCACTTGGTACAAGAAAGTGGTGCGCAACTCGGACAACGCGATTCTGTGGGAAGCCAGCGGCGCGATTCTGGGCGGCGCGTACACGGGCGGCTCGAACGGCGCGTTCAATGTCGTGATACCCGCCGCGCTCTCCGCGCCCGCCAACGATGTGACCGTGTACGAGACCTTCCAGTTGGGCGGGATCATCACGCGCGACTCGGCTGCCGCGCTGATGCTGGTTGAGCAGGACTGGACCGTCGTGCCAGAGCCTGCCAGCCTGATTGCGCTGGCGACGGGGCTGGGCGGCATCGTGCTGCGTCGCCGCCGACGCTAAGCGTACCATCCTCCTTTCGCAGGTGGACACACACGGGGCGGTCGCTGACCGCCCTTTTTTTCGTGGCAGGAGAAACCGCCGCGCTCGCGAATCGTCTTTCTGTATGACGATGCAACGACGCATTTGGGGAGGCGTGTTCACGTTTCTGTGCGCCGTGATTCTGGCAGGCTGCGGCGAGAACGGCAAGGTCGGCGTCGTGTCAGGCACGATTACCGACATCGAGGGCGACCCCGTCGCCGACGCCGAAGTGTTCCCCGCCAACGCCGTCAACAGCCGTACCCGCTCGCTGCACAACGGCACCTACTACCTGACGAATGTGCCCGACCGCTTCACGGTCATCCGCGCCCGCGCGGTCATCAACGGCGTGGAATACACGGGGCAAAATATCGCGCAGGTGTTCGAAAACGAGCAGTCCAAAAATGTGAACATCATGATTGCGCCTGCGAATCGTCAGGGCGCGGTGGAGGGCTTTGTGCGCGACGCGCTGGGGCGCGGGATTGAAGGCGCGCGGGTGTTTGCAGGCGGCGCGCTCAGCAGCGCGCTGGCGGTCACCGACCGTCGCGGCTTCTACCGCATCGCCGGGCTGCCCGCAGGCTACGAGTACCCCATCGTCGCCTCCGCGCCCGACTACGAGAACGACACGCGCACGGTCTCCATCGTCGCTGGAGAGACCGCCCTCGTCAGCTTCACGCTGAACAGCTCGGTAAACCGCCCCGTGCAGACGCCCATCAACCTCTCGGCGACCGCATGGACGATGCCGCGCGTGCTGACCGCCACGCGCAGCACCCCGCGCGAGCGCGACGCCTATAACGCCATCCGAGCCCTGTTCGACGACAAGCCGCGCCCGCGCCGCGCCGTCGCCTCGCGCTCGACCAGCGACTACTGGATCGAAATCGACCTCAGTTGGGACTACGAGGAGCAACTCAGCCTGCTGGGCTACGGGATTTACCGCGGGCGCACAATCGACGAACTCAACCGCAACGCGATTGCGTTTCTGCGCGACCCGCTGGCGGACTTTTTCGCCGACTTAGACCCCGCCCTGCAGCCGAATGTGACCTACTTCTACGAGATGGTCGCGCTGAACACCGACTACCTGAACGACCTACCTGGCACGGTGTCGGGGCGGAGCAACCGCGTGAGCGCGCGCCCGTTCACGCCCATCGCCATTACCCGCCCGTTCCCCAACGAAATCGTGGACGGTCTGATCCTGCAGTGGACGCCCGTGCCCAACGCCGATTACTATCTGGTGCTGATTTACGACCGCTTCCCCGACTACCAAGTCGCGCCCTACTTCCCCACCGACCTGAACAATCCTGGCGCGGCGAAGGTGTTCGCCCCCGCGACCGCGCTGGTCTACACGGGACCCGCGCTGGTTAGCGGGCGCACCTACTACGCGGTGGTGCTGGCGTTCACCAACAACCGCAACACCCGCGCGATTAGCCAAATCGTGCCGTTCCAAGCGCGTTAGGTATAATCCCTCGCCGATGAGCGAGCGCAAACGGGTGCTGACGGGCGACCGACCCACGGGCAAACTGCACCTGGGGCACTATGTCGGGTCGCTGCAGAATCGCGTGCAACTGCAGGACGAGTACGAGTGCTACTTCCTGATTGCTGACCTGCATATGCTGACCACGCGCCCCACCCACGAAGACATCGAAGAGATGCGCACTAACATCCGCGAGATGGTGCTGGACTACCTCGCGGTGGGCATTGACCCGCACAAGTCCACGATTTACCTGCAGTCGGCGGTGCATGCGGTCTACGAGATGAACCTGATCTTCGAGATGCTGGTCTCGTTGCCGCGCCTGACGCGCCTGCCCAGCCTGAAAGACATGGCGCGCGCCGCCAACATCGACGACGAGTCCATCCCCTTCGGGCTGATTGGCTACCCTGTGCTGCAGGCGGCGGACATCCTGATGCCCCGCGCACACCTTGTGCCCGTCGGCAAGGACAACGAGGCGCATGTCGAAATCACGCGCGAGATCGCCCGCCGATTCAATCACCTCTACGGTGAGGTGTTCCCCATCCCCGATGTGATGCTCAGCGAGGTGCCCACCCTCGTCGGCACGGACGGGCAAGCCAAGATGAGCAAGAGCCTCGGCAACGCGATTTTCCTCTCCGACGACCCCAAGACCGTCGAGAAAAAGGTGCGCGCGATGTATACCGACCCCAAACGCATCCGCGCCGACATCCCCGGCACGGTGGAGGGCAACCCCGTGTTCATCTACCACGACATCTTCAACCCCGACCGCGAGGAAGTGGACGACCTCAAGACGCGCTATCGGCAGGGGCGCGTCGGCGATGTGGAGGTCAAGGAGAAACTCGCGCGCGCCCTGAACGCCTTCTTAGACCCCATCCGCGAGCGGCGCGAGCAGTTCGCCCAAGAGCGCGGGCTGGTGGAAGAGATTATCTACACAGGCACGCTGAAAATGCGCCACATCGCTGACGAGACGCTGGAGGCGATGAAGCAGGCGATGGGGCTGCGCGGCATCTGGCGCAACATCGAACGCAAGGCGCGCGAGCGGATGAAAGACACGCCCCCAACCCCTTGACACGCCCACTACGCTGGGGTATAATAATACCGAATCGCGCAGTTGCCCCTCGCTGCATCGCAACGAAGCGTGCAGACCCCCTACGCGCTGCCCGATTGCCCGCACCTGTCGGCGACGCTGCCGCCTCAGCATGCGCGCATACCCGCGCGCCCCCTGGCGACACGCCAGAAACCAAAACTAACTCAGAGGAGGATCGTATGAGTCCACGCGAAGCAATTCAGTTCGCGCGCGAGCATAACGCGCGTGTGGTCGATGTCAAGTTCACCGATCTGTTCGGCATGTGGCATCACTTCTCGATGCCGATTGAAGCGTTCACCGACGAGATGTTCGAGGAGGGCATCGGCTTCGATGGCTCCTCCATTCGCGGCTTCCAGTCCATCAATGTCTCCGACATGCTGCTGCTGCCCGACGCCGAGACCGTGTTTATGGACCCGTTCCCCGAAGTGCCGACCGTGAGCGTGATTTGCAATGTAGTAGACCCCATCACGCGCGAGCGGTACACACGCGACCCGCGCTATGTGGCGCAGAAAGCGGAGACCTACCTACGCTCGACGGGCGTCGCCGACACCGCCTACTTCGGTCCCGAAGTGGAGTTCTATGTGTTCAACGATGTGCGCTACGCGCAGGGCGCGCACTTCGGCTACTACTACATCGACTCGGACGAGGGCGAATGGAACACGGGGCGCGAGGAGAAGCCGAATCTGGGCTACAAGATGCGCCTCAAGGGCGGCTACTTCCCCTGCCCGCCGTCGGATACGCTGCAAGACCTGCGCACCGAGATGATGCTCACCCTGCAGGAGGTCGGCATCGAGGTAGAGGTGCAGCACCACGAGGTCGGCGCGGCAGGTCAGGCAGAGATCGACATCAAGTACGATACCCTTGTGCGCGTCGCCGATAAGGTGCAACTCTATAAATATGTGATTCGGAATGTCGCCGAGCGCAACGGCTACACCGTAACTTTTATGCCCAAGCCCATCTTTCAGGACAACGGCTCAGGCATGCACACGCACCAGAGCCTGTGGAAGGGCGGGGTGAACATGTTTTACGACGAGCGGGGCTACGCGCTGCTGTCGGACACGGCGCGCTACTATATCGGCGGGCTGCTCAAGCACGCGCCTGCAATCTTGGCGTTCGCCGCGCCGACCACCAACTCGTACCGCCGCTTGGTGCCCGGCTACGAGGCGCCAATCAACCTTGTTTACAGTCAGCGCAACCGCAGCGCGTGCATCCGCATCCCGACCTACTCCAGCAGCCCGAAAGCGCGGCGCATCGAGTTCCGCGCGCCCGACCCGACGGCGAACCCGTACTTGGCGTTCGCGGCGATGGTGATGGCAGGGCTGGACGGCATCCAGAACCGCATCGAGCCGCCCGACCCCATCGACAAAGACCTCTACGAGCTGCCGCCCGACGAGCGCAAGGGCATCCCGACCACACCGCCGACGCTTGCCGACGCACTGAATGCGCTTGAGCACGACCACGAGTTCCTGATGCGCGGCGGGGTGTTCACGCCCGACCTGCTGGAGACCTACATCGAGTACAAGCGCGTCAAGGAGGTGGACGCTATCCTGCTGCGCCCGCACCCCTACGAGTTCGCGCTCTACTTTGACGCTTAAGCCCCTCTCCCACCGTGTGAGCTTAGGCTTAAGGGGGTAGGTTTTTTCTAAGGGTGCGGAAACCTACCCCTCAAATCTACATCTCGGGGCGCTCCTCCTCCGTCCAGATGCTGCGCAGGGACGGTCGCTGCAGAATCATCCCGCCGAATTATACCGCTGCGCAACTGCGCGTGTAGGCGATGTAGTCCTCCAGCGTCTCTTCGGCGCGTCCCGATTCGATAGCGCGTTGCGCCAATAGGATGCCGTCGCGGATGTCGTCCACGCGCCCTGCGACCCACAGCGCGACGCCCGCGCTGGGCAAAATCGCCTGCATGCGCCGTTCGTCGTCGCCTGTGATGGCGGCGCGGAGTATCTGCGCGTTCTCCTGCGGGGTGTCGCCTGCGGCAAGCGCGTCTGCAGGCGCGGGGTCCAGCCCCAAATCCTGCGGCGTGAACTCGAAAGTCTCCACCGCGCCGTCGGGCTTGAGGTGCGCGGCGACCGTGACGCCAATCGGCGAGACCTCGTCCAGCCCGTCCATCCCATGCACCACTAAGGCGCGTTCCGTGCCCAGTTGCGCCAGCGCCTCGGCGATGAGCGTCAGCCACTCCCAGCTGAACACGCCCAGCAGCTGCTTGCGGGCGTTCGCAGGGTTGGTCAGCGGTCCCAGCAGGTTGAACACCGTGCGCACGCCGAGTTCACGACGCACGGGGGCGACATGGCGCATCGCGGGATGGTGCAGCGGCGCGAACATAAACCCGACGCCGACCTGCTGAATACCCTGCGCGATTTGTTCGGGCGTGAGGTTCAGGTTCACGCCCAGCGCCTCCAGCACATCCGCGCTGCCGCACTTGCTGCTGACGGCGCGGTTGCCGTGCTTGGCGACAGGCACGCCCGCCGCCGCGACCACAAACGCCGTCGCCGTCGAGAGGTTCCAAGTCTTCAGCGTGTCGCCGCCCGTGCCGCAGGTGTCCAGCAGGTCGGGATTATCGATGGGAACCTTCACCGAGTGGGCGCGCATGGCGCGGGCGAAGCCGACCAGCTCCTGCAGCGTCTCGCCGCGCGTGCGCATCGTCATCAGCACGCCCGCGATTTGCACAGGCGTCAGCGCGCCCTGCATCATCGCGTCCATCAGCGTCTCCGCCTGTCCCGCGTCTAAGTCGTCTCCTTCCAGCACCCGCCGCAGTAGGCTGGCAAGTTCCATACGCTAAATATACCCGTTTTTGTGAAAGTGCCGCTTCTCCCAGCAAATTCACCGAAATTTCCACTCAATTCGCCCCCAAGCGGCAGGAATCGGGGCAAAAACTGGTGTATAATTAGGGTGCGTTGAAGCGTTTCAAGCCAACGCGAAGGAGGTTCAAGCAATGAAGCGTACTCTGTTAGCTTTGGGCATTCTGGTGGGCGCGCTGACGATAGCGACCGCCCCTGCGCAGATTGTGTACTCGTTCGAACCCGAAGACCTGCATGGCTTTGCGGGCAGCGGAGGCGACGGCTGGCAAGTTCTCCGCGCGACGACGGGCGTCACGCACGGCGACTACTCGATGGGCGTTCTCTGGCCGACGGGCAGCGGCGGCTTCCGCTGGCTGTTTGGCAACGGCGCGCGCGACGAACTGCTACCGTACCTGCAAATCAGCAAGAAACTGTTGATGGACGCCACTGTGCCAACAGACGTGAGTGTTCCCTGGTCGAATATGACATTCTCTTTGAACGGTCCAAGCCCCTACGGGTGGAACCAGTTGCCATTCTCCACGGGTCTCCCGCGTCAGTCGGGCACGCGCACGGTGCTGATCGATCTCGAGTCGCTGCCGCTGCCTGACCCCGACATCGAGTGGTTCCAGATTAACTTCGGGATGAACGCGGGCGGCTCACACCAACTCTACCTCGACAACTTGCGCCTGTACCGCACGGCGTGCGAAATGATGGCGATGGACTTCGAGACGCCTGGAGAATTGTACGGCTTTGCGCCTGACGCGAACAACTTCGGCGTCACCGTCACTTGGAACGACGGCAAGATGCGCATCGCATCCACGGGCGGATTCCACTGGATCTTTAACGGCACGGTACCGGGGCTGCTGGAGATGTTGCAGCGCGGCGACCTTGTGGTGATGGATGTCACGGTCGTCTCCGCGCCGCCTGCGGGCTGGGGCAACATGATAATCTCCGTCAACACAGGTCCCGACGGGCAAGCAGGTACCTGGAGCCAGACCAGCTACGCCGCCGAAATCGCAGCGGGCAACAACACCTTTACGCGCGCCATCGCCATCGACTACCGCGATGTCACCTACCATCCGAACCCTGACTACTGCCTGCTGAATCTCGGCATCAATTCGGGCGGACCGATGACGATTGAGATAGATAACATCCGCATCTACCGCAAGGCGGTGGAGGGCGATGTGAACTGCGACGGATGTGTGGACGACGCCGACCTGCTGAGCGTGCTGTTCGAGTTCGGCAGCACAGACATTACCCCCGCTGATGTGAACAACGACCGTACAGTGGACGACGCCGACCTGCTGACCGTGCTGTTCAACTTTGGTACCGGCTGCTAACCTCTCCTCACCTCCCAAGCCCCTCCCTCACGCTTGGGGGAGGGGAGACACCCCCAAGCGTATGAAACGCAGCTTCCGCCTGACGCTGAAGCGACCGCTTCAACACTCCAAAGGGACTTGGTAGGATTCCAGTCAGTGGGGGCGAATCTGTGCCTCCGATATGTGGATTCGTGCGTTCCTTCTGGCGAGTTTGTGCGGTAGTCTGCTTTGCAGCAGCGTTTCTCAAGCGACGGTTCGGTTTGCGCGATTTCCTGCCCCATCGCCCGACGGCAAGCAGATTGCCTTCTCGTGGCAGGGCGACTTGTGGGTTGCCCCCATCACGGGCGGCGTGGCGCAGCGGTTGACCGTGCATCCCGCGTATGACTTCGCGCCGATTTGGTCGCCCGACGGCAAAAAGATTGCCTTCACCTCCGACCGACACGGCAACGACGATGTGTTCGTGCTGCACTTGGACACGGGCGCGGTGCAGCGGCTGACCTACTTCTCGGCGCGCGATCGCGCGTGGGGCTGGACGCCCGACAGCCGCGCCGTGCTGTTCGAATCGCGGCGCGAAAGCGAGCCGTATGGGGCAGACTTCAGTGCGTATGTCGCCCCGCTGGACGGGGGCACGCCCTACCGCCTGCACAAGGCGTCGGGGTCGCCGTTCGCCCTCTCGCCCGACGGCAGGCGGCTGGCGTTCGTGCGGCGCGACAGCGCGTGGTGGCGCAAGGGCTACAAAGGCAGCGCGCAGGGCGACCTGTGGCTGCTGGAGCGTGCGACCAACCGCTATGTGCGCCTGACCGACACTGACACGCCCGACACCTTCCCGATGTGGGGCGCGGACGGGCGCACGCTCTACTTCGTCTCCGAGCGCGACGGCGCAGCGAACCTCTACGCGCTGGACACCAACACGCGGCGCATCCGCCAACTCACCCGCTTCAAGGACGACGGCATACGCTTCCCGCAAATCAGCGCGAACGGCGCGGTGATTACCTTTGAGCAGGGCTTGGACATCTATCGGCTGGACACAGCAACGGGCGCGATGCAGGTCATCCCGCTGCTGGTTCCCGCGCAGGACGCCCGCGCCGCCGAGCAGGTGCGCCGTACCTTCAGCGCGAATGTGAACGACTACGCGATTGCGCCCGACGGCAAGGAGTTCGTGTTCGCCGTGCGCGGGGAGCTGTTCGCCGCGCGCTTCCCTGACGGCGGTCCCTCGCGCAACCTGACCGAGACGGTAGAGCCAGAGAGCGACCCGCAGCTCTCACCCGACGGCAAGACGCTTTACTTCGCGGCGGAGCGGGACGGTACAGTGCAAATCTACCGCCTCACTTCGGGCGATTCCGATGAGCCGCGCCTGCGCCGCGCACGCACGCATAAGGTGGAACCCCTCACGAACGCGCCGCAGGGCGCGAGCAAGCCGCGCCTCTCGCCCGACGGCAAACTGCTGGCGTACCAGCGCGGGCTGGGCGAACTCGTCGTGCGCCACTTAGAGACCCAGCAGGAGCGCACCCTGACCGAGTCGTGGAACTTGGGCACGATCGCGTGGTCGCCTGACAGCCGCTGGATCGCCTTTGACCGCTACGACGAGAACTACAACGCCGATGTGTTTATCATGCGCGTGCCAAAGTTCGCAACGCCCACGCCCGACGCCGAGCCGAAACAGGAGAAGCAAGAGCCTTCAGGCGCGGGCGACGCCGTTGAAGACGCGCCCGTCGTCTACAACATCTCGCGCCACCCGCGCAACGACTTCGCGCCGAGTTGGTCGGCGGACGGACGCGCACTGGTGTTCCTCTCGGAGCGCGAGACCGATGTGCTGAACATCTGCCATGTGTGGCTGCGCCGTGAGGATTATGAGCGCACCCGCGCTGACCGCGAAGAGGAAGAAGACGACAAGCACGACACGCCCCAAAAAGCCGACGAGAAAAAGGAACCCCTGCGCGTCGAGATCGACTTGGACGACATCCATCTGCGCGTGCGGTTGGCAACGCGCTACGCAGCGGGCGTGCAGGAGGCGATCGTCGCGCCCGACGGCGAGCAAATCGCCTTCCGCAGCGCGTACCAGGGGCAACCCGACCTGTACCTCATCAAGTGGGACGGCAGCGACGAGCGACGCCTCACTACAGGCGGCGCGTCGCCCGAAAACTTGCGCTGGAGCAAGGACGGCAAGACCGTCTACTACCTCAGTCGGGGACGGCTGCAGCGCATCGCGGCGTCGGGGGGCAACCCGCAGACCACACGCACCGACGCCGAAATCGTCATCAACCTCCCGCGCGAGCGCGAGTACCTCTATGACGCCGCGTGGCGCACCCTCAACGAGACCTTCTACGACCCGAACTTCCACGGGGTGAACTGGGCGGCGATGCGCGAAAAGTACCGCCCCTACCTGCCCTACGCGCAGAGCGACCGCGACTTCACGGCGGTGGTGCTGATGATGCTGGGCGAGTTGCGCTCGTCGCATCTGAGTTTCTCGCTGGCGCGGGGCGAAAGCGCCGACGCGCCGTCCAACACGGGGATGCTGGGCGTGATTTTCAGCGACACGCGCGACGGCGACGGGCTGCTGATTGAGCGCGTGCTGCCCGACACGCCTGCTGCGCGACGCGAGGTGAACCTCAAGCGTGGCGAGCGCATCCTCGCTGTCGACGGCAAGCCGCTTACGCGCACGACGAACCTCTACCAACTGCTGGACAACACGGTCGGCAAGCGGATTGAACTCAAGGTGCGCGGCGCGGACGGCAACGAGCGTATGGTCTTCCTGCGCCCCATCTCGGTCGCCGAGTTCAACAACGCTGTCTATCGCGACTGGGTGGAGCGCAATCGGCGGTATGTGGAGGAGCGCACGGGCGGGCGCGTGGGGTATGTGCATATCCAAGCGATGGGCGAGGCGAGCCTGCGCGAGTTCGAACGCGACCTGTACGCCGTCGCCTATGGCAAGGACGCGCTGATTATCGATGTGCGCTTCAACGGCGGGGGGCGCACCGCCGACTACCTGCTGACGATGCTACACCCCGCGCGACACGCCTACACCATCGGGCGCAACGGCGCACGCGGCTACCCGCAAGACCGCCTGCCCGTGATTGGCTGGCATCAGCCGATTGCCGTGCTGTGCAACGAGCGCAGCTTTAGCAACGCCGAAATCTTCGCGCACGCCATCAAGACCCTCAAGCGCGGATCGCTGGTGGGCATCCCGACCGCAGGCGGGGTGATTAGCACGGGGCAACGCCGCCTAATGGACGGCAGCACGGTCAGCACGCCTGGGCGCGGCTGGTACACCCTCGACAAGGGCGTCAACTTGGAAGGCAACGGCGCCGTGCCTGATTACATCGTGGACTTCACGCCCGACGATGAGGCTGCCGCGCGCGACCCGCAACTGGACAAAGCCATCGAGGTCATCCGACGGCGGTAGCCTACCGCAGGTGCGCCTCCAGGACCGTGCGCCAGCGCTGCACGAGCGGGTCGTCGGCGGGGAGCATACTCAGCGTCTCCCGCGCGTCGGCGTAGCAGCCGAGTTGGTAGAACACGGCGACGCAGGCGCGCGGGGCGTTCTGGCGGTTCGCGCGCGCCCAGCGCAGGCGTGCCTGCTCGTCGGGCGTGAGCGTGCGGAACTCGTAGACGCCTGTTAGCCCCTCGCCTGCGACCTCGCCTGCGGCAAGCGCCTCGATGGTCAGGCGATAGCGCACGCCTGCCTGCAGCGTCGTGTTTGGCGCGAGGCGCGCCTGCGTCCCCTCCACCACGAGGGGTACGGGTTCGCCCGTGTCGGCGCGTTCCAGTCGGGCGCGGTAGCGTGCAGCGTCGGGCAGGGCTTGCCAGCGGAACTCTGGCGTGAGACTTTCCAGCGCGCGGTTGGCGGGGTTCGGCGCAAGCAGTTGCACGGCGCGTTGGGCGGGCGCGGCGTCGCTGCGCGTGGGCGCGTCAGGCGGGTTGGCAAACAGCGCGGCTGCCGCCGACGCCCATTCGGGCAGGCGCGTCGTACCCTCGTACCAGACGCCGTCCTGGTGACGGAGCGCGAGCGTTTCAGGCGCAGTCGGCAGGAGCAGCGCCCGCCCGATGAACACCAGCGCCAACACCGCTGCCGCCGCCGCAAGGGGCGCAACCCATCGGGGCAGCGCGACGCGCGGGCGGCGCGCCTCACGCACTACCGCCTCCGCCTGCAGGAGCTGCTTGTAGGTCTCCCGACACACGGGGCACAGGGTGATGTGGTCAATATACTCGTCGTAGTGGGCGCATTGCCGTCCGCGCTCGACCAGTTCCAGAATCTGCGCCGCGCTCAGGTGCGTCTCGTCTGCCGCGTCGCTCGGGTGCATCATCACCGCCAGATTCGCTCTCATGGCTGTTGCTCCTTGCGCTGCTCACTCGATTCGCAGGTACTTTGCCAGTTTCAGCGCGGCGCGGCGCAGGTCGCCCTGATTGGGCGTTGCGTCGTTCAGGGCGCGTCGTTCGGCGTCGCTGAGCGGCTCGCCGTCGCGCTCCAGCATCGCCATCGCGCGTTGCACGGCGTCGTCGCCGCCGAGCCAGTCGCGCCGATGCTGCACCAAGTACGCCAGCACCTTCGCGCGCCCGCGCATCAGGTGGCTGCGCACGGTCGCCGCGTTCATCCCCAGCATCTGGGCGATGTCCTCCAGTCGCTCGTGCTGGGCGTGCAGCCACAGCACGCGCCGCTCCGCGTCCGAGCAGACCTGCTGCACAATCGCGTACAACTGCGCCTGCGTCTGCTCATCGGCAATCCGCTCCAGAAGACTCGCCTCGAACGACTCCTGTTGCAGATCGTAGATGCCATCGGGGTTCTCCAGTTGCGTGAAGGGTGTCTCGGCTTGACGGTAGGCGCGGCTGTAGTAGGTGACGAGGCAGTTCGTGGCGATACGGTAGAGCCAGTGTTCATAGGGCGCGTTCAGGTGGGTGGTGGGCAGGTAGTTCGCGACGCGCAGCAGCGTCTCTTGCACCAAATCTTCGGCGTCGTCGGGAGTGCGGGCGCGCGCGCGAAAGTAGCGCTGCAGGCGTATTCGGCTTTCGTTCAGCAACGCCTCCAGCGCGTCGTGGTCGCCGCGAGCCGCCTCGCAAGCCAGCCGATTCAGCGCATCGCTACGGTCATCCTGCAACGCAACGCTCCCAACAAATCTATTGTACCCCCTGAAGGTGCCACGCTTTGCGCGGCGGGCGAGTCTTCGCGTTCGGAACCCTTTGGAACGGAGGACGACCATGCAGAATCGATGGCTGATACTGGGCTTGAGTGTTCTTGTCTCGGCGATGTTATGGGTTGCAGGGCGCGCCCAAGCGGTGATTACCTACCAGGGCTACCTGCGCATGGGCGGCGCGCCTGCCAACGGAAACTACGACTTCATCTTCACCCTGTACGACGACCCGATGGCGGGCAACCAAGTCGGCGTCCAAGTCAGAATCAACAACAAGCTCGTCAGAAACGGGTTGTATACTGTGGAACTGGACTTCGGTCCTCACAATGTTATCTGGAACGCCCTGCCCGCACGCAATCGTTGGCTGGAGATTCAGGTGCGCCCAGCGGGGGGCGGGAACTTCATGCGACTTGCCCCGCGCGTGCGCATCCACGCCGCGCCCTATGCGTGGGCAGCGTTTCCTGTGGGACCCGCCGCTGGCGACCTGGCGGGCAACTATCCGAACCCGTTGGTGGTCGGTTTTCGGGGATTGCCGCTGGCGGTGTTCAACGCGGCGAACCCGCCGAATGTCGGTGACTTTTTGTTCTGGAATGGCAACTTCTGGAGACCCGCAGGCGGCGCAGGCGGTGCAGGACCCGTGAACGGCGCCCTCTTGTTCTGGAACGCTGGCATACTCAGGTGGCAGCCGATGGCGGTTCCGCCTGCGGTCGGCAATGTGCCCATTTGGAACGGCAACGCTTGGGCGCCTGGCGTGATTCCGCCTGGAGGACCCGCGGGCGGCGACCTATTCGGCAACTACCCGAACCCGATGGTCGCAGGGCTGCGCGGGCGCCCCGTCTCGCCGAATCTTCCCCAGACAGGACAAGTGCTGAAGTGGGATGGCATGATGTGGACGCCCGCGAACGATCTGACCGATGGCAACTTCACGCTGCCGTTCACGGGCGGCGCAGCCGTACAAAACGGCGCGACCTTCGCCATCGCCAACCCCGCCTCGACGGGTCAAGCGGTTGCGATTTCGGGCGCGTCTGCCAGCACGAGCGGCGCGGGCATTCTCGGCGAGGCGACCGCCACGACAGGCGAGGCGTATGGCGTGATTGGACGCAGCGCGAGCGAGAGCGGACGCGGCGTGTTCGGCGAGGCGACGGCATCGTCGGGCAACACCTATGGGATGTACGGGCGCGCCAGCAGCACCAGCGGCGTCGGCGTGCTTGGCGAAGCCACCGCGACTTCGGGCGACACGCGCGGTATACTGGGGCGCAGTAGCAGCACCAGCGGCGTCGGCGTGCTTGGCGAAGCCACCGCGACTTCGGGCGACACGCGCGGTATACTGGGACGCAGTAGCAGCACCAGCGGCGTCGGCGTGCTTGGCGAGGCGACCGCCACGACGGGCAACACCTACGGCATAGCGGGACGCGCCAGTAGCACCAGCGGCGCGGGCGTGTTCGGCGAGGCGACCGCCACGACGGGCAACACCTACGGCATAGTGGGACGCGCCAGTAGCACCAGCGGCGTGGGCGTGCTTGGCGAGGCGACCGCCACGACGGGCAACACCTATGGTGGTCTGTTCCAGAACCCCTCCAGCAGTGGCGCAGGCGTGTACGGCTACGCGCAGGCGACCACAGGCACGAACTACGGCGTGGTTGGGCGTTCCGAAAGCCCTTCGGGACGCGGCGTGGTCGGCGTCGCCGAAGCCTCCACTGGCACGAACTACGGCGTGCTGGGACGCACCAACAGCAGCGCGAACGGCTGGGGCGTGTATGCAGGCGGACGCTTGGGCGCGTCGGGCACCAAGTCGTTCCAGATTGACCACCCGCTCCGCCCAGAGACCCACTTCCTGAACCACTTCTGCATCGAGGCGCCCGAGCCGTACAACCTCTATCGCGGCACGGTGACGCTCGATGCCCAAGGCGAGGCGTGGGTGCAACTGCCCGACTACTTCGAGGCGATTAACCGCGACGCTTCGTATCACCTGACCCCTATCGGCGCGGCGATGCCCAACCTGCATGTGGCGGTGGAGATTCAGGGCAACCGCTTCAAAATCGCGGGCGGCGCGCCCTTCAAAAAGGTCTCGTGGGAAGTGAAAGCCGTTCGCAACGATCCGTGGGTGCAACAGTACGGCTACCAGACCGAGCAAGAGAAGCCGAAAGAGTATCAGGGCTTGTACCTGCACCCCGAACTGTACGGGCAACCGAAGGAGCGCGGCGTCTTCTATATGCTTCGTACCGAGCCTGCCTACCAACTGCCTGCCGAACCCTGAAAGCGAGCACCCGCCTGCCCCGCGCGGGGCGGGCGGTACCCGCATCATCATCGGAGGTGAACCATGCGAAAACTCATCGCAACTCTGGGAATGTTGATTGGGCTTAGTCTCGCGGGCGTGTATGCCCAGCAAGGCGGGATGTTTGACCTCACTTGGTGGACGATCGACTCAGGCGGCGTGACCTTCGCCACAGGCGGCATGTTCGAGATGGGCGGCACGGTCGGACAGCACGACGCGCACGAGGAACTCTACTTCCCCGGCGCGAACTTCCTCAACGGCGGCTTTTGGTTCGAGCCGTGCTGGACCTCCAACGGCGATGTGGACGGCGACGGCTGCGTGGACGACGCAGACCTTCTATTCGTGCTGTTTAACTTCGGGAATATGGGACAGCACCTTGCCGATGTCAACTGTGACGAGATGGTGGACGATGCTGACCTGCTGATTGTGCTGTTTAACTTCGGCGCAGGCTGTTAGCCAACCCCCTGCCTACGCGGCGGCGGGCACAACCGCCGCCGCGCCTTATGTGCTATAATCCCGCCATGCAGGCGACCTTACCCGAAGGCTGGACGCAAGCCGAGTATGCGTGGCTGAGCGCGCTGGGGCAGGCGCGCGACCCCGCACGGCTGCTTGACCAGCATCGCGACTGGCAACGCGCGGCGTGGGTGCAGGCGAAGTTAGACGCGCTGCAGGGGCTGACCCCCGACGCGATGCAACGCCTAACGCCCGCCGTGCAGGGCTTGATCCGCCTTGCCGACCGCTTGGGCGCGCTGGAGTTGCGCTGCTACGCGCGGGAACGGCGGCTGGACTTCGCGCTGGCGTTGTACGACTTGCGGGGCGTCTCGCCCGTGATGCGCGAGTTGGCAGGGTTGCTCCCGCGCGCCTCGTCGGTGCGTCAGGTCAACGGTTGGCGGGCGCTGGCGGGGCTGTATCGGGTGCTGGGCGAGTTGGCGCAGGCGCAGCAAGCCGCGCAACGCGCCTACACCGCTGCGCAACGGCTGGGCGACCCGACGCTCATCGGGCAGTGTGAGTATATGCTGGCACTTCTTGCGCACACTGCGGGCGACACGGACAGCGCGCTGCGCTGGGTGCAACGCGCCCGCGCCAACGCACAACGCGCGAACCAACTGCGCGGCGTCGCCGAGTGCTACACCTTCGAAGGCGTGGTGCGCCGCGCCCGCGGCGAGTACGACCAAGCCCTCGCAGCCTACCGCGCAGGCATCCAAGCGAGCGAGCAAGCCGACTTCCCGCTCGGCGTCGCCCGCTGCATCGCCAATACGGGACTGGTCTACTGGACGATGGGGCTGTACGAGGATGCGCGGCTGCACTACCGCGAGGCGATGACGCGCTTCCAGCAACTCGGCGCGGAGTGGGATGTGGCGACCTGCACGCTGAACACGGCGATCCTGCTGCAGCACGACGGCGACTACGAGGGCGCGCTGGAACTGTACGCGCAGGCGCAGCGACGCTACGAGGCGCTGGGCGACACCGAAGGCGTCGCCTACTGCCTGCTCAACCGCGCGGCGGTCTACGACGATATGCGCCAGCACGACCGTGCGGTGCAGACGGCGCATCAGGCGGCGACGCTGTTTGATCGCTTGCAAATCCCGCTGCAGGCAGTGCAGGCGCGGCAACTGAAGGCGAACGCGCTGCTGCAGGTAGACCAACCCCGCAACGCGCGCCTCACGCTGGACGCCGCCCAACGCCTGCTGGAGACGCTGCCCAATCCGACGCTGGCGGTGCATCAGGCGTACCTGCTGGGCGAAGCGCACGGCAAGTTAGGCGCGTTCCGCGCCGCGCGACGGCAGTTCGAGGCGTGCCTGCGCCTGATTCGCGAGACGCCCGCCCTGCGCGACGCGCCCCCCGAAGAGGTCGGCGTGTACCTGAGCCAGTTCCGCGAGATTGTCGCGTCGATTGCGGGCTACTACGGGCGCGCGGGCGACTGGCGCGCGGCGTTCGACGCCTGTCAGCAGGGCAAGGGCAACGCGCTGCGCTTGGCATGGAACGCGCCCTTGAGCCTGCCCGAACTCACCCGCGCCGAGCGAGGGCGATTGGACGCCCTGCGCCAGCGCTACGAGACCGCGCTGAGCCGCCAGAGCCGCGCCCGCACGCCCGCCGAAATCCGCCAGCGTCGGCGCGAGACCGAGCGCGCCCTGCTGGCGTGGCGCGCCTACCAGCGCACGCTCGCCGCGCGCTACCCGCGCCTGAACTGGCAGCAGCCCGAACCGCTGCGCCCCGAACAACTGCCCTTAGACGAGCAGACCCTACTCATCGAGTACGCCGTCGCGCCTGATTGGTTGACGATTGTCTGGGCGCGGCGACAGGGCGGGCGCACCCAACTCGGCGGGCAGGTCGTGCGCGTCCCCGCCGAGACGCTCCGCGCCGAGATTCAAGCCCTGCTGGAAGCCGTCGAGTCGGAGGCGTCGCCGCCGACGGTGCAGGCGCGGGCGCGCGCGCTGTACGAGCGGCTCATCCGCCCGCTGGAGGCGCAGTTGCAGGGCGTGCGGCGCGTGATGGTGTGTCCCGATGGCGACTTGCACAGCGCGCCGTGGGCGGTCTTGTGCGATTCGCGCGGGCGGTATCTGCTGGAGCGCACAGCGATTGCGAGTTGCCCGTCGGCGTCGGCGTGGGCGTCGGCGGAGCGGCTGGCGCGCCCGAAGCCGCCCCCGCGCCGCATGCTGGTGGCTGCCGTGTCGGAGTTTCGCGGGGCAGGCGGCGACACCCGCGCGCGGCTCAGCCCCCTGCCAGGCGCGCTGCGCGAGGCGAACGCTGTCCAGCGCGTGTGGGGCAGTCCTGTGCAGGCGCTGCGCAACCAGCAGGCGACCCGCGCGGGGCTGACCCGCGCACTCACGCAAGCCGATGTGCTGCACCTGGCGACTCACGCGACGCCGAACCTGCGCATGCCGATGCTCAGCGCAATCGCGCTCTGGGGCGAGTCGGAGCCGCAGTGGCTCTACGCGCACGAGGTGCTGCAGCAGCGCCTGCGCGCGCGGCTGACGACGCTTTCGGCGTGTCAGACGGCGGTCGGCGCGACCACTGCTGACGGCGCGCTGGGGCTGCACTGGGCGTTCCTCGCGGCGGGCTGCCCGACGGTGCTGGCGACGCTGTGGCGACTGCCCGACGCCGTCGCGCCCGTGTGGAGCGAGCGGTTCTACGCGCGCTACAAGGCGGGCGCGCCCGCGCTGACCGCGATGCGCGAGGCGTGCCTTGCCGTGCGCCGCACCCCGCAGTTCCAGCACCCGCGCTACTGGGGCGCGTGGCAGTGCTTCGGGGCAACGGCGTGAGAAACTGGCAAAATTCGCGCCCCAAAGCCGCCAAAGGTGCAACGCTTTCGAAAGTGGGCGAGTCTCCTACCTATGCAGGGAGAAAGGAGACATCGGTTCCCTGCAAGGAGGAAGAACCATGAAGAAATACGTTGTGGCTGTTACGCTCGCACTTGCGTGCTTGAGCTTCACCAACGCTGTGGCACAGCTTACGGGGATGTCGGGCACAATACTGATTGAACACGGTGTCTACCAAGTCGGTGCCAACTCCCCAGGTCCCCTGTACACACCGGACGGCTTTCTGCTATCACCAGGCGCGAACTATCCGGAGGTTCGGAACCCGGTCATCGTCGGGAACGCCTTCCTTAATTATGCTACGGGTTCCCCGGGAATTGCCTTTCTGAATCGCACGACTGCGCCAGTAGGTCAGTTCGGCGGCGCATCGACGAGTATGTATTCCTTAGTCACGCCGAATCGGGGCTTGCTCTGGTGGAACAACTACATGGTGCGCGATGTCCCCTCCAACGACGGCGTGGGTACTTACAACGCCTCGGGCGGCAATGTCGTGTTTCAGAACGGACCGATTGCGCAAGCAGGGCGGGCGGGTATCTACTTCCCATTCGCAGGGTTTGCGGTCGGTCCCAACGCCTATGTTGCGGGCGCGATGCTGTTCGAGATGACCATTCTGAATGCGGCGAATGTCATCGTTAACCAGTTCATCTTGGGCGTCCACTTCGGCTTCGACGGGGTTGGACCGCGCGATAACGGGGTATTTGTGTACGGTACAACGCCCGCGTTCTGGGGCTGGCAGTTCCAAGACTTCGGAAACACCTTCCGCGGCTACGGGCTGGCTTGGACAAATGTGGTGATTCCCGCAGGCGGAAAGTTCATACTGGAAGGAAGGCTCACCTTGCTGGCAGATCCCGACTCTGGATTCGACATCGACAACAGCTTCGACAACGATCCCGATGTGATTGCGAACCTGCCAGAGTTCGGATACACAATCGTTCCTGAGCCTGCCAGCATGACGGCGTTGGGCGTCGGACTGCTTGCAATGCTGGCGCGTCGTCGACGCACTGCCTAAACTCATCCAATAGGCGGTTCCCTCACAAGGGGAACCGCTCTCCCACTTACTTACCCACGCCCATAAACTCGTCTACTTTGCCCGCAAGGTCGTGGTAGAACCCCCAAGTTATAAGGATAAGCGCGATTCCTCCAGCGATGAGGGCAATAAGCGCCCCCAAATGGAAAAACGCGCGGGGCAACTGGCGCAGGTTCTCGTCGGCGCGCTGGGTGTACCACGCGGCGAGCGTCTGCAGGATGCTGGGCAACT
This sequence comes from Armatimonadota bacterium, assembly GCA_023511915.1. Taxonomy (GTDB): domain Bacteria; phylum Armatimonadota; class Fimbriimonadia; order Fimbriimonadales; family GBS-DC; genus GBS-DC. Next base: position 38,076 of record JAIMAN010000006.1, read on the forward strand.
CGCCCGTTTGCACGCCCGTGCGCGCGAGCATAATCTCTTCAATCGGGAACAGCCCCGACCGCTCCAACGCTTGGTCGATGTGCGCTGCGCCCTCCGCGCGCCCCAACTCCACCGACAGCAACGCCTCCGCCAGCGCGCGGTTCGGCACAGCGCCTGCCGCCCGCGCGTGCGCCGTCGCAGGGGCGACCCCCGCTTGCGTGAGCCGACCGAGATGGAACAGGTACTGCTCCAGCGACTGGGCGCGGATCCAGTCGGCGTAGGTGAAAAAGCCCAGCCTGTTCAGGCGCAGCCGCGCGCCTATTCGCTCCACCCCCGTCAGCAGGTAGCCCAGCAGCATCAGCGCCGTCAAGAGCAGCGTTGCGGGCAGCCCGTAGCGCAGGTACGCATGCCATACACTGCTGCCAATCGTCTGCAGCGCGTCCGCCGTCGTGTTGCCCGCAAAATCGCGGAACGCCCAAGTCAGCCCGATCCCGAACGGCGCAATCAGCGGCAGCAGCAGCACTGCATGCCACAAGCATCCCTGCGTCAATAGCGACCATTTGCGAACCGTGCGCCACTGCTCGTAGTAGGCAATCAGCCGATCGAGCATCTCGAGCAGATAGCCGCCATGCTCGGCGGCGCGGAACGCCCCCACCAGAAAGCCTGGAAACAAGTCGGGGAACTTCGCCAGCGCGTCGGAGATGCTTACGCCCTGCGCCGTATCGCGGGCGATGCTTTCGCTCGCGCGGCGCAAGCCCCCATGCGTCGTGCGCTGACTGAGACTCTGGAACGCATTCGCGGGCGACATCCCCGCCTTGAGCATCGCGCGGATCTGAATCAACCACAGCGTCATCGGGTGCGGCGCCACGCGCGACTGCTCCCAGTGCGCGGGTTGTGCCCCCCTGACCACGGTCGCCCCTGCTCCGTGTGGGGAACTGAGTGGGGGTGGGGTTGTCCCGACGGCGTGTGGGGACGCCTGAACGGGCGGGGCGGTTTGGATGTAGGTCGGGATCAGCCCCTGCTGGCGGAGCAACTGCTGCGCATGGCGCACATCGGTCGCCTGAATCTCCCCCGCGACGCTCCGTCCCCCTGCGTCAACGGCTTGATACCGAAAGGTCTGCATCGTAGACCCGTACCTCTTGGGTTTGGATTCGCGGGTCGCGCAACAGTTCCTGCACGCGGGTTCCGTCGGGCAGGGTGTGGTCGGGCGTCATCTCGGCAAGCGGGATCAGCACGAACGCCCGCTCGCGCATGCGCGGGTGCGGAATGGTCAGTTCGGGCGTCTGCAGCGTTAGGTCGCCGTACAGGATGATGTCGATGTCCAGCGGGCGGGGCATCCAGTGTCCTTCGGTGAAGGTGCGCCCCTGCGCGGCTTCGACGGCTTTCACGGCGTGCAACAAATCGTGCGGGCTGAGTTCGGTCTCCGCCCACACGCCCAGATTCAGGTACAGGCGCGGGTCGGGCGTCTCGCCGACGGGCGTGGTCTCGTACACGCGCGAGACCTGCCGTGGAAACACCCCATACAGCGGCAGCCGACGCACCCCCTCGCGCAGGTTCCGCAAGCGGTCGCCCAGATTCGAACCGAGACTGAGATACACCTGCACCGCCATAGGCGCGGGAGAGTATACCCGTCTGCACGCGCACAAGCGGGTATACTTCCCTTCGGGATTCCTATGGCGCTTACAGCAACGCATGGAATCAGCTGGGACGAATATCTCCAGTTGCCGCTCACCCATTATGAGATCCTTGACGGTGAGGTGAACGCTTTGCCAACGCCGCTGTTTAAGCACCAAAAAATCGTTTCGGAACTGATGATTCGGCTGGGCGGGCAGATTCATCGCGACGCGAAGGGATATCTTGTGCCTGCGCCGTATGATGTCGTGATCCGCCGTGCGCCGCTGCGTACCCGTCAGCCCGACCTGCTGTTTATCAGCCGCGAACGCGCCGACCAAATCCCCGACCTGCAGAACCAGCCGCGCATCGAGATTGCGCCCGAACTCGTCATCGAAGTGCTGTCGCCTTCCGACACCGCCTCCGAGTGGCTGGAGAAACTGCGCGACTATCACCAAATCGGCGTGCACGAGGTGTGGGCGGTAGACCCGCAATCGGCGTCGGTGGAGGTGCTACGCTGGTCGGCAGTGGGCTGGCAATCGCAGGGCGTGTTCACGGGCGACCAGCCGATTCGCTCCGAAGTGCTGGGCGAGACGGCGGTCGCGCCCGAAATGCTGTTCGGGTGAGGTATCCTTGCGCTATGCGTGTGCAACCGATTGAGTGGCGCGACGGTGTCGTGGCGATTTTAGACCAGACGCAGTTGCCGCAGCGGGTAGTGGTTCACGAGTACGACAACTGGCAGGATGTGGCGGAGGCGATTCGCGGGATGCAGGTGCGCGGCGCGCCTGCGATTGGCATCGCCGCGGCGTATGGGCTTGCGCTCGCTGCGCGCGCGATCGACGCCCCGACGATGGAGGCGTTCCGCGCTGAGTTTGGGGCGGTGTGCCGCGCGTTCGCCCAAACGCGCCCGACTGCGGTGAACCTGTTCGGCGCGATTGAACGCCTGCAGGCGGTGGTCGCCCAGTGCCCGACGCCCGACGCAGCGCGGGCGCGTCTGCTTGAGGAGGCGCACGCCATCCGCGCGGAAGACCATGCCGCCGACCGCGCGATGGCAGAATACGGCGCGGCGCTGTTGCCCCCAAACGCCCGCGTGCTGACCATCTGCAACACGGGCGCACTCGCAACAGGCGGCATCGGCACCGCGCTGGGCATTATCCGAATTGCGCACCAGCAGGGCAAACTCGCCCATGTGTACGCCTGCGAGACGCGCCCCCGCCTGCAGGGACTGAAACTCACCGCGTGGGAACTGCAACAGGAGGGCATCCCGTTCGAGGTGATTGCCGACAGCGCGGCAGGCGCACTCATGGCGCAGGGCAAGGTGGACGCCGTAATCGCAGGCGCAGACCGCATCGCTGCCAACGGCGACACTGCCAACAAAATCGGCACCTACACGCTGGCGGTGCTGGCCCACTATCACGGGGTTCCGTTCTACATCGCCGCGCCCGTCTCTACGATTGACCCGCGCACGCCCGACGGCGCGTCCATCCCGATTGAGTACCGCGACCCTGCGGAGATTACGCACATCGACGGGCTGCAGATTGCTCCCACGGGCGCGCCCACGCTCAACCCCGCCTTCGATGTGACTCCCGCCGCGCTGATTCACGCCATCATCACGGAGCGAGGGGTGTTCCGCCCGCCGTATGATTTCGCTGCGCGCTTGCGTGCGTCAGATGGATAGTCCGACAGGTAAAATTGCGCCATGCCGCTGCAGGTGGTGTGGTTCAAGCGCGATTTACGCACGGTTGACCACGCGCCGTTGTATGAAGCCAGCCAGCGCGGGCAGGTCGCGCCGCTGTATATCTTCGAGCCCGAATTGTGGCGTCAGCCGACGCTTCGAATCGGCAGTGGCGGTTCGCCCGCGAATGCCTGCAGGAGTTAGACCGCGCGCTGGGACGGCTGGCAGGGCGACCCCGCGGGCTGATCCTGCGCACGGGCGACGCCGTCCGCGTGCTGGAGCAGATCCACCAGACGCATGGCATCGCTGCGCTGTGGGCGCACCAAGAAGTGGGCAACGACTGGACATTCCAGCGCGACCGTGCGGTGCGTTGCTGGGCGCGCGAGCGCGGCGTGCCCTTCCACGAGATTCCGCAAGACGGCGTCATTCGCGGGCTGCAATCGCGTGAGGGCTGGCGCGACCACTGGGACGCCGAGATGCGCCGCCCGCTTGTGCCTGAGCCGCCCGAGCTGCAGGTTGCGCCGTTGCCGTCGGATCCGCTGCCCGAATCGGTCGGCGACGATGCGTGTCCGCTGGCGCAGCGGGGCGGGCGCAGTCGCGGGCTGGCACTGCTGCGCTCGTTCCTGAGCCACCGTGTGCGGAGCTACGCGCGGGGGCTGTCGTCGCCGCTGACCGCGCCGAGCGCGTGTTCGCGCCTGTCGCCCTACCTGACCTACGGCGCACTGTCGCTGCGCGAGGTCGTGCAAGCCACCCGCCGCGCGATCGAGCAGGCATCAAGCGACCCGAAATTCGCAGGGCGATTGCGTTCCCTGCAGGCGTTCGAGGCGCGCCTGTCGTGGCGCAGCCACTTCGTGCAGCGGCTGGAGAGCCTGCCCAGCATCGAGTTCGAGCCGATGCACCCCGCGCTGGCTAACGACCGCACGCAGGTAGACCCCGCGCTGTTCGAGGCGTGGGCGCAAGGACGCACGGGCTACCCGTTTGTGGACGCCTGCATGCGCATGCTGCACGCAACGGGCTGGCTCAACTTCCGCATGCGGGCGATGCTGACTGCCTTCGCGTGCTATCACTTGTGGCAGCCGTGGCGCGCGGTGGGGCTGCACCTTGCACGGCTGTTCGTGGACTACGAGCCCGGCATCCACTGGAGCCAAATCCAGATGCAGGCGGGCTGCACGGGCATCAGCGCGTTCCGCATCTACAATGTGGTCAAGCAGTCGCACGACCAAGACCCGACAGGCGCGTTCATTCGCCGTTGGGTTCCCGAACTGGCGCGTGTGCCCGCCGCGTGGATTCACGAGCCGTACCGCATGCCGCCTGAGTTGCAGCGGCAGTACGGGTGCGTGATCGGCGTGGACTACCCTGCGCCGATTGTGGCGCACGAGTTGACGGCGCGCGCCGCGCGGCAGAAACTCTTCGAGGCGTACCGCACGCCCGAAGCGAAGGCGATTAGCGAGCAGTTGCTGCAACGGCACAGCAGCCGTTCCCGCCGCGAACCGCGCCATGCGCCCGCACGCGCCCAGCAGTTGGGGCTGTTTGACCCATCGTAGGACGCGATTGCCTATCGAGGTACAATTCCAGCGATATGGACAAGGCGCACATTTTGCAGTTGCTGACCCAGTTGTCCCCTGTGGAGCGGCTGTCGGTACTCGAAGCAGCAATTCACCAACTACGGCGCGACATGGCGCGTGAGCTGCAGGCGAAGCAGTCGGCAGAGATGGAAGCCGCAGCGCACGCCCTCCTCGAAGACTACCTTCACGACCCAGAGCTGACGATCTTCAGTTGCCTGGACAGTGAGGATTGGGATGAAACGCGGTGAGATTTGGCTCATCAGAGCCTCTCTGAGTGTATCGCCACAAGGTACAATACTCCCCCGATGCAGGCAAGCGTCACGGAACAGATTACCGCGCTTCGGCGCGGCGCGGACGACATCATCACCGAAGCGGAACTGGAAGCCAAACTCGCGCGGGGCACGCCGCTGCGCGTCAAACTCGGCATCGACCCCACCGCGCCCGATGTGCATCTGGGCTGGGCGGTCGTGCTGCGTAAACTGCGCCAGTTCCAAGACTTCGGGCACACCGCCTGCCTGATTGTGGGCGACTTCACCGCGATGATCGGCGACCCGACAGGCAAGTCCAAAACCCGCCGCCAACTCAGCCGCGAGGAGGTCATGGGCTATGTGGAGCGCCTCAAGCCGCAACTGTTCCGCATTTTAGACCCCGACCGCACGCAGGTCTACTACAACGCCGACTGGCTGGGCAAGATGACCTTCGCCGATGTGATTCAACTCGCCAGCCGCTACACGGTCGCCCGCATCCTCTCGCGCGAGGACTTCGCCAACCGCCTCGCCAACAACCTGCCGCTGGGCATGCACGAAATCCTCTATCCGCTGTGTCAGGGCTACGACTCGGTGGCGATTGAGGCGGATGTGGAACTGGGCGGCAGCGACCAGCGGTTCAACAACCTCGTCGGACGCGACCTGCAGCGCGAGTACGGGCAGGAGCCGCAAATCGTGTTCCTGATGCCCCTGCTGATAGGGCTGGACGGCGCGGACAAGATGAGCCAGTCGCTGGGCAACTATATCGGCATCAGCGAGCCGCCCGACCAGATGTTCGGCAAGGTGATGAGCCTGCCCGACGAGTTGATGACGCACTATTTTGTGCTGTGTACCGATGTGCCGCTGGAGGAGGTCGAGGCGTTGGAGCGCGACTGGCGCGAAGGGCGGGTCAACCCGCGTGATGTGAAGCGACGCTTGGCGCGGGAGATTGTCGCGCTGTACCACTCGCCCGACGCCGCCGCGCACGCCGACGAGGAGTTTGTGCGCATCTTCTCGCAGCGCCAAGCGCCCACCGACGCGCCCGAAGTGGCGATCCCGCCGCACCTCATCCGCGAGGATGGCACGGTCATGCTGGCGGCGCTGATTGCGGGGATCGGCTACGCGCCGAGCAACTCGGAGGCGCGTCGGCTCATCCAAGGCGGCGGGGTGGAGTTGGACGGCGAGCGCGTCGGCGATCCGACGGCGGTCTACCCTGCCGACGACCTGCGCGGGCGACTGCTGCGCGTGGGCAAGCACCGCTTCGCACGGCTGCGCTAAACTCCGCCTCACGCCTCTAGGTAGGTACTCTATCGCCATGTTCACGGGGATTGTGGAAGCGACGGGCGTGGTGGAGGCGATGACGCCTCATCCTGACGGCGGGGCGCGGCTGACGATACGCGCCTTCCCGATGACAGTCGGCGAGAGCCTCGCGATTAACGGCGTGTGCCTGACCGTGCAGCACGCGGAAGGCGACCGCCTGCACTTCGACGCCGTGCCCGAAACATTGCGCCGCACGAATTTGGGCGACCTCAAAGCGGGCGACCGCGTGAACTTGGAGCGACCACTCACGCCCGAAAGTCGGCTGGGCGGGCACTTCGTGCAAGGGCATGTGGACACCACCGCGCGGCTGGTGGAAGTGCGCCCCGAAGGCAACGCCCGCGTGCTGCGATTCCAACTGGACGACACCCGCTACATGCGCTACATCGTGCCCAAAGGCTCCATCGCGGTGGACGGCATCAGCCTCACGGTGGTCGATGTCGGCGACGACTGGTTCACCGTGTGGATTATCCCGCACACTTGGGAGGCGACGAACCTGCACGCACGGCAGGTGGGCGAGCGCGTGAACATCGAGACCGACATCTTAGCGCGGTATGTGGAACGGCTTCTGGAGCGGGATGAAGTTTGATTCCTGCGCAGGCGGTACAATTGGCGCGTGATGAAGCCGTTGGAAGTGATCCCCGCGATTGACCTGCGCGGGGGGTACGCCGTGCGCTTGCTGCAGGGCGACTACGCGCAGGAGACCCGCTACCATGACGACCCCGTCGCGTTGGCGCAGCACTGGGCGCAGCGCGGTGCGCCCCGCCTGCACCTTGTAGACCTTGACGGCGCACGCGCGGGCTACCCCGCGCAACTGGAACTGATACGGCGCGTCATCCGCGCGGTGGACATCCCTGTGCAGGTGGGGGGCGGGGTGCGCTCGGACGACGCCGTGCGTCTGCTGCTCCAGGCGGGGGCGAATCGCGTGATTGTGGGCACGCTCGCTGTGGATCAGCCCGACGCTGCCGAAGCGATTTTCCGCAAGTACGGCGCGCAGGTCGCCCTCGCGCTCGATGTCAAGTCGGGGCGCGCGGCGACCGCAGGCTGGCAATCGGTGTCGGAGACGCCCTATCTGCAGTTCGCGCAGGAGATGGCACAGCGCGGCGCACAGCGCATCATCTTCACACAGGTCGAGCGCGACGGCACGCTGCAGGGCGTGGCGTTCGAGCCGCTGATTGACCTGCTGCGCGCGGTGTCTGTGCCCGTGATTGCGTCGGGCGGCGTGCGCGACGCGGGCGACCTACGCACTTTGCACGCGCTGGCGCAGTCCACCGCGCTGGAGGGCGTCATCGTCGGCAAGGCGCTCTACGAAGGCGCGCTCGGCGACGACTGCTGGCAAGCGTTCGGCTGAACCCCGCTACAGCATCGCCTCCGTGCGCTCCGCTTCCTTGAGGCGGTCTTCCAGTCGCTCGCCGTGCGCCAACGCCAGCGGCAGCACCTCGTCCATGTGGCGCACCAAGTGGAACTGCATCTGCTCGCGCACATGGTCGGGGATGTCGTCCAGGTCGGGTTCGTTCTCGGCGGGCAGGATGACCTCGTAGATGCCCGCGCGGTGCGCCGCGATAACCTTCTCTTTGATGCCGCCGACGGGCAGCACGCGCCCGCGCAGGGTGATCTCGCCCGTCATGGCGATGTCGCGCCGCACAGGACGCCCCATCAGCGCGGACGCCAGCGCGGTCGCCATCGTGATGCCCGCCGAGGGACCGTCTTTCGGGATCGCGCCTTCGGGCACATGGATGTGGATGTCGCGATTGCGGTAGAACTCGGGGTCGATGCCCAGATGCAGCGCGCGCGAGCGGATGTAGGTCATCGCCGCCTGCGCCGACTCTTTCATCACCTCGCCGAGGTGCCCCGTCAGCAGCAGCCGCCCCTCGTGCCCAGGCACGACGGCGACTTCGACGGACATCACATCGCCGCCGAACTCGGTGTACGCCAGCCCCATCGCCACGCCCACCTCGTCTTTCTCCTCCTTGACGCCGAATCGGTAGCGCGGCTTGCCCAGAAACTCCGCGACCTTCGGCGCATCCACCGCCACACGCACCCGCTCGCCCGCCGCGACCTGCTTGGCGACCTTGCGGCAGATGGTGGACAACTCGCGTTCGAGGTTGCGCACGCCCGCCTCGCGCGTGTATTCGCGGATGATGCGCAGCAGCGCGTCCTCGCCAATCTCCAGATGCTCAGCCGTCAGCCCGTGCCGCTCCAGCACGCGCGGAATCAGGTAATCGCACGCGATGTGCAGCTTTTCGTCCTCCGTGTAGCCCGAGAACTGGATAATCTCCATGCGGTCGCGCAGCGGCGGCGGGATGGTCTCCAGCGTGTTCGCCGTCGTGATGAACATCACATCCGACAGGTCGAACGGCGCCTCCAGATAGTGGTCGGAGAACTTGTCGTTTTGTTCGGGGTCTAACGCCTCCAGCAGGGCGGAGGTGGGGTCGCCGCGGAAGTCGTAGCCGAGTTTGTCGATTTCGTCCAGCATGAACACGGGGTTGCGCGTGCCCGCTTGCCGCAGCCCCTGAATGATGCGTCCGGGCATCGCGCCGATGTAGGTGCGTCGGTGTCCGCGAATTTCCGCTTCGTCGCGCACGCCGCCCAGCGACACGCGAATGAACTTGCGTCCCAGCGCGCGGGCGATCGAGCGACCCAGCGAGGTCTTGCCCACGCCCGGCGGTCCCACAAAGCACAGAATCGGTCCCTTGAGCGAGCCTGCGAGTTTGCGTACCGCCAGGAACTCCAGCACGCGCTCTTTGACTTTCTTAAGCCCGTAGTGGTCTTCGTCCAGAATCTGCGCCGCTTCCGCGATGTCCACGCGGTCTTCGGTGCGCTCTTGCCACGGCAGCGAGAGCATCACATCGAGGTAGGTGCGGATGACCGACGCTTCGGGCGAGCCGAAGGGCATCTTTTCGAGGCGGTCAACCTCTTTGAGGGCGCGCTCGGCGATGTCTTCGGGCATGCCCGACTCGGCGATGCGCTTGCGGTAGTCTTCCACTTCCGAGAAGCGGTCGTCGCGTTCGCCCAGTTCGCGCTGGATGATTTTGAGTTGCTCGCGCAGGTAGTATTCGCGTTGCGTGTCGCCGAGTTCCTGCTCCACACGGTCGCGGATGCGCTGTTGTAGCTCGACGACCTCCAACTCGTGGCGCAGTAGGTGTACCAGCGTTTCGAGCCGCTCCTTGACAGGCACGGTCTCCAGCACTTTCTGTTTGTCGGTGAAGCGCAGGGGCGCAAAGTGCGCAATTGTGTCGGCGAGTCGCCCTGGCTCTTGCATGTAGGCGATGGTGGCGACGACTTCGGGCGGGATGCTGCGCTCGTGTGAGGCGATTTCCTCGAACATCTCGACTGCCGAGCGCATCAGCGCCTCGATGTCGGTGGTCAGTTTCGCCTCGCGCGTGGGGATGGGGTCAATCCGCGCCAGCAGGTACGGCTCGTCGGACTGAAGCGCAACCAGTCGCGCGCGTTGCACCCCGCGAAACACGACGCGCATCGTGTTGTCGGGCGCGTGAATCGCTTGCAAAATCTCGGCGACGACCCCCACCTCAAACAGGTCTTCCAGCGTCGGCTCCTCTATGGTGACATCGCGCTGGGTGACCAGCAGCATCAGTTTGTTGTGCATCTCCAGCGCGGCTTCGACGGCGCGGAGCGACTTCTCGCGCCCCACCAGCACAGGCGCGAGCGTGTTCGGGAAGTAAACATTGTCGCGCACAGGCAGGATGGGCAACGCGCTTGGCACTTCCACGCGCCGTTTGACCACGCGCCGCCGCCGTCGGGCAGGCGTCTCCACAGGTTCCGATACAGGCGAAGTTTTCTTTCTCGGCATAGCGTCTACCTCATGGATATACGCAATTAGGGCGATTGCGTTCCAGAGATTCGCCGCGCCTGCGCCGATTCCTGCCGTTCGCGAGTAGCAGGAGCGCGCGCATTATGGGCGAATCGAGACCGCATGCTCCGCTTCGCCCACACGGCGGATGTGCATTTGGGCAGGGCGTTCGGCTATCTGGGCGACTCGGCGTCGGCGCATCAGGAGCGACTCAAGCGGGCGTTCCAGCGCGTGTTCACTCAGGCGCAGGCGCACGGGTGCGCGCTGGTATTGATTGCGGGCGACCTGTTCGACAGCCCCAGCGTCGGACGCGAGTGGGTCGCCTTCGCGCTGCAGACCATCGCCGACGCGCGCCTGCCGACGGTGGTCATCCCCGGCAATCACGACCCTGCCGAGCGACACCCGTTCCGCGACGCCGCGCTGCCAAGCAATCTGCACTTCCTCGCGGAGACGGGACGCTTGCGCCTGCCAACGCTGGATGTGGAGATTGTCGCCTGCCCTGCAGGGGACGCCGTGCGTTGGGAGACCGCCTTGCGGCGCGACCCGCACGGCGCGCCGCTGCAACTCGCGCTGACGCACGGCTCGATGCCCGCCGCAGGCATTCAGGGCGCAATCCAGCCCGCATGGATCGGCGCGAGCGGGCTGGACTATGTCGCGCTGGGCGACTGGCACTCGCCGCAGGAGTGGACGCAGGGTCAGACCGTGTGCTGGTACAGCGGCGCGCCTGAGATGATTCTGCCCCGCCAGCGACTGCCCGCCACGATGTGCCTTGTAGACCTGCAGCAGGGTCAGCCCGCGCGCGTGTCGCACCTGCCCACAGGCGAGGCGCGCTACCCCGACAGCGCGCCCGACGGCATCCTGACCTGCGATGTCTCGCCCTATCGCGACGCGCAGGGCTTGCTGCACGACCTCTCGGCGATGCTGACGCCCGAAACGGTCGCAACCATTCGCCTTGTCGGTCGCTGGAACGCCGACGAGCCGCTGGACGCCGCGACGCTTGCCGAGTACCTGCAACCGCGCTGCCTCTGGCTGGAGGTGCAACCCGCCTACCAAGCGGGCGAACTCACCCCGCGCACGCCGTTCGAAGACCTGCTGACGCAACTGGCGCAGGCATATGAGTCGCGCGCCCCGCAGGACGCCGCCCTGTACCGCGAGGCGGCGCAACTGAGCCTCTATCTGCTGCGCGGAGGGCGACTGTGATGCGCTTTATCACGCTTGCGCTGGAGGGCTACGGGCGGTTCCGCGAGCGCACGGTGTTCGAGTTCGACGCGGGGCTGACCTGCATCGTCGGCGCGAACGAGTCGGGCAAAAGCACGGTGCTTGCCGCGCTGCTGGACGCCCTGTATACGCAGCCGACCTCCACAGCGCAATCCGTGCGTGAGCGCATCCACTGGGGACACCCACACGGCTGGACGCTGGAACTGGCGTTGGAACTGCGCGGGGAGAGCATCCGCATCCGCAAGTTCCACCCCCTCGATGAGCCGCGCCGACGCGCCGAGTTTGTGCTGGAGCATAACGGCGAGACGCTGTCGGGCGAGGCGGCGCGCGGACGCTGGGAGCAACTCTGGCGCGTGCCGCAGCCCGTGTATCGCGCCACCGCGTGCGTCGCCCAGCGCGCCGTCGCACGCATCGAAAAAGGCGACCTCAAATCCCTGCAGCAGCAACTGCGCGAGAGCGCGGTGAACACGGACTTGGATCGCATCCTGACCGCGCTGCAGACCGAGCGACGCCGCGTGCGCCAAGACATCGAACGCGCCCAGAACCGCCTGCGCGAAACCGAGCAACGATTGCACGCCGCCCGCCAAGCCGAGCAGCAGCGACACACCCTGCGTGAACGCCTGCGCCAAGCCCAGCAGGAAGCGGACGCCCTGCGCGAGCAACTTGAGCGGGACGAGCGGCTACTGGAGCGCTGGCGCGCCCTGCACGAGCAACGCACGACGCTGGAACGCCTGCGCCGTGAGGCGGACACGAAGCAACGGCACATCGAGCAGTTGGAACAAATCGAGCGACGCCTGCAGGAGTTGGAGAGCGAATTGCAGCGCGACTTCGCCGCATGGCATGCCCTACCCGACGACCACAAGGCGCAGGTAGACGCCGCGTGGGTGCGCTACCAGGACGCCGTGCGCCGTTTGGGAGCGCTGGAGCGCGAGGCGCAAGCGCAACGGAGCGCGCAGCAGGCGTCGGTCGGGCGCGCGCGGGCGCGGGTCGGCTACGCCGTGCTGGGGCTGGCGCTGTGCGTGGCGAGCGTGCCGCTGTGGGGCATTGCGCCCGCACTGGGGGCAATCGCGCTTGGGCTGGGGTTGGTCGCCCTCGCCGTTGCAGGGCTGTGGCGCACGCGACGCGACGCCGAGCCCGACACTCTCACGCCTGCGCTGGACGCCGCCCGCCGCGAGGCGCACAGCCACTGGGAGCAACTGACCGCGCTGCTGGCGCAGGCGAGCCTCACGGTGGAAACGCCGCCCGCCAACGGCGCGCCCGACGCGCATGCCCACGAGATCCTGCAACGCCTCCAGCACGCGCTGCACTGCTACAGCGAACGCTGGAACGCCCTGCAGCAACGACTCGCCGAACAGAAACGGCTGCGCGACCAGCGCGACGCCCTCCACCACCTCGCGCCCGACCCGAAAGCGCTGCGCGACCGCCTGCGCGAACTCGCCCTGCAAATCATGGGGCTGGAAGAGCAGATTCGGCGCAACCCTCTCACGCAACACGACCTGCCTGAGCGCGAACTGCTGTTGCTGGACGAGCGGGTGCAGCAGGAACGGCAGCGACTGGACGCCCTGCGCGAGGAGCAACTGCGTCTTGAGGGCATGCTGGAGGGGATGCCCGCCCACGAGCCAACCGACGCGCTGGAACTGGAACACACGCGCGACCAGCAACGGCTGGAGCAACTGCAATACCGCGTCCGCCTGCTGGAGACCGCCGAGCAACTGCTGCGCGAGACGAACACGCGCTATCTCAGCGACCTGCGCCCGCGCCTGAAACCGCGCATCGAGCAGCACCTGCCCGCCCTCACGCTGGGACGCTACACGCAGGCGGAACTCGGCGACGACCTGAGCCTGCAGGTCTATCACCCCGAACGCGGCGCGACGCTGCCTGTGCAAGAGGACGCGGCGGCATGGAGCGCGGGCGTGCTGGATCAGCTCTTCTTCGCCTGCAGGCTGGGGCTGGCGGACGCACTCGCCGACGACCTGCGCCTGCCCCTGCTGCTGGACGACCCGTTTGTGTACGCCGACCCCGCGCGCCACAAGGCAGCGCTGGAGCTGCTTATGCGCGTTGCCCGCGAAACGCAGGTCGTACTGTTCACCTGCCGCCCACTGCCCGAAGGCGACTGGGGGAAAGTGATTACGCTTGGCGGGGTGTGATGATACCAATCGCCAAGCCAAAGTCCATAAAAGCACGAATGAACGAGAACCCCTCCTTAAGGTTCCCCCTGCTCGCAGGGGGAACCGAACCCGGCGCGGTTCCCCCCGCTTCGCGAGGGGAACCTGCAGGAGGGGGGCAATTCATGGAACTTTGGACGCGCAGTTGGTATGGCGCTCGCGTTTCCAGCACGCGCTGCGCTGGGAACGTGGGCGTCCCGCCCGCCATGCCAACCGCGCGCCCCGCTTACTGGCAGTAGCGAATCTGGAACGGCGCGTTCATGCCCCACGGCGCCCACGGACCGAACGGGAAGTTATCGCCTCCCCCGCAGCAGGGCGGGTAGACCCAGTGTCTCGATAGGCTACCGTCGCCCCCGCGCAGACTCGGCTTGAGCCATTTCACATGCCCGTCCATCCACAGGATGTTCGTGCCGCCCGAATGCTGGAACCAAATCTCGTTCGGCTGCCCGCAGTCGATGTCCGTATCCGCGGTTGCATTTTGTCGATTGATTGCATCTCGCCCGCGCACCTCCAGCAAGAACAGCGACTCAGCAGGCTGTTGCCAAGTCGCAATCGCGGGGTAGTCCAGCACATGCTCGCTCAGCGCGTAGCTCATGTGGAACTCGAAGGTGCGGCGCGGCGTCATGCGCAAGCCCCATTCTGGCAACGGGAGCGTGCGAAAGTTCGGCGACATCACAATCGGGTTGCTCGGACAGCTGAAAAAGTTGTCGCGCGCCCCCTGAATATCGCTCGGCTTCATCTTAATGTAGGGAATCAGCAGGAACGGCCACCAATCCTCCTGCCAATAGCGATTCGGTATGGAATTGTCGCTCGGTCGGGTGAAAAACTGCTCGTCGTAGTCCTGCAGGTACATCTGCTGGGCAATCCCCAGCTGCTTCAGGTTGGACGCGCACACGGTCTGGCGCGCCTTCTCGCGCGCCTGCGCAAACACAGGAAACAGAATCGCCGCCAAGATCGCGATAATCGCAATCACGACCAGAAGCTCAATCAGGGTGAATCCCTTACGCATGGCTCATCTCCTTACAAGGGTAGAGTACCTTGTGGCTGTTTAAGGTTGTGTTAAGAAATCCGTTTCTTAACGCGCATTTAAACTTGCCATAGGTACTCTTTGAATGGAGGCTATCGAAATGAGAGGCATAGCGACTATTGTTGTGGCGACTGGCTTAGCGCTCTGCGCGACAGCGCAGGTGCGCATCACGGAAGCGGTGGTCAACCCGCCTGGCTCCCCTGATGCGGGACGCGAGTTCATCGAGATTCAGAGCTGCCGACCGAACTTCTCCCTGCAGGGCTACTGGCTGATCGGCATCGACGGCGACTTGATTCCCGGCTTTATAAGCCCTGGCAATATCCACTGGGCGGTTGACCTAAGCGCGTACAGCACGGGCAGCAACGGCTTGCTGCTGGTGCGCGATGGCAACGGGGTACTACTCCCCGAGCCCGCAGCGGAAACTGCAGTGGCGGTTATCTCGTTTGCATTCACTGAGGCGGGTATGGGCAACGACAGCTACACGGTCGCGCTCGTGCGCGGCTTCACGGGGCAACCAGGCGACGACATCGACGCGGACGACAACGGCACTATCGACAATGAGCTGTGGAGCGAGGCGGTGCAGGCGTTTGGATGGCTCGATGGCAACGCGGAAGATGTTGTCTACGCGACGCAACTGAACGGGCTCGAATCCCCTGTGAGTGACCGTACCATCGGCGGCGATGTCTGGGAGCCTGATGGGATCATCTTCTTCCAGAATGGCGCCATCATCGTAGCCGATATCGGGCGCGTGACGGGAGCAGGCGATTTGGGACCGTTCCGCACGGACAACGAGGAGATCGTCGTCTACAACGGCACACCGCCCAGCGAGTTCAATCGCCAAGTGACGCCGGGCAACCTGAACCCAGGCGACCGCCCCGCGGTGGAGGGCGATGTGAACTGCGACCGCTGCGTCGATGACGCCGACCTGCTGCAGGTGCTGTTCAACTTCGGCGGCAGCGATCCGAACACCGACATCAACGGCGACGGTGTTGTAGACGACGCCGACCTGCTGACCGTGCTGTTCAACTTCGGCAGCGGCTGCTAACCCCCCCTGTCTGACCTCCTCTTCAACGGTTCCCCCGAACTGCAGGGGGAACCGATTTCCTTTGGTATCGGGAAACCCCACGCTGCGCCATGCGTCTAACGGCGGGTACACTCTGTGGAGCGACGATGAGACGAAGCGCACTGTGGTTGTTCGGGCTAATGGTTGTGCTGCTGCCCCTGCTGGCGGGGTGCGGTGGGGGCGGACGCGCCAAGCCGAATCCCCCGCCTGGCGGGCGCGGCGCGCTGCAGTGGACAGTGATGGTGTTTATGAACGCCGCGAACGACCTCGACGACTACAGCGAGCTGAACATCAACCAGATGGAGCAGATTCAGACCAACCCGAATGTGCGCGTGGTGGTGCAGTGGAAACGCGCCGCGCGCTTTGCCCCGTCGGGCAGCTGGACAGGCACGCGCCGCTACCTGATTCAGTACGACACCGACGCGCAGCGGGTCAACTCGCGCCTGCTGGACGATTTGGGGCAGGGCGTCGATATGGGCAGCGCGGACACCTTGCGCGAGTTTGTGCGCTGGGCGCGCACGACCTACCCCGCCGACCGCTACGCGCTGGTGATCTGGAACCACGGTTCGGGCTGGCGCTCGCGCGCGGCGTTTCGCGGGCGCGCCGTGTCGTTCGACGACGAGCTGGGCACCAGCATCAAAATCTGGGAGCTGCCGACCGCTATCCGCCCCAGCGCCGCCGACCCTGTGATGGATGTGCTGCTGTTCGACGCCTCGCTGATGCAGATGCTCGAAGTCGCCTACGAGTGCCGCAACATCGCCCGCTATATCGTCGGCTCGGAGGAAAGCCCCCCAGGCGAGGGCTACCCGTACCATGAGATTCTCAAGCCCCTGATGGACAACTCGGACATCGCGCCTGCGCAGTGGGCGAGCGCAATCCCGCGCATCTTTGTGAGCTGGTATCACCAGAACTACCCGTTTTACCGCAACATCACGCAGTCGGCGGTGGACGCGGCGCGCTTGGAGGCGGTCGCCGACGCGCTGGACGCGCTGGCGGAGCAGCTGATTGCCAAGCGCACGCTGTATGTGAACGCGCTCGCCCGCGCCCGCCAAGACGCGCAGAACTACTCCACTTACCCTGAGTACCGCGATTTGTGGCACGCAGCGGCGCTCATCAAGCAATACACTGACGACGCCGAGCTGAGCCAGCGCGTGAACGCCCTGCACGCTGCGCTGGGGCTGGCAGTGATTGCCAACGACCGCGACACACGGGCAGGCGCGCGCGTGCCCAACTCCTACGGGCTGTCGATCTACTATCCCGATTCGGGCAGCTACTTGGGACGCTACAGCAACACCGCGCTCTCACGCGCCACGCGCTGGGACGAGTGGCTGCAGGTCGCGCCGTGAGCGCGGCGCGACCCAGCCGATATGCCGCAGCGCGGGGATGTCCCCTCAAGCGACGGGCAACGCACTCGGCGCACGCTCGAAGGTGAACGCGCCGTCGCGATAGTCCACGCGCACGGTGTCGCCGTCCGCAAACTCACGGGCGAGCAGCCGCTGCGCCAGCGGGTTCAGAATCTCGCGCTCGATCGTGCGGCGCAACGGACGCGCCCCCAGCTGCGGGTCGTAGCCCCGAACCGCCAACTCCTGCTTCGCATCCTCCGTCAGCTCCAGCGTGATCTTGCGCTCGTCCAGACGCTTCTGGATGTAGCGCAGCTGCAAGTCCACGATGCGCTTGATCTGCAGGATGTCCAGCGGGTTGAACATGATAATCTCGTCGATCCGGTTCAGGAACTCTGGGCGGAAGTGCGCCCGCACCGCCTGCATGATTTGCTCGCGAATCTCCTCCTTGTTGAACTCGTTCATCTCCTGATACAGCACCGAGCCGATGTTGCTGGTCATAATCACCAGCGTGTTGCGGAAGTCAACCGTGCGCCCCTGCCCGTCGGTTAGGCGTCCGTCATCCAGCAGTTGCAGCAGCACATTGAAGACCTCAGGGTGCGCCTTCTCGATTTCGTCGAACAGGATGACGCTGTAGGGGCGTCGACGGATGGCTTCGGTGAGTTGTCCGCCCTCTTCGTAGCCGACATAGCCAGGCGGCGCGCCAATCAACCGCGCCACCGAGTGCCGCTCCATATATTCGCTCATGTCGATGCGCACAAGGTTGCGCTCGTCATCGAACAGGAACTCGGCGAGCGCTTTGGCTAACTCGGTCTTGCCGACGCCTGTCGGTCCCAGAAAGATGAACGAGCCGATGGGTCGGTTCGGGTCGGATAGCCCCGCGCGCGAGCGGCGGATGGCGTTCGCGACCGCCATAATCGCCTCGTCTTGCCCGACCACGCGCTGGTGCAGGCGTTCCTCGATGTGCAGCAGTTTCTCGCTCTCGGTCTCCTTGAGCCGCTGCACGGGGATGCCTGTCCACTTGGCGACCACTTCGGCGATGTCGTCGGCGTCTACCTCTTCCTTCAGGAGCTGCATCTCCTGTTGCACTTGGGCGAGTTGCTCCTGCAGGCTTTGGAGCTGCTTCTGGAGTTCGAGCAGCACGCCGTAGCGCAGTTCCGCCGCGCGTGCGAAGTCGCCTGCGCGTTCCGCCTGCTGCTCCTCGAAGCGTGTCTGCTCGATGCGCTCTTTGGTCTCGCGGATGCCCATGATGAGTTCCTTCTCGCGCTGCCAGTGGGCGACCAGTCGGCTCTTTTCCTCGTTGAGCGCAGCCAGCTCGCGCTCCAGTCGCGCGATTTGCTCTTTGGCTTGCGGGTTCTCCTCTTCACGGCGCAACGCCTCGCGCTCAATCTCCAGCTGGCGGATCTTGCGGTCAATCTCGTCGATCTCGGTGGGCATGGAGTCGATTTCCATGCGCAGTTTGGCGGCAGCCTCGTCGATGAGGTCAATCGCCTTGTCGGGCAGGAATCGGTCGGTGATGTAGCGGCTGGAGAGTTTGGCGGCGGCGACAATCGCGCTGTCGCTGATGCGCACGCCGTGATGCACCTCGTACCGCTCCTTCAGCCCGCGCAGGATGGCGATGGTGTCTTCGATGCTCGGCTCGCCGACATAGACGGGCTGGAAGCGTCGCTCCAGCGCGGGGTCTTTCTCGATATGCTTGCGGTACTCGTCGAGGGTAGTCGCGCCGATGGTGCGCAGCTCGCCGCGTGCGAGCAGGGGCTTGAGCATATTCGCAGCGTCCATCGCGCCCTCTGCCGCGCCCGCGCCAACCAGCGTGTGAATCTCGTCGATGAACAGGATAACCTGTCCCTCCGCGCTGGTGACCTCCTTCAGCACGGCTTTGAGGCGTTCCTCGAACTCGCCGCGATATTTTGCGCCCGCAATCAGCGCGCCGAGGTCTAACTGCACGACGCGCTTGTCCTTGAGCGTGTCAGGCACATCGCCTGTGGCGATTCGCTGCGCCAGCCCCTCCACGATGGCGGTCTTCCCAACGCCCGGCTCGCCAATCAGCACGGGATTATTCTTTGTGCGGCGCGAGAGCACATGGATTACGCGCCGAATCTCTTCGTCGCGCCCGATGACGGGATCGAGTTTGCCCTGCCGCGCCAGCAGGGTGAGGTCGCGCCCGTATTTTTCGAGTGCCTGATACTTCTCTTCGGGGTTCTGGTCGGTGATGCGCTGTCCGCCGCGAATGTCCTGCAGGGCGCGCAGGATGGCGTCGCGCGTGACGCCTTGCATGCGCAGGGCGCGTCCCGCCTCGCCTGCGGTGTCCGCCGCCAGCCCCAGCAGCAGGTGTTCGGTGCTGACATACTCGTCCTTGAGGCGCATCGCCTCGTCGAAGGCGGTATCCAGCGCGGTCTTCAGTCGCTGGGTGATTTGTGCGCCGACGGTGGACGCACCCGACACCTGCGGACGCCGCTGCAGGTCTTGCTCAACTGCGCTCTCAATCACGCGGGGCATAACCCCCAGTTTCTGCAGCAGCGACGGCACAACGCCTCCCTCCTGCCTTACTAACGCCAGCAGCAGGTGTTCGCAGTCAATCGCAGGGTGGCGGTACTGTTCCGAGAGGCGTTGCGCCTCCTGCAGGGCTTCCTGCGCCTTAATCGTCAGTTTGTCAAATCGCATCGTCGTCCCTCCAAGTTGAGTACGGTATTGTCAAGTCGCTTGACAAGCACTGTATAATACCCAATTCCCGCGCGGGAAGTTCCCACGGTCTATAGCGCCAAGAGTACAGGCGCAGCGTCCCAGCCATCCCACATCGTCGCCTCCCAGTGTACCCGCTGGAGAATCGGCTCCAAACACCCGCCTGTGAGGGGTATAATCTGCATGGCTATGCCGATTATCGAGACCGTAGAGCAGCTGGCGGACTTTCTGGAGCAGAACGAGGAATGGCGGCGCAGGATATACAGCATCCTCGTGCCGCGTGAATTAGCGCGCCTACCTGCGGAGTTCGACGAGTTTCGCGCGGAGACGCGCCGTGAGTTTGACTCCGTGCGTGCGGAAATGCGCGAAGGCTTTGAGCAAATCCGTGCAGAGATACGCGCGAGCGAGGAACAACTCCGTGCAGAGATACGCGCGGGTGATGAGCAAATCCGTGCAGAGATGCGGGAGAATAGCAAGCGAGTGGAACAGAAAATTCAAAAGAACACTGACGCCATCGCCGAACTCAAGGGAATTTCGCTGGAGCAGTATTACCGCAACAAGGCGCGTGCGCTGTTTGGCAGGTACTTCCGTGATGTCAGGGTCATCGACTGGATAGACTTGGAGGAACCATTGGAAGCAGTTGCGCCGCTGACCGAGAGAGAGCGTGAGGAACTGAGCGTTGTTGACCTGCTGGCGCGCGGTTGGCGCAAGACCGACGGTCAGGAAGTTGTGTTGGTGATTGAGGTTTCGTGGGTGATTGTGCGGAACGATGTGGAGCGCGCCGTGCAACGGGCGAAGATACTGTCGCAGCGTGGTGTTGTGGCAACTCCCGTTGTTGCAGGGCGCGAGATCGACGACGAGGCGCGCGAGGCGGCGCGCACAGCAAGATGCGCGCTCGTGATGGACGGACGCTTCGAGCTTAACCAACCCCTGCGGGGAGCATAGCGAATGCGCACCGACTACATCCCCCAAGTGTTGCGCCTGCTGCAGGAGACCTACGCGCGTCAGCAGGAGACGCTGCAGACGGCGGCGACTTGGATTGCCGACGCGCTGGCAAGCGACGGCGTGCTGTATGTGTTCGGCGCGTCGCACGCGGGCATCATCACGGAGGAACTCACCTACCGCGCGGGCGGGCTGGTTCCCGTCAGTCCGATTTTCATTCCTGGCTTGACCTGCGATGTGCGCCCGCTGCCGCTCACTTCCGCGTTGGAGCGCATCGACGGCTACGCGCTGGCGGCGGTGAAGCACATTCCGATTAGCCCCAGCGATGTCGTGCTGGTGCACTCTGTGTCGGGGCGCAACGCCGCGCCTGTGGAGGTCGCGCTGCATGCGAAGCAGCAGGGCGCGAAGGTGATTGCGCTCACCGCGCTGGACTACTCGCAGTCGGTGTCGCCGCGCTCCAGCACGGGCTATCGGCTGTTCGAGGTCGCCGACTTGGTGATCGACAACGGCGCGCCCCGTGGGGACGCAGTGGTGCATCTGGCGGGCTTTCCGCAGCCTGTTGCGCCCGTCTCGACGGTGCTGGGCGCAGCGCTGGTGAACGCCATCGTCGCTGAAGCGTGCGCCATCCTGCTGGAGCGCGGGATTACCCCGCCCGTCTTCATGTCCGCCAACCTCGACGGCGGCGACGCGCACAACGCGAAACTGATGGAGCGCTATCGGGGCAGGGTGTTGTATTTGTAGTCAAAAACTAAACGCTTGGCGGAAACGCTCTAAAACATCCGCAAGGTCAGCGTCCGTAATGCGTCCTACATACTCCACCAACTCGTTCTGCTTGAGCGTTATCGGGTTGCACTTCACATAGGAGGCTTTGCGCAGTCCTGCCTCGCGCCAGTCATGCAAAACGCAGTCCGTTTTGCATTTCGCGCGTTCAATTTTGGTGCTAATCGGCAGCACGATCACATCGCCTCGGCAACGAGAGTACTCTGCAGTGCTGATTACTACTGCTGGGCGATGCTTGTTCTCAGGGTTGAATATGTCGGCGATGAGCCATACATCACCTTGATTAGGCGTCCTCATCCTCGTCCCAGCAGTGCCTGCGTCCGAGACGGCTCCATGCAAGGTCTTCCGCCGTCTCCTCGATGTCGTCGACGGCGAAGTAGAGCGTTGGCGTTGGGGTCGTTAGGAAAGTGAAGGCTTGCTTCTCGTAGGTTCGGCGCGGCTTTTGCGAGGAAGGCTTGGACACATACACGGGCAAGAACCCCTGCTGTGCCCACTGGAGCAACACCTGTTCCTCGATCCCGAGCCGTTGCGCGGCTTGACTGAGCGTTATGTATCGCATCATCATCCACATCCCCTAAGAGGGACGCCCTCCAGTCAATAGTATACCACATTTCAGCGCGCTGGAATATGATCCCCACTGCTGAAGCACACTGCCCAACGGGTATCCTTACAGGTATGGACGGCGAACTGGTCTGGAAAGGCAACATGCTGTTTGAGGGCGCGTGCGACATCACGGGGCACAAGGTGCTGTTCGATGCCCATCCGCAGTCAGGCGGGAACGATGTCGCCGCGACGCCGATGGAACACCTGCTGCTGGCACTCGCGGCATGTACGGCGATGGATGTCGTAGCCATCCTGCGCAAGATGAAGCAGGAGCTGACCGCCTACCGCATTGAGATTCACGGCGAGCGACACCCCGAACACCCCCGCCGCTTCACGGAAGTGACGATCACCCACTACCTGCAGGGCAACAACTTAGACCCGAAGGCGGTGGAGAAGGCGGTCAAGCTCTCGGACGAGAAATACTGCTCGGCGTCGGCGACGCTGCGCATGCCGACGGAGGTGCGCTCGGAGTTCGTGATTGAGTGATGGTCGTGCGCTCGGACGATTGGCTGTATCGCGCAGGTTGGGTGCTGGTGCGGGTCGTTGCGCGGCTGGTGTGGCGGCTGGAGGTGCAGGGCGCGTCGAATGTGCCGCTGGAGGGCGCGGCGATTATCGCGCCGAATCATTTGAGCCTGCTCGATCCGCCGCTGATTGGCTGCGCCTGCCCGCGCGAGTTGCGGTTTATCGCCAAAGCGGAGCTGTTCCGCTACGGGCTGTTCTCCAGACTCATCCGAAGGGTGGGCGCGTTCCCTGTGGAGCGCGGCACGGCGGATGTGGGCGCAATCAAGACCGCGCTGCAGTTTCTGCGGGACGGGCGCGCGGTGATTATCTTTATCGAGGGCACACGCGGCGCGGGCGAGCATCTGCTGCCCCCGACGCCAGGCGTGACGCTGCTGGCGCGTCATTCGGGTGCGCCTGTGGTGCCGACGGCGATTGTGGGCAGCGAGCAAGCGTGGCGCAAAGGCGCGAAACTGCCCCGCCGCGCACAGGTCAAGGTCGCCTTCGGGGAGCCTGTGCGCTACGATGAGGTGTTCGGCGCACGCACCGACCGCGAAGCGCGCGACGCCTTCAGCGCACTCATTATGGAGCGGATTGAGGCGCTGACCCGCCAGTTGGGACGCCCGATTCCGCGCCTGCCGACGGGAGCGGGATTGGCAGCCAGCCCGACCGATCCAGTTCCGCCCCGTACAGTTTGACTCGCGCGAGTAGGTAGGCGCGTTCGGCGTTCGCCAGCGGGCGGTGCGGGAGCCACAGATGCAGCGCGTTGCCCGCGCGCCGCGCCGACAACCGTCGGTTCGGATATCGCCAGCGCGTATCGCTCCAGTTGCCCTGCGCGTCGACGCTCAGCAGGGTCAGTTCCACTTGATACGGCGTGCGCAGGGGTTCGCGCGTTTCGAGGCTCACCCGCACGCCTTCGCGTCCCGCCTGCGCCTGCACGCTTGCCAAATCGGCGCGCGGCTGCAGATGAACGGCGGGGTTGTCGTCGGTGGGCAGGGTGTAGCGCGGGCGCGGGGGCGAGGCAGGCAGGAACAGCTCACTGCGCCGTATGAAACTGCTTAAAAAGCGCGCCAGAATCGCGTATTGCGACTCGTGGGCGCGGATGGCGTCGCGCTTGCGCTGCTGCGCGGCGTTGTCCAGCCAGAACACCTGCCACGGCTCGCCCAGAAGCCCCAGCGGCGGTGTCAGCGGGCGGTTCGGGTGCATGCCCTGCGGGAGCGGCCAGTCCCCGTAGTGGACGAGGTAGTAGTAGAGCGCAGGTGGGGCAATCTCGCCTGCTTGCACGGCTTGCGCAATCGCCTCGCGGGTCAGCAGCGCGGCGGCGGCGTGGTCTTCGTGGTCGTCCAGTGGGTGGGTGGTGAACACGCGCGTCGGCTGGAACGCGGTAATCGCGCGGCGCAGGTCGTCTATCAGCGCGGGCGCGAGGTACGGCGCGTCGGGCGACTGCGCGTCGGCGTAGGGCACGGCGCGGGCGCGCGTGGCGCACGACTCCTGCACGCGGTTCGGGCGTATGGTCATCGGCAGCAGCCCGCGATCGGGGTAGCCCAGAAACACGGCATCGTCAGGGCGCATCCCAAGCGTCTCCAGCCCGCGACGCGCCTCCTGCATGCGCAATCGCCCCAACTGCAAGCACTCGTCGGGGTCAGGCGCAGCGCGCGCGGTGAGCGCGGCGGCGACGGTGAACGCATCGCCCGAAGTCAGGTACACCACGCGCACGGGGATCCCCTGCGCCGCCGCGGTCGCAATCAGCCCGCCACAGCCCAACGCTTCATCGTCGGGGTGCGGTGCGACAATCAGCAGACGGTCGTCGGGACGCAACGCGGGCAACGGGGGGTACTGGTGCGCCTCTTGCGAGAGGCTGGCGCGATGCGTCGCCGCCACAAATAGCAGCGCGCTCAGCCCGACATACGAGCCAAGCCCGCCCACAAGCGCGAGCGCAATCCGAACCGACCAGCGTTTCACACGCGACTCCCCTTCACAGCAGTGGCGGAGGGGGAGGGATTCGAACCCCCGTCCCACACGAGGTGGGATGCGGTTTTCAAGACCGCCGCCTTCAGCCACTCGGCCACCCCTCCGCGCGGTGTGCTATTATACCCCAGCGCGGCGCGTGCAGGGTATACTCGCGCGCGAGTATGGGCGTCGTTGTCGGGCTGGAGGGCGGCGGCACCAAAACGGGCTGCGCCGTGCTGAGCGAGCACGGGGAGCGGCTGGCATACGCCGAGGGCGGTCCCGCCAACTTGAACTTCGTAGATGAGGCGACGCAGCGCCAGTCGTTCGAGGACGCCTTGAACGGCGCGCTGGGGGGCATCGACGCGCCCGTGCGTGCGTTGGGCTACTGCGCCGCGGGCACACGCGCCAACTGGGACTGGGTTCTCCAACGGCTGGGCAACCCACCTGCCTACCCGATTGAAGAGTCGCGCATGGCGATGCTCAGCACGGGCGTCGAGACGGCGCATGGGGTAGCGGTCGTTGCGGGCACAGGCGCGCTGATTGGCGGGTTCGTGGACGACGAGTTAAAGGCGCAAATGAGCGGCTGGGGCGCGCTGCTGGGCGATGAGGGCAGCGCGTATGATGTCGCCATGCGCGCCATTCGCGCCGCTGTGCGCGCATGGGACGGGCGCGACCGCGAAACCGCGCTGGTTGAGGCGGTGCAACGCTACTTCGGCGTGCGCGACCTGCGCGAACTCGTGCCGCTGTTTTACGAGCGGGGCGTGCCGCGCCATGTAGTCGCGGGGTTCGCTATGCATGTGGTGGACACGGCGCGCGCCGACGACATGCGGGCGAAATTCATCCTGCGTCAGGCAGGCGAGGAGTTGGCGCGCGACGCGCTCGCCTGCGCCGCGAAACTGTTCGAGCGCGACGACATCTTCACTGTCGCCATGACGGGCGGAATGTTCAAAAGCCGCATCTTCCGCAGGGCGTTCGAACGGGCGTTCGAACTGCTGTTCCCGTATGCCGAGTTTCGCGAACCTGTGATGCCGCCTGCGGAGGCGGTAGCGCGCGCCGCGCTGCGTCGGCTACGCGCGGGGTAGCCACACGAAGTCGCCCAGCGCCGCGCGCACCTGCACGGGCTTGTCGCTCGGCGGCAGCGGCACGATCACGCGCGTTGTCAGCGTCGTGCGCATCCGCAAGCGCAACGAGATGCCCACATCGTACATCACATGCCCGTTCCCTGCCAGAATCACAAACGCCAAGCGTGGCGAGGGCACAGTGCGCTCCAGATAGCGCAGCGCGGTGTCCGCCATGCCTGTGTCCCACACCACCTGCGCGGCATAGAAGTTGTCGTCGCCCTGCTGTCCTGTGGGGTGTCCGCCGCCCAGCAGCGCGTAGAACAATTTGCGGTGCGCCTCGATGCTAAGGTCAGGGTCGGGAATGCCCAATCGCTCGGCTTCGGGGATGCTTTGCCAGCCGCCGCGCGCCGTTTGGCGCACCAGCGTTCGCGGCACATTCAGCCCCACCAGCCGCAGCCGATGGCGGTAGACCACCTCGAAGATGGGGCGGTAGAGCGCGAAGTCGAAGCCCCACTGCGTGCGCCACTCGCTCTGCTCGATGAACTCCGCCTCGCGGAGCCGATTGAGCGTCCAGAGGTTCAGCTCAGGCTGCTTTGTGCGGTCGAACATCTCCATGCCGACAATCACGCTGCGCCCCGCCTGCACGAGGGCTTCGATCACCTGCGCCTGAAACTGGTGGTGCAGGGCGTTGTCGTGCAACTCGCCAATCAGGATAAAGGTCGCAGGCTCCAGCAGGCGCGTCATTTCGGCAAGGCTCACGGCGCGGCGACGGTGGGTATCGACAATCTCGTCGGGGCGCGCCGTCAGCAGGTACTGACGGCGCGGGTCGCCAATCGGCAGGGTGTACACAGTCTCGGGTTGCGTGCGCATCGCCAGCGAATTCGCTCCCTGTGCGCCGTTTCCTGCAGGAGTCTGGCAGCGCGGCGCGAACCGTGCGTCGGGTACAATACGCTTCGGAGGCAAACAGATGCAGAAGGGTGTGGATCCGATAGGGATAGGCGTGATTGCGCTGGGCGTGGTGATGCTCATCGTGCTGGTGGTGATTAGCAACAATCAGATGCCGCAGCCGTTGCCCGCGCCGCAGACGCCCGATTTGAACGGCTTGGCGCGCAAGATCGAAGACCCGCTGTCGGCGGCGGTCGGCGCAGCGGGTATGGGCGGCGCGCCGATGATGGGCGGACCGACAGGCGGCTTTGGGGCTGCGCCGCCGCCCACCGCGCCGATGGGCGGACCCGCCGCGCCCGCAGGCGGCGGCATGGGCGGACGACGCGGCGAAATGCCCGAAGATTACTGAAAACGCTCGGAACACAGGCAGAGATGCGCCGTCTATAGACTCTGCAAGGGTCGTCCTATGCATCTGGTGCACCTGCTATCCAAGGCGGGTGAGGATTGAAACCAGAGAGCATCTCTGCCAGAGGCTCGCATGCCGAGCCTTTTTTTTACGCGGGGTATCCTTACAATGGGTGATACGCGATGCCAGCCCTGAAGACGCGCACGCTACCGAAGCGTAAACGCCGCTGGACAGAGGCAGACCTGCTCTGCCTGCCCGACGACGGACGCAAATACGAACTGGTGAACGGGAGGCTTGTCGAAGTGCCGACAGGGGCGCGACACAGCCGAATCAGCGTGGAGATGGGTGCGCGACTCCATGCGGCGCGTCCGAGCGGGACAACTATGTTTGCTTCCAGCACAGGCTTCCGCATGGCGCAGGGCAACATCCGTTCGCCCGATGTGTCGGTGATGCGCACGGATCGCCTGCCTGACGGCAAGGCGCCTGAAGGGTTCGTGGAGGGCGCGCCCGACCTCGCCGTCGAGGTGGTGTCGCCCAGCGAGCGGCTGAGCGACCTGCTGGCGAAGATGGCGGAATACTTCGAGTCGGGCGCGCAGGAGGTGTGGCTACTGTTCCCTGAGCGCAAGCAGGTGTACCGCTATCGCGCCGACCTCACGGTAGAGGTGCTGCACGAGAAAGACATCCTGCACGGCGCGCCGCTGCTGCCCGAATTCGCCGTGCGCGTGGGCGACCTGTTTGTAGAATAAGCGCGTCGGGTACAATTTAGCTGTGCAGACGGTAACGCTGCCCGAGCCGACGCTACCGCCGATTATCCA
Source organism: Armatimonadota bacterium (assembly GCA_023511915.1). Lineage (GTDB taxonomy): Bacteria > Armatimonadota > Fimbriimonadia > Fimbriimonadales > GBS-DC > GBS-DC. The sequence goes on from JAIMAN010000006.1 coordinate 65,714, forward strand.
GCGCGTGTGGCTCGACGAGCGCAAAATCAAGCGCAAGGTACGGCGTATCGCGCAACAGATTGACCGCGACCACGCGGGGCTGAACCCCCACCTGGTCACGGTCATGAAGGGCGGGCTGTTTTTCTTGACCGACCTCGCCCGCGCGATGACCATCCCCCACACGCTGGACTTCCTCGCCATCACCAGCTACGGACCCCAGTCCCAATCGGGCGAGGTGCGCATCACCAAAGACCTCGACGAACCCATCGCGGGGCGCCATGTGATTATTGTGGAAGACATCTTGGACACGGGGCTGACGCTGGCGTACATCTATAAGACTCTGGAGCGGCGCAAGCCCGCCAGCCTCAAGGTGTGCGTGTTTTTAGACCGCCCCTACCGACGGCTGATTGACATCCCCATCGCCTACAAGGGCTTTGACGCGCCCGACGAGTTTCTGGTCGGCTACGGGCTGGACTGGCGGCAGCAGTATCGGAGCCTACCGTACATCGGGATTGTCAAGCCCGAAGTGCTGCGGGCAGAGATGCAAGGGTGAAGCGATGCGAACGACGCTGGCGCTATGGGTTGCGTTTCTGGTGATAATCGTGCTGTTTGCCGCCTCGTTGCTGGCTGCGCGTCAGGCGGGCGCAGGCGCGCTTGCCCGCGCGAACGCGCCCGCCATCCCGCCAGAGCGCGTCGTTTTGGACTCAAGCGACCTCGTTATCGAAGGCTGCGTCGCGCCGTTGCCGTCGGGCGAGCAGGAGGTGCGCCTCAAACTCTACAACACGGGGCTGACCGCCCTGCGCGAGATGCGACTTGAGGTCGCTTTAGACGGCAAGCCGCCCAAGTCGCCCGCCTCGCCCATCACCATTCGCCGCTTCCCGCGCAAGGCAACGCCCACAATTACCTTGCTGTTCGACAAGACCGCCCGCCGCAAACTCTCCGTCAAGGTGGATTATCGCTGGGGGCTGCTGGGATCGGGCGGCGGGTCTGCGTCCGCGTCCAAACTCCTGCCGCCCTGTCAGAGCGCGCCGAGCCAGTGAACGCGCGCCTGCTCGATGACGAGTGCGCCGTCTGCGCCCTTGCGGAGCATACCCAGCACCGCCACGCGGTCGCCCTGCAGCAGCGGCAGCGCGGGCGCGTCTACCCTGACCGCAACGGTCGCCTCGCCGAGCGCGTTGCGTACCTGTAGCAGCGCGTCAGGTTGCAGCCAGTCCGCCGCGACGACCGTGTTCAGCAGCAGCACGGGTGCGCCGTCGGGCAGCGCGGCAAGGCTTTCGATGCGCCGCACAGGTTGCGCCTCCGCCTCGCCCAGCAGCACGGGCAGGTTCACGCCCAGCCCTGCCGTCACCCACACCGCGCCAATCGAGCGCGCGGGCAGCCCGTCCGCGCGGGCAATCAGCGCGTAGACGCCCGCGGGCAGATGCACCGCCGCGAAAAAGCCGTTGCCGTCCGTTGTGAGCGTGCGCACGAGCGATCCCTCCCGATAGACCTCCACCGTCGCGCCGTCCACAGGCGTCAGCGTGCGGGCGTCCAGCACCGTGCCCATCAGATGCCCCGCCGTCGGCGCGAGTTTCCACGCCATCGGCGGGGTCGGAACCCACCCGCCGAAGTAGTCGCCCAGCGCGCGGTAGAACGCCTCGTCGTAGCGGCGCGAACCCTCCTCCGTGCCCACGCCCGTCGTCGCCGCATATGAGAAAAAGTTCACCCCAGACACGCGATTGCCCGCAGGCGACGGCGCACGCGCGAACTCCACCTGCTTCAGCGTGTTCTCGATGCTGTTGAGGTAGTTGCCGATGCCCACGACGCCGATGCGCCCGTGCTGATGGTCTTTCAGAAAGGTCGCCCAGTTGCGGAAAAACGCTGCACGCGACGGGTTCGACTCGTCGTAGTAGACCATCGGAATCGCCATATCGAGAATGCCCTCTTTGAGCCAGCCCTGCCAGTCTTGGAAAACGGCGCGGTAGGCGGAGCGGTTCACCCAATCGTCGCTGGTTTGGGGTCCGTCGCCCCAAGTGATGAGCGCGCCGCTGACCACCAGGCGGGGCTTGAGCGCGGTCGCCTGCGCGTAGATTTTGCGCACCACCGCCGACACTTGGTCGCGTCGCCACTGCTTCCAGAGCGGGTCGGTCGGGTCGGGCTTGCCCATGCGCCCGTAGCGGCGATTGAACCGCGCCACACTCGTGGGATTGTAGCCCCACCGCTCGCCCGTGTAGCGGATGTAGTCGAAGTGGATGCCATCGATGGCGTAGCGGCGCACGATGTCCAGCACGACTTTTGTGAACCACTCGTGATAGAGCGGGTGTCCCCAGTCGCCGCCGTAGCCGACTTCGGTAATCCGATTGCCGTCGTAGTCTTCGGTCTGGATTTCGGGGTAGCGGTTTAGGATATGCTTCGGGTCGTTGGGCCAGCCGCTGCCTGGCCAAATCGGGTGGCAGTTGACCCACACATGCACCTCGATGCGCGGGGTCTCGCCGTGCGCTTTCTGAATCAGGTACGCCAGCGCGTCGAAGCCTGATTGCTGCTGCGTGGCGAACGGCTCCAGCGGCGAGAGGTAGTGCGCGTCGCCCCGCTTGCGCATCTGCACAATCACCGCGTTCATCTGCGCCGTGCGCACCCGCTGCAAGAGCGCGTCCACCTGCTCAGGCGTGTGGAACCCCTCGTTGAAGCCGTCCACCCAGAATCCGCGAAACTCCGCCTGTGCCTGCGCCAGTGCTATCGTCATCGCTATCCCTGCCACGAGCGTCCATCCGTGTCGCATCGGGCGATAGTGTACCTGAGCGGGGTATGGGCTACTACTGCCCACACTCCCGCAACTCTATGGGCGCATGCGTGAGCAACTCGCAGCCGTCGGGGTTGACCAGCACCATCTGCTCGAGGCGCACGCCACCGAAGCCCGGCACATAGACGCCCGGCTCCACGGTCAGCACCATGCCCGCCTCCAGCGGCTTCTTGTCGCGGAACGAGAGACCCGCGCCGTCATGCACGGCAATCCCGACCGAGTGCCCCAGCGAATGCACGAAGTAGTCGCCCAGCCCATGCGATTCGATGGTCTGGCGGGCGAGCGCGTCGATCTGCTTGCCCTTCACGCCAGGGCGGATGGCTTCAATCGCGCGGTTCAAGGCGTCCAGCACGGCGGTGTAGAGCCTACGCTGTTCGGGCGACGCTGCCCCAATCACCACCGTGCGCGTCATGTCGGAGCAGTAGCCGTCCAGCCGTGCGCCGAAGTCCACCGTCACGAAGTCGCCTTTTTGCAGGCGTCGTTCGGTCGGCTTGCCGTGCGGCAGGGCTGTGCGCTCGCCCGACACGGCAATCGTGTCGAACGCGGGGTACGCCCCCTGCCGACGGAGGTAGAAGTCGATCTCCATCGCGAGGTCCCACTCGGCGATTTCGGGCTGGAACAGGCGTTGGATATGCTCGAAGGTCGCGTCGGCAACTCTGGCGGCGGCGCGCAGGCGGGCAATCTCATCGGCGTCTTTGATACGGCGCAGTTTGTCCACGGGCGCGCCGACGGGCTTGAGGCGAATCTTCGCCGTGCGCATCGGCTTGCGCAGCCCCTGCAGCCACGCGAGCGACGTGCTGCTCTCTACACCAAGCACCCGCACGCCGAGCGCCTGCGCCGTCTCGGCGACCGTCTCGCCGAACTCCTTCAGCACGGGGTTCACGACAATCGGCATGTCGGCGACCTCGCCATGTGCTTGGGTGGCGTAGATGCCCCCCGTCAGGAACCGCTCTGCGTCGGGGGTCAGCAACAGCGCGCCGAACGACCCCGTGAAGCCCGTCAGGTAGAACAGGTTGCCCGCGCCGACAATCAGCAGCGCGTCGGGCGGGTTCTTGCCCCCGAACACTGCCTCGCGGAGTTTCGCCCGCCGCGCCGCATGGCTTAGTCCAGCGGCTTGAGCTTGATGCTGCGATACCATATCGGGTTCCCGTGATTCTGCAGCGCGATGTAGCCGGGGCGCGTCATCGTGTTGTAGGCGTACTTGAACTTGTTGGGCGAGCCGTCGGGGTTGCGTCCCGCCTCCGTCCAGCGGCTGAGGTCCACCTCGTTCACCTTCTCGCCGTTCAGGTAAACCACGATGAGGTTGTCCTTGCAGATGATGTGGTAGCTGTTCCACTCGCCTGCGGGCTTGACGGCGTTCTTGCTGGGCGCTTGGATGTCGTAAATTGCGCCGCAGTCGTGCTTGCTGGGTTTCTCCTTGCCGTAGCTGTCCAGCACCTGCACCTCGATGCCCGTATGCACAGGGTCGTTCTTGTCCCAAGTGCGGAAGAAGACGCCGCTGTTGCCTTTGGGCGAGACCTTGAACTCCAGTTTCAGTTCGAAGTTTTTGTAAACGCCGTCGGCGTAGAGCATCCCGCCGCCGCCCTTGCCCGTGCAGTGGAGCGCGCCGTCTTCCACCACCCATGAGCCGTCTATGCCTGCGACTGTCCAGCCCTTGAGGCTCTCGCCGTCGAACAGTAGTTTCCAGCCGTCTTTGATTTCCTGTTCCGTGAGTTGGTTCGGCTGCTGCAGCGCGACGGCGACGCCGACCAGCAGCGCGAACACGCCTATCAGAAAAGCAATCGGTTGCGTTCGGGGTCTCATAGGCGCGTGGTTCGACCCGCGCGTCGGGATTCCTGCCGTCGCGCGGGGAATCTTCGCGGTGCGCCTGCGTCAAATCGTGAAGTCATCCTTCGTGAGGTTCGGGAAGGCGTACTCGGTGTAGACGCGCAGCGAGCGTGTGCCCTTCGCGTCGGCGTACTCGATGCGCAGGGGCATCAGGTCGGCGCGCTCCAGCGTAAGGCTCACGCGCTGCACGGGGTCTTTCGGCGACGCGAAGACGAGTTGGTAGCCGTTGCGCTGCCCCTGCTGCACGCTTTTGACAGGCTCCGCCTTCGCGCCGCGAAACAGCCGCTGCAGGTCTTTGAGGATGTAGCCCAAGTCGGTCTCGAAAAAGCGGGCGACTTCGGGGTCGTTGCGTTCGTACACGCGGCGGATGAACCCCTTGCGGGCGTGCACCTTCGTGTCGAGGTCGGGGTTGTGGGTCAGCACCGCGCCGTTGCTGAACGCATCGCGCTGCACGATGGTCATCTTGCGGTAGTGCGGCTGCAGGAACTCCAGCGTGTAGATTTGTTTCGCGCCGAGTTTGCCCGTCGGCTCGTCGCGCTCTTGGAACTCCCAAGTGTAGCGGTAGGCGCGGGTGCGGGCGACTTTCTGCGCGAACTGCTGCATCAGTTGTTGCGGGGTCGGCGTCTGCATGGCTCACACCTCGGGCGCGATGAACTGCTCCAAGTAGCGCTTGCCGATGAGGAAGCCCTCTTCGCGTCCGACGGCGGCGTCCTCGTGTTCGATGGATAGCACGCCGTTGTAGCCGACGCGCCGCAGTGCGCCGATATACTCGCCCCAGCGCACGCTACCCAGTCCGGGGATCACATACCGCCACCAGCCGCTGCCTTGATTGCCGACATACTCCAAGCGCGTGCGCATCACCTCAGTGTCTTTGGCGTGCGTGTGGAAGATGCGCGAGCCGAACAGGAACACCGCGTTGATGTAGTCGATCTGCTGCCACAGCAGGTGCGACGGGTCGAAGTTCAGCCCAAAATTCGGGTGCGGCACGACCTCGAACAGCCGCTGCCAGTGGTCTAACGCTTGGATGTTGGTGGCGAACCAGTTTTCGAGCGCGATGTTGACCCCACGCTCGCCTGCATACTCGCACAGGGGATGGAACACTTCGGCGCAGTCTTCCTCGATGGTCTGCATCTTGCTTTTGCCAGGCACAGGATGTCCCGCGAGGGTGCAGACGACCTCCACGCCCAGCGCGTGCGCGATGTCGATGGCGCGTTGCATGCCTGCGGTGTTGCGGGCGCGCTCGGTCGGGTCAGGGTGCGTGTTGTTCGTGTAAAACGCGACGGCGGACAGGCGCACGCCCGTGCGCTCGATTAGTCGTTTTAGCGCGTCGGTGTCGGGGTTCTCCAGGTTCAGGTGCGGATGCCCGTACCCGCAGGCGAGTTCGAGCGTTTTGAACCCGTGTTTCTGTGCGAACTCGAAGACCTTCTCCAGCGGCTCGTTCGAAAACGGCGCGGTCAAGATGCCCACATGCATAGCATGGGCGCGATTCGCGGCGCGCGGGGCGATTCCTGCCGATTGCGTTGTGCCAATTCCATAACCCCCTCCGTAGGTTCCCTTAGAGGGGTAGGTTTTTTGCGGGCGTGCCTGCTCACGGCGTTGCCAAGCAGCGCATCTCTGCCGCCATGCGAGCGAGACG
>JAIMAN010000063.1 GCA_023511915.1 Armatimonadota bacterium
CGCCGACAACAACACCACCATCGGCAGAAACATTCCGAGCCCAGCTCTCAGGACCACCCAGCGTGCCAAGATCCACCATCCCGTCTGCAGCAGTCCAGCGAAAGGCACGCCGCTGCCCAGAGGCGTTCACAGAGTCACCGACAACAACACGACCATCGGTAGAAACATCCCAAGCCCGGCTGAAACGACCACCCAGCGTGCCAAGCCAGGTCAGGCTCTGCGACCAAACCGGTACACCTACCACAAACGCCAACGCGCCGCTTAGCAGCGCCTTCTGCCTGAATAACACCTTGCTCGCTCGCATCGTCTGATCCTCCTGTTCAACGATTTTGGATCCAGAGCACATCAAGCGCTCTGAGCTCAGCAGCGACTACGCTGCCTCAACAGACTGTACGGTTCGTGCTGTGCGGCAGAGTCCAACTCTGCGCATCACTGCTCTCTATTATAGCCCCTCTCTGGGGCGTTTGTCAAGGGGTGTGGAGGGTGTTCGAAAATAGAGCGTGCGGTGTGGGGTACCCGATGAAACGCCGAAACCCGCGCATCACGCGCAGCACCTTGCCCGCACGCGCCATCGATCACGCCGTCCTTCAGTTCACTCAGCAACATCCACGCCCCCGCACCAACGGACGCAAGCCCCTCTACCCCGAAGCCCTCAGCCTCACCCTTGCCCTGTTGCGCACCGCCCGACGCGCCTCGTATCGCCACCTGCTCTTTTGCCTCGCCCCCGAAGCCTGTGCCCGCTTTGGGCACGCTTCGGGTGTGCGTCAGGGGGTTCGGGACGCGGCGCGTGTGCGGGCGTTGGGGCGTTTGGGGGCGTATGGTTGGGCGTTGGGGGATGTTGATGTTATGGAGCTTGGTGTAGTGGTTGCGTGTGTGGGGCGATGGGGGCGATTGTTTGTGCGTCGTGTTAGTCGGGTGGCCGACAGGGCGCAGAGAATGGTATTTTCGAACACCCTCATTCCCGGCGGACGCGAGATAACTCCCTGCGGAGCGGCAGGAGATCCCGCCGCACACGCGAATCATACAAGCGGAGGTGTTGGAAATGGCAAAACGCGCCTATGTCAACCGACCGGATCGTGGATTCGAAGCGCAAGTGGCGCAGTTTCTGGCGAGCCTCGAAGCCGTCAAGACCGCGCTGGGACCGCCCGCCACCTGGGAAGCGCACCTGCAGACGCGCAAAAACAGTCGGGGCGCTCTGCCATAATATAGCCCGTATGCCAGAGATACGGATTGACTTCATCACCGAGGAGCGTGTGATTGTGGCGACGGAGCGCAGCCGTCGCCCACACGACTTTAAGAAAGCCGAGGCGACCGCCGAGCCTGCGCCTGAGTTCGTGCCGACCTGCCCGTTCTGTGTGGGCAACGAGGCGATGACCCCGCCCGAAGTGGACGCCTTCCGCGAGGCGGGCACTGCCCCCGACACGCCAGGCTGGTGGGTGCGCACCGTGCCGAACAAGTTCCCCGCGCTCGCGCCCGATGCTAACGACGCGCCCGACGCCGTGGGCATCTACACCCGCTTCGGCGGCTACGGCGTCCACGAGGTGATTATCGAGACGCCGAAGCACAACGAGACGCCCGTCGTCGCCTCCGCACACCAGTGGCGCGAGGCGGTGCGTATGTACCAACGGCGACTGCAGACACTTACGCGCAACGAGCGACTGAAGAGCGTACTCATCTTCCGCAACGAGGGCAAGGCGGCAGGCGCGTCGCTGGAGCATCCGCACGCGCAGCTGGTGGGACTGCCGTTCATCCCGCCCGTGCTGCAGCGGTACATTGAGGGCGTCGCTCGCTACCAGAGCCGCCACGGGCGACACCCGCTTGAAGCGATACTGGAGCAGGAGGTGCGCGAGGGTACGCGGCTGGTGAACCAGACGGCGCGGTTCGTGGTCTACGCGCCGTTTGCGTCGCGTGCGCCCTACGAGCTGGCGATTGCGCCCACCACGCCTGCCCTGCAGCTGGCGACGATGGACGCCGACGCCCTGTCGGAGTTTGCCGATGTGCTGCAGGACTCCCTGCGCCGTCTGTACGCCGCGCTGGGCAACCCGCCGTACAACTACATGCTGTTCACCGCGCCTACAGGCTACGACGGCGTGTTCTGGGAGCATGTGCGGATTGCGCCGCGCCTGAGCATCGACGCGGGCTTCGAGCTGGGGTCGGGCGTCGGCATCAACATCACCGCGCCCGAAGACGCCGCCCGCTACCTGCGCGAGGCGTCTACGGCTTCTGCGTGAAGCGTTCCACCAGCGCGACGAACTGCGCCAGTAGCTGCTCGGCGTCTTCGGGCGTGCGCGCCTCCGCGAAGATGTGGATCAGCGGCTCCGAAGCGTCGGGCAGCGCGAGCGCCCACGAATGGTCGGTGTAGACCTTCAGCCCGTCGATGGTCTCGGTGCGCCCGTTGACCTCCTGCGCCAGCAGGCGCATCACGCGCCCCTTGAGTTCCCACGGGCAGGGCAGCGCGCGGTACTGCGTGTAGAACGGCGGGATTTGGTCGTACACCTCCGAGAGGGTGCAGCCGAGTTTCTGGGTCGCCTCCAGCAGGCGCACATAGGCGAACATCGCGTCGAAGCCGGGGTGGAACTGCGGGAAAATCAGCCCGCCCTGCGTGTCGCCTGCGAAGCAGAGCGTCTCGGCGTTCTCGGCGGCGGCGTTCATCAGCGAGCGCACATCGGCGCGGGTGCGTATCACCTGCACGCCGTAGGGCGCGACAATCTCCTCAATCACCGATGGCGCGTTCACGGGCACGGCGATTTGCTTGCCCGGACAGGTCTCCGCCATCAGCCGTGCGAAGACGGTTAGCAGCGCGCTGCCGTCGATCACGCGCCCCTGTTCGTCCACGACCGTGAGACGCTCGCCCTCGTTTTCGAACATCACGCCGCAGTGCGCGCCCAGGCTCTGCACGACCTGCGTGAGTTTCTCGGCGAAGGCGTTGTGTTCGGCGGGGGTGCGTGGCGAGCGGCGCGGGTCAGGATAGGCGTTCAGCGCAATCACATCGTAGCCGATTTGCCCCAGCATCGTGGGGAATATCGCCGCCACACGGCTGAAGGCGAAGTCCGCCACCAGCCGCAGCGGACGCGCCGACTCCGCCAACTGCGCCTGCTTCTGGAAGTCCGCCTGATACTGCTCAATCGCGCGTGAGGCGAAGTAAATCTCGCCCACCTCGTCGGCGTCGCAGCGGGCGAAGTCCTCGCGGAAAAACAGGTTCTCGATCTTGCGCTCGCCCGACTTGGGCAGGTAGACGCCGCGCCTGTCGTAAAACTCAATCAGCGTCATGCGCACATTGTTGGGCGCGACGCGGATGCACACGCCGCCCGCCGCGCCCGACGCGCGAATGTAGTGGCGCGTGATGGGAATGGGCATCGCGCGCAGGTCGGCGACATCGACGCCCGTCGACAGCACGCCCGCCATAAAGCCGTGCTTGATCATGCGCGAGGCGCGGAAAGTGTCGCGCGCCAGCACAATCGTTGCGCCGCGCGGCAGGGTGGAGGCATACGCCGCGCCGAGTTTGGCGGCGAAGTCGGAGGTCATCTCGATGTTCGACAGCCCCGACACGCCCAAATCGCGGAACAGCGAGCCGCGCCAACGCGCCCCCCAAATCAGGCTCATCGTCACGGTGGAGCCTGCCTCGATATACTTGTCGGGCCAGAGTTTGACCCGCGTGCGGATGATGCTGTCGCTTTCAATGTGGCAGCGGTCGGCAATCACGGCGTCTTCCTGCACCTGCACATTCTCCTTGATGGTGACGCCCGTGCCGACGATTGCGCCCTGCACTTGGCTGCCCGCGCCCACATAGACGCTGTCCCACAGAATCGAGCGCACGACCATCGCGTTCGGCTCGATGATGCAGTTGTCGCCCAGCGTGGTGTAGGGACCGACCACCGCCCCGCGCTTGATACGGCAGTTGCGCCCGAAGCACACGGGCGGAATCACCTGCGCGTCGGGGTCTATCGTCGTTCCCGCGCCGACCCACACGCCGGGGATGCTCTCCTCGCCGGGCAGGGGCAGGCGCACCTTGCGGTTGAGCAGGTCGTAGTGCGCCTCGCGATACTGCTGCAGCGAGCCGATGTCGCTCCAGTATTCGCTCATCACATAGCCGTACAGCGGCTTGCCCTCGCGCAACAGCAACGGGAACAGGTCTTGGCTGAAGTCATACGGCTTGCCCGCCTCCATATACTGGAAGATCTCTGGCTCCAAGATGTAGATGCCCGTGTTCACCGTGTCGGAGAAGACCTCGCTCCACGAGGGCTTTTCGAGAAAGCGGGTGATGCGCCCGTCTTCGCGGGTGATGACCACGCCGAACTCCAGCGGGTTGGGCACGCGCGCCAGCACGATGGTGGCGATGGCTTTGTTGCGCTGGTGGAACTCGATGGCGGGCTGGAGGTCGATGTCGGTGAGCGCGTCGCCGCTCATCAGCACGAAAGTTCCGTCGCGCAGGTGTTCCTCCGCCTGCTTGACGCTGCCCGCCGTGCCGAGCGGGGTGTCCTCCAGCGAGTAGTGGATGGGAATGCCCCACGCCTCGCCGTCGCCGAAATAGCCTTCAATCGCGTCCGCAAGGTAGTAGACCGTCGCGACCACCTGCTCGATGCCCTGCTCCTTAAGCAGCAGCAGGATATGTTCCATAATCGGGCGGTTCACGACGGGCGCGAGCGGTTTCGGGCGGTTCGCTGTAATCGGGCGCAAGCGCGAGCCTTCCCCACCAGCCATCACTACGGCTTTCATTGTTGGGCGTCCTCCTGCACGCCATACGATTCGGCAGCCGTGCGCGAAATCCTACTCGAAATGAAAGCAGCCCCCTGACCGCAGGGGGCTGTTGTACGACAGTAGGGGGAACAGGGTTAGAACTTCACGCTGAGCGTGGTGGCAGCCACCGCGCCGCTGTTCTTGCCTGCTGCAGGACCGCCGCTGAACACGCCTCCGACGCCTTTGCCGTCGGTGTCCAGAATCTGGTACAGCACATTCAGCGCGGTGTTCTCGCCGAGGTTGTAGCCGACGCCGAGCGTGAAGTAGTTCCACACGGGCTTGGGCGAGCCTAAAAGCGAACCGAGCTTCCAGTACACACCCTCGTAGTTAAGCGATACATTCCAGCGGTCGGACAGGCGGTAGTCGACGCCCGCCAGCACCTGAATCAGTTCGTCGCCGGTGGTGTAGCCATTCGCCACGCGCCCTGTGCCCTCAAGGAACGTGCCCGTGAGGTTGATCTTCAGATCCTCGGATGCGGCGTAGTTGACGCCCGCGTAGAAGCCGCGCAGGTCGGACGGGTTATACAGGTAGCCGATGCGCCCCCACGCACCCGGCGCGGCGAAGTACGGGCGCACCTCGCGGTAGCCTGCCGTGATGCCGAGGTTCTCGCTGAAGTTGTAGCCGAGGTTCGCGTCCAGCGCCCAGTTGTCCGTGTTCAACACGCGATTCGTGTTGTTCAGGAAGTCGCTCTGAGCATACTCGACGCCGATGTTGAACCCCGCGAACTTCGCCTTGATGTCCGCGCCGAACACATCCACGCGGTCGATGTTGGCAGCAACTACTCCCGAAGGCACGAAGATGAAGTCCCGTCCAGGACCGATACCCGCCGCATAGTAGGTCGCGCCGACGGTCAGGTTGGTCTCCTCACCGCGGATGGCGTCGAACTCAAGGCGCGCGCCCGCGAACTGCTCCATCGGCGCAGAGGTGGTCGAGTTAGAGATAACAGTGTTCGAGTTGTGGTTCTGGAAGTTCAGGGTGTTGAACACGCCGTTGTTGGACTGCTGGTTCACCTGCGCTGCCCAGAGGTTCAGGCGGAAGGTATCGAAGTTGAAGCCGAGTGCGCCGCCATCCACGCGGAACGCGCCGTCGCCGTAGCGTGGGAAGTTCAGGTAGTAGTCAGGCTTGATGCGCTGCAGGGTGAACGGCGTAATCTTCGCAGGGTAGCGACCGACGGTCAAGTCCACCTTCGCGCCGAAGATATCAATCGGCGCCTTCACAAACGCCTCCCAAATCACGATGTCCGTGTTGCTAATCGCGTAGGGCAGCGGGAAAGGCACAACAGTCAACGCCGACTTGCCTGACCCACCCACATAGGGCAGGTAGTTGCCGAGAATGAAGGTGGCGGAGCCGGTGACCTCGTCGTTGATTTGCCCGCTGAAGGTCAGCCCCAGCTCGTGCGGAACCGAGATGGCTTCCAGGAACTGGCCAGGGCCGAGAGTCGTGCGGTTGAGGGTGTAGACATCCCTGGCGTCGATGCTGTGCGCGCCGTACACGCCGAAGGTCAGGTCGCCGCTCATCTTGAACTTCTCTTCCTTGCCTTCGAGCGCTTCCACGCGGGCGCGCAGCGACGCGAAGTCGCGCTTCAGCGTGTCGACATCGACGCCCAGTCCTGCCAGCTCCTGCTGGAAGGTCTGCGCCAGTCGCTGCAGGGTCTGAATCGCCTCGTTGAGCTTCTTCAGCTCTTCAATCTGCGCGCGAAGCTCGTTGATCTGGCGCTCCAGCGCGGAGGTGTCAACTTGCTGACCGCCGCCTTGCGGTCGGTTCGCAAGCTCCTCGATGCGTCGGTTAAGCGCAACCAAGCGCTGGTCGATGTTGCGGTAGGCGCGTGCAATCGCCTGCGCAAACTCTGCACGGGTCATGGTGCGGTTCGGGCGGAAGGTGCCATCGGGGTAGCCCTCGATGATGCCCAGTTGCACCAACTGCTCAATCGACTGATACGCCCAGTGCCCAGGCGGGACATCCCGCATCTGAGCGAAGGTCAAGCCCGTAATCAGGCTCAAACCAGCCACACTAATGAGTAAACGCTTCATAGAAGCATCCTCCTCCATGAGTTAGATTAGAAGGTCGATTCTGAGGCGTTTCGGGAAGGGGCGCGTCAGCCGTTCCAAGGTTTCCTGAAGCGCATTCCCTTGCGCACTCCGAATCTCCTTCGCTCCATATATTACCCAGTGGCTGACGAAAAAGTCAAGTGGGGGAGCAGGTGCTTGCTACCCAAACACACGCTGCGCCTGCTCGGTGAGGAACGCTTTCACCGTCCGCCACGAGAGGCGCGTGCGCAACGGTCGCGAACACGCGCTGCATCGGCGCAGGCATCACCTCGAGGTGGAACTCGGCGGCCATAGCGGTTCCGTGCGTTCGCGCAGCCAGCGCTTGACCGTGCGCTGGGGGATGTCCAACACGGCTGCCCAGAAGTAGAGCGCGCGGGGGCTAATCCCGCGTCCACGCCGCGCGATCAGCCACTCGCGCAGGCGCGGCTTGCCATAGTAGCTCACCATCCAGCGCAGCGCGTCCAAGTCGCCATGCTCGATAAGCCGTAGGCAGACAAAACTCTGGTGTCGTTCGGGCGAGAGGGTGTGGAACGCCACATCCCAGAACAGGGGGCGCAGGAATTCGGGCAGGCGCGTGCGCGTCTCCATCGTCATCGTCCCCGTTTGACCAGCGCGACGCCGAGCCGTTCAAAATCCACCGCAGGGCGCACCCACGCCTTTTTGACCGAGTATTGCCGATCGAGCCACACGCGCTCCACGACGCCAATCGTCAGGTTCGGGGGGTACTTGCCGCCCAGTCCTGCCGTGACGACGCGGTCGCCCGCTTGCAGGGGGGCTTCGGGCGGGATGAAGTTGAGCAGCAGCATGCTCTCGCCGCGCCCTTCGCACACGCCCGTGCTGGCTTTCTGCGCGTTCAAGACACGCACGCTGACCGCCATGCGGGGCGCAATCAGCATGCGCACGATGCTGGTGGTTGCGTCCGCGCGCTCCACGACGCCGACCAGCCCCTCGCCCGCGACCACAGGCGCGCCCGCCATAACGCCGTCGCGCGAGCCGCGATCGATAATCAGCGTCTGCTGCCCCGCTTGCGGGTAGACGGCAACGACGCGGCAGCCCTGCCACTCGCCCGCGAGTTGCGGGCGCAGGCGCAGCAACTGGCGCAGCGACTCGTTTTCAGCCGCGACCGCGCGCATCTGCTCTAACTCCTGCTTGAGGCGGGCGTTCTCCAGCGCGAGGTGGTCGTACTCGCGCAGGGCTTCGCGTGCGTGGGTCAACGTCGCCAGCAGTTGCCCCGCGTTCTCGGTGGTGGACTGCGCCGTGCGCTGCAGGGGCGTCAGCAGCCCGCGAATCAGCGCGGTAATCAGGTTCGCCTCGCCGTGATGCACGCGGTGGTTGTGGTAGACGCCGAGCAGCATCCCCGCGAGTGCCAGAAACGCCCAGGCATACCGTCGGCGGCGTCGCATCGCGTTCACCTCTTGCGCGGCGCCTGCGCCGTCTGCAGCACCTTGCGCAGCATCGGGTTGCTCTCCAGTTCCTCCAGCACCTTGCCCGTGCCCAGCACGACCGCCGAAGTCGGGTCGCTGGCGACCGAGACGGGCATCTGCGTCTCGTGCTGCAGCAGTTTGTCCAGCCCGCGCAGCAGCCCGCCGCCCCCACACAGCACGATGCCGTAGTTCATGATGTCCGCCGCCAACTCGGGCGGGGTGATCTCCAGCGTCTGCTTGACCGCCTCTACAATCGCGTTCACGGGTTCCGCAATTGCGTGGCGGATCTCTTCGGAGGTAATCACCACACTGCGCGGCAGCCCGCTAATCAGGTCGCGCCCCTTGACCTCCATGCTGAGTTCCTCCTCCAGCGGGAAGGCGGAGCCGATTTCGATTTTGACCTGCTCGGCGGTGCGCTCGCCGATGAACAGGTTGTAGGTTCGGCGTACATAGTTGGCGATGGCTTCGTCGATTTCGTCGCCCGCGATGCGGATGCTACGGCTGGCGACAATCCCCGCCAGCGAGATGACGGCGACTTCCGTTGTGCCCCCGCCGATGTCCACCACCATCGAGCCTGTGGGTTCCACGACGGGCAGCCCGACGCCGATTGCGGCTGCCATTGGCTCTTCAATCACATACGCCTCGCGTGCGCCTGCCCGCATCGCCGCTTGCAGCACCGCGCGCCGCTCTACCTCCGTGACCCCGCTGGGGATGCCCACCACCATGCGCGGGGGAATCCAGCGGTGGCGCGAGACCTTGCTGGCGTAGTATTGCAGCATCTTCTCGGTCTGCTCGAAGTCGGCAATCACGCCGTCTTTGAGCGGGCGCACGGCGATAATGTTGGCGGGCGTGCGCCCCAGCATGCGCTTGGCTTCCTCGCCGACCGCCAGCACCTTGCGCGTGTCTTGGTCAATCGCGATTACCGACGGCTCGCGCAGCATGATTCCTCTGCCGCGCACATGCACCAAAGTGGTCGCCGTGCCCAGGTCGATGCCCAAGTCGCGCCCGAAACGCCCAAATAGTTTTGAGACAAAGAACACGCCCCTATCGCCTCCACGCTAAAGTGTACCCGTTAAGCGCGTGAAACGCTTAGCCACCTAAAGGATTGCTCCTGCCTGCCGATAATTGGGGAACGGAGGCAACTATGGACGGGGCAGAAATCAAATCACCCAAAAGATGGAATTTTTCAATTGAACAGACGCGCGCGCAGTGGGATCAGCGATTCGCGCTGATGCTCTGGGCGCATTTCGGCGTGTCGTTGCTGCTGGCACTCTGGTATCGCACCTTCGAAGAGGCGTTTCTGGTCGGGTTGACCACTTCGGCGGTGGCGGCGTACTTTGCACGCACCCAGCCCAGCAGCCTGCTCACGCGGCTGGTCATCGGCGCGGCGTTTATGGTCTATTCGGGGCTGTTTATCCACCAGTGTCGCGGTGTGACCGAACTGCACTTCCATGTGTTTGCGTCGCTGGCGATTCTGGGCGTCTATCGTGATTGGCGGGTGATTGTCGCGGCGGCAGGCACGATTGCGGTGCATCACGCCAGTTTCGCGCTGCTGCAGTGGTTGGGATTGCCCGTGTATGTCTACACGACGAACCTCAACTACTTTGTGCTAACGCTCGTTCATGCGCTGTTTGTGGTGCTGGAATCGGCGATTCTGGTCTGGCAGGCGATTCAGGGCGAGGCGGAATGGCGGCAAGCGGAGGATCTGAGCCGACTGGGGCAGGAACTGAGCAGCGAGCGATTTGCAGGCAACGACCTCACGGCGCAAATCGCTTGGCACGAGCGGTCGCCGCTGTGGGGCACGGTGAGCGTCATCAACCAACTGATGGCGCGCTTGAACCACAACATCGCCGAGACGAAGCAGTCCGCGCATACCATCGTCGCGCAGACCGAGAGCGTGCGCGAGGAGACTGCCCACATCAACCGACTGGGCGAGGTGGTGCTACGCTCCATCCAAGAGGTCAGTGAGGGCGCGCGCTCGCAGGCACAGCAGATTGAGCAGTCCGCCGCACAGATGCATCAGATTGCGCAGATGGCGCACGAGGCGCGCATGCAAGCCGAGCGCCAACTGCAGGAAGTCGAGCAGGTCGCCACACAAGCGCAGACCGTCGCGCAGAACGCCGACGCGATTGTGCAGTCCAGTCTGGAGCAGCGCACGGCGGCGGTCAACGCCAGCGACGCTGCCAGCGAATCGGCGCACGCCGTGAGCCAAGCCATTCAGGCGGTGCAGCAACTGAGCGCGGCGACCGACGCCATCCTGCAGCAGGTCAACCATGCACAGGCGTCGCTGGACGAAGCAGTGCAACGCGCCAGCGAGCAAGCAGATACACTCGGCGCACGCTCGTCCGACATCCGCACAATCCTGACCACTATCACCGAGATTGCGCGTCAGACGAACCTACTCGCGCTCAACGCCGCGATTGAAGCCGCGCGCGCTGGCGAACATGGCAAGGGGTTCGCCGTCGTCGCCGACGAGGTGCGCGCGCTCGCGAACCGCTCCGCCGACGCCGCCAAGCAGATCGACGCCGTCATCCAAGAGATGACGCGCGATATTCAGGGCATCATCGTGCGCATGCGCGGCGATGAGCGGAATCAGGGGCTGCGCGAGGTCGCCACACACGCGCTGCAGCAGGTCGTCAGCGCGTTCCAGAACCTGCGCACGCAACTGCAGAGCGTCGAGGCTGCCGCGCAAGGCGTCCACCGCGCGAGCGAACTGGTCATCCACCACTGCCGCGCGATTGAAGACGCCGCGCAACACAACGCCGAACGCGCCGCCGAAAGCCAGCACATCCTCAAACAAATCGCCCAACAGATGGACGAGCTGCTCACGACCGTGCGCACCAGCCTCGAAACCACCGCCAACACGACCCACCAGGTGGAGATGATCAACGAAATCATTCACGGCGTCGCCGCAATCAGCGAGCAGACGACCGCTTCCACCCAAGAGGTGCAGCAGGCGATTCGCCAGCAGTTCGAAGCCGTGCGCAACCTGCTTGTCCAAATCGAGATGACCGACCAGACGGCGCGCCAAGTCGCTGAACGGCTGAACCAGTTCCGCACCAGCGACGAAGAGTCTGCCTCCGAGATGCCCAAAGCGGCATAACGACGACCGCTGTGGGGCGGCGGACGCCGCCCCACACCTCCTATACAGCCATGAACACGCAAAAAGCGATTACGGGGCTAATTCTCGCGTTTTGGCTGGTGCTGATTGGCGTTACCTACTGGCGGATGGAGTTGCGCTTTTTGACGCCCGCGCCGCGCCCAGCAGGCGCGGCAGACATAGACCCCACCCAGCAACCGCCCGCGCCCGTGCAACAACTACGGACAGATGCAGGCGCACGCGCACTGCACGGCAGGATTACCCTGCTGAACTTCTGGTCGCCCGATTGCGCCTGCTCGCGCTTCATGGAGCCGCATGTGCGCGATTTGGTCGCACGCTTCCAACCCCACGGGGTGCAGTTGATCACTGTGATTTTGACGGACGATACCCGTGCTTCCGACGAGCAGGTTCTGGGCAGGTGGCGGGCGCGCGGCATCGAAACCCCTGCGCTGGTGGATCGGGGCGGCGGGCTGGCGCGACGGTTCGGCGTGTGGGCGGGTCCTGCGGCAGTTGTTGTGGACGCGCGCGGGCGCATCGTCTACACGGGCGCGTACAACATCGGGCGCTATTGCACCAACGAGCGCACAGCGTATGCGCAGCAGGCGTTGGAAGCCCTGCTGGCAGGGCGCACCCCACCGCGCGCGAAAACGCCCTTCTACGGCTGCCAACTGCCCCAGTAGCCGCGCAACCTACCCAATCTCCAGCGCTTCCAGCTTACGCGCCTGCTCTTCCGCCTGCAGCGCGTCGATAAACGGCTGCAGGTCGCCGTCCAGCACGCCCTGCATGTCGTGCAGCGTCAGCCCAATCCGATGGTCGGTGATGCGCTGGTCGGGGAAGTTGTAGGTGCGGATTTTCTCGCTGCGTTCGCCCGTGCCGATTTGGGTGCGTCGCTGCTGGTCGCGCTCGGCGCGAAGCCGCTCCTGCTCCATCTCGTACAGGCGCGCCCGCAAGATGCGCATCGCCCGCTCGCGATTCTGCAGTTGCGACCGTTCGTCTTGGCAGGCGACGATTAGTCCCGTCGGCTTGTGCGTGATGCGCACGGCGGTCTCGTTTTTCTGCATGTGCTGCCCGCCCGGTCCCGACGAGCGGTAGGTCTCGATGACCAAATCCTGCGGGTTGATGACCACATCGACCTCTTCCGCTTCGGGCAGCACGGCGACGGTGGCGGTGGAGGTGTGGATGCGTCCGCCGCTCTCGGTGACGGGCACGCGCTGCACGCGATGCACGCCCGATTCGTGCTTGAGGTGGCTGTACGCGCCGTCGCCTTGAATGCTGAACACGATGTATTTGTAGCCGCCCAAATCGCTCGGCTCGGCGTCCATTACCTCGTATTTCCAGCCTTTGCGCTCGGCGAAGCGCAGATACATCCGCGCAAGGTCAGCGGCGAACAGCGCGGCTTCCTCGCCCCCTGCGGCGGGGCGAATCTCCATGATGACATTGCGCTCATCGTTCGGGTCGCGCGGTAGCAGGCGTGCGGTCAGCGCGCGTCCGTACTCTTCGAGCTGTTTCTGGGCGGTTTCGCGCTCCTCCTGCGCCAGCGCGACGAGGTCGGGGTCGTCGTCCGCTTCCAGAATCTGCGTCGCCTCGCGCAGCTGGGCTTCGGCGTGCTGGTAGCGGGCGTAGAGGTCGCGCAGCTCGGTCAGCTCGGCGTGCTGCTTGCCCAGCCGTTGCAGTGCGCTGGGGTCGCTCAGCACGGCAGGGTCTGCCAGTTGCGCTTCGATGGCGGGCAGTTTCGCAAGGGTCTCCGTGAGCTTCGCGCGTAGCTTGTCAGGCAGCATCAAGGGGAATTGTACCATGCGCGGCAGGCGCACGGTTTACCCTGCTGGAAACTGCGGGTGCATGCGCATCAGCCAGATTTGCCCCGTGTGATACGCCGCGTGCTGCGCGACGCGAATCAGCCCCTCGCGCCCGTCGATGGGGTCGCCAATCGGGCTGCGCACGGGCTTGGCGAGTTGTTCGGGCGTCGGCGACTCGATGATCGGCGCAAGCGCGTTGTAGGCAATCTGGAGTGCGCGCTCGACATCTGTTGCGGTGCAGCGTTCCTGTGGCAGCGGGAACGGCTTCTCGTTCAGAAACGAGTCGCATGTACACTGCAGCACGCTCGCCTCGAAGTCATCGGCGGGTTGCCAGCCACCTAAGTGGTGCGCCCAATACAGCTCCACGCCCGCCACATGGTAGAGGTACTCGGCGATGGAGTGCGCCCCGTCAAACAGTCGCCAGTTCAGCTGCGCGTCGCTCAAGCCCTCAATCGCTTGCGCCAGCCGACGGCGGGTGAAGTGCCAGATTGTCGCTACTTCGCTCATCTCAGTCGTCCAGTTCGTAGGGGGCACGGTGTTCCAGCGCGCGCCGACGCCAGTAGCGGTACAGCCCATACACCACGAAGCCTGCGCCCACCAGAATCAGCAGCGGGAACAGCGCCAGCACCACGCGCAGCCCCACCACGAAAATCGCCAGCCCGACCCGCAGCAGAATCGCCAGCAGCAGGATGGCAATCCCCAGCCGTACCCAGCGGTTCATCGCTTCTCCTCCGCCCCGACGGGCGTGTTTTGCTGCGTGGCGGCGGTATCGGAGGCAATCGGCTTCGGCTTGCGGCTCTTCTGCACCTCCGCAAACAACCCGATGAGAATAAGCGCGACGCCGACGCCCGCCGCCCACGGCAGAAACCACTCGATGGTGCGGATAATCTGCCCCCCGATATACAGCAGCGCGGACGCCGCCACCACCAGCACGCCGATATAAATCGCCCTGTTGCGTGGCATGGCAGGATTATACCCCGCTATGTCCGCGCGTGCGCTGCCACGCCCACAGCGCGAGGCGCACCCCACCCCAGCCGAACAGCCAGCCCAGCAGCCAGCCCGCCGCCA
The DNA here is from genome assembly GCA_023511915.1 of Armatimonadota bacterium. Taxonomy (GTDB): domain Bacteria; phylum Armatimonadota; class Fimbriimonadia; order Fimbriimonadales; family GBS-DC; genus GBS-DC. The sequence continues at coordinate 14,174 of JAIMAN010000063.1, forward strand.
CATCGGACGGGTAATGCACACCCACATAGACGCGCGACAGCCCCACCACCAACGGCAGCCAGAACAGCCACAGCAACGCCCTGCGTCCCCATACTGCCGTCGCCGTGCCCACCAGCGCGCTCATATTCGCTGCGTGCGCCGACGGGAACGACCCCGAAGTGAGCTTGCCCGTGAGGGCTTCAATCGGCAGCGCGACGCACGGGCGCTCGCGCCCGACCCATACCTTCAGAAAATCGCAGGTCTCGTTGGTTAGGATTAGCACGGGGATGAGCCACAGCGCGAACGCGCGCGCCTTGCCCCCACGCCACAGCAGATAGCCCCACAACAGCACCGCGCCGACCCGCCCCGGTAGCGTCTTCAGCGCGTCCGAAAAGAAGACCATAATCGGCGTGAGCCAGTCCGCCCGCCAGCCCTCAAAAATCCAGTAAAAGAGTTGCACATCGAGCGAGTCGCCCTGTCCTATCACGGTCGTGTCTCCAGCAGTTGTCTCCAAAGAGGCTGGCGTCGGTACACGAACCCGCGAAGGATTGCGACCAAGCCGTCGCGTTGCGCTGTCGGTGCGAGCCTTCTCTCAGCTATCTCGAACAGCAGTCGATGATTGCCAGTTACCACATAAGCATCTCCCATCGCGTCTTTCGCCGCCACTACCGCTACCGCTAAGTCAAGTGCTGGAGGGGGAAGGCGCTGAAGTTCCACGCTGACCTGTTCCAGTTGCCTGCGTGCCTGATTCTGCTTGCCAATCTTATGATAGACGAGCGCGAGACAGTAGCGTATATGCAAGGAGTGCCATGAGGAAGCGTCATCAGGCGAGGCGCTCATGAGTTGCTCTGCACGGGCATCTTGACCCCACGCGGCATACATACTGACAAGCAGAGTCAGTACCAGTTGCTGCTTCGTAAGGTCTGCTGGAACGACCACCCATCCGTAAGGTGTTTCCAACCACGCATCACTGGATTGTCTCCACGAGGGCAGAGATCTACGCAGATCGTGCTCTAAGGTTCTGTGCAGTTGCTGGGCGAGCGTCTGCGCCTCGTCTCTATGTCCCTTCTGGTAGATCGAGTAAATAATTGGGACGATTTGTTCGGCAGGGCAGTACTTAGTTCGCACGAGCGTTTTCAACCCTTCGTCCACCTGCCCTTGCTCAATCAGTGCGTGCGCCAGTTTCGCGCGCACCGCCACTCGAGTGCCTCGTGGCGCGAGTGCAACCAGTCGGCTGAGCTGTTCCACAGAGCCTCGC
>JAIMAN010000122.1 GCA_023511915.1 Armatimonadota bacterium
GTTCCGCATCGTGTTGCTGGGCAACCGCCACGACTGGGAGCGCGAGATGTCGCGCATGGGGTCGGCGCTGGTGCCGTTCGCGAATCGATTCCTCTACTATGTGACGACGCCCGAAGAGGAAGACCAGTACCTGCGGGCGATGGTGGAAAGCATGGACCCGACGCCGCAAGCGCATCGCGCGGCGCGAGCGCGAGAGCTCCTCGAAATGCTCGCCCGCGCCCAGAGTCACAGGGAACGGGAAGCGATAATCCGCGGCCCCATCGCCGAATACGCGCGGGAGGCGCGGAGTCAGCGTCGCGAACTCGCAGGACTTGCGGGCGAAATCGAACGCATGCGCGAGCGCGTCCGCTACGGCGAATCCGCCGAAGGCATCCTCGACGAACACCCCGCGCTCGATCTCTTTCTGCAGAGTCTATCAGACACCGATACGCGACTCACCCTTCGGGACGCCACGACCCTCACGAACTACCGTCTGTTCCGCACGCTGGTGACGGCGATGCTGGAAGGACAACTGACGAACCTCTACCAGCGCTTCAAGTCTGACCCCGATTACATGCCGAACTTTGGGGAGATGCACTCTGACCAGAAGCATATGTCGCCGCGACGGGCGATGATTCTGGCAGACCAGCTCTCGCTGTTGCTGGCGATGGGGTACGATTTGGAGTCGCCTGAGACGCAGCGGTTCCTCGCGAGCAACATCGGCACGCCGCACATCAACGCCGTGCTGGATGTGGTGCGCGAGGCGCTCAAGCCGCGCGAGGCGGAGTCGCTGGAGGCGGTTCTGGACGACCTCGCGGTGCGCGAAGAACACCATGTCGATACGGCGCACCAGCACGCGCATGTGACGCCGCACGGCGATAGTGTGAACCTGAGTACCTTCGCGCAGTGGGCGTATGCGCGAGGCGCGCCGCTGGAGATGACCGTGCCCGAATTCGAGGGTCGCCCGATTCATACGATAGGCGACCTCATCGACGCGCTCGCGGAACTCAATCAACCCCCGCACGAACACGAGCAAGAGTTCAGCCTGCCGCTGGAATACCACGACATCACGCCCGAGAAGGTTTATGTTCCCGAAGACGCCGACCCTGAAGGCGAGGTCTATTACCCTGGCTGGAACGCGCACCAGTCCGCGTCGCTCACGAAGGAACAGCACTTGCTGCACCTTGCGGGTCTTCCAGGCAGTCCGAGCGGATGGGCCGTGGGTCTGGAAGGAGTCGATCCGCAGTCGCCGATAGGGCGCGGGGTGCGGGCGGTGCTGCAGAGCGTCGACCCGCAAGAGGCGGCGGAGCGCTTGCAAGACCTGCATAAAGAGATTCACGCCAGCGCGGAACGGCTGGATGCGCTGTTGAAGTCGATGGAGAGCGGCGAGGATCTCGACACACTTGTTCCGCATATCCATCGGGAGGCGCATCGCGCGACAGGCGGGGCGGCCATCCTCTCGATGTTCCACACGCCCGTCTACGACTCCGAAACGGGGCACGAGATTACGCCCGAAGAAATCGCCGACCCCGATCAGCGCAAGTTCCATCAGGATAAGTTGGAGAAGCGGCGTCAGACGCTCTCGTCGTTGTCGGGGCATGCGCCTGAGCAGGTGGACGCGCTGTTGACGAGCGGGGTCTTCAACGCCGCGCCGTATTTCGCGTCGGCGCGTGGGAAGTTCCGCGAGCTCGCTGAGCGACACTGGGAGACGGTGAAGAAACGCTGGCGACACCTCACCGTGCCACAGCGGAAACAACTCTTGCACGCCCTGCAGCTGGTCGCATCGTGGGGCGAACCGACGGTAGCGCCCTACGGCGTCTTCTCGCCGACTGCAAATTCCGATGCAGAGGAACCGTATTAGTGAGAAACGAGCGATATGTCTTTGGTGACGGCGCGTCACCGTGCGGAGAGCTTCTTCGTATAGACTAATGGCGAGTGCATCGCGACGGAGCAGGTACAATTCCCCTCGATGCTCCAGAGCCTGTATGTGGAGAATCTGGCGATTATTGACAGGCTGGAGGTGGAGTT
>JAIMAN010000064.1 GCA_023511915.1 Armatimonadota bacterium
GAGACGCCGCGGCTCCCTCCCCGCCCGCGGGGAGGGTTGGGGTGGGGGCTATGTTTAAATCTCACTGCAAAGACACTTATTACATCTCCAACGCCCCCTGCCCGCTTGACGGCGACACCCGCTTCGCAGTAGGGCGCGTTTTCGGGCGTGCGAGCGATTGTACCTTCCGTCGCTCAGGGCGCAACGGGCACAACAAACACCTCGCGCTGCTCGTTGGTGATGACCAGGCGGGTGTTGTCGATCCACTCGATGGCTTCGCACTGGTTGCCGTTGCGGATGGGGATGCGCCGCGCCTTGCCCTGCGAGAAAAAGCGGTCGCCGCGCGCGGGGCGTTCGAACAGCCAAATCGCCTGCTGCGGGGCTTGGCACAACACGGCAAGCACGCGCTCGTCGGGCGACATCGCCGCCGCCGTGACCCAGCCGCCCAAGTCGCTGTGTGAGTCCACCCGCGTCAGGAAGTTCACGCGGTCGGTATGCATCGTGTCCAGCCGATACAGGGTCGCGCTTGGTTCGGGGGTGTTCAACTGGCGCAGGGCGCGGTGCTTGGTGATGAAGTAGAGTTTGCCGCGAAACACGAACACCGCCTCGCAGTCGTAGTGCCACTGCTCGTCGGGGAACGCTTTCTGGTCGGGGTAGGCGACAGGGATGCGCTTGAGCGCGTGCGCCTGCAAGGTCGCTTCGGGGTTCGGCTCCTTGACCACATAGACCGCCAAGTCGCGCCGCGCATTGGCGTTGTTGCCCACATCGGCGATATACAGCGTGTCGCCGTCGATAGCGATGTCTTCCCAGTCGATGTTCACGGCGCCTTCGATTTGAACGCCCTCGTAGACGACGGACGGGTCTTCGGGGCGGTTGGAAGCGTCGCGCCTGGACACAAACGGCGGGATAACAACGCTGCCGTCCAGTCGGATGGGGAAGATACGGGCGCGGTCGCCGCTGTCGTTATGCACCCAGTAGACGCCCGCGTAGGCGCGGCTGCGAGCAATCCCGCTCATCTCGTCGATGGGTTTATGGCGTACCGTCGCGTGCGGTTTCAGTTCCAGCGCGTCGCGCCGCGCTGTGCCCAGCGCAGGCGCGTAAAACGCCGCCACCGCCAAGCCGACAACAACCCCAAACAGCCAGCCGTAGAGCCGACGCATCATCCTCAGTGTACCTCCCGTTAGGTTAACCGCCGATTAAGTGCCGCCGATGGACGCCAAAGTTGGTACAATTGCTATTCCGTATGGCGGTGCAGATTTACCATGAGGGCGCGGCGGAGTTTCGGTTGCCGCAGAGTGCGCATGTGTTCTACAACCCGCGGGCGCGGCTGGGGCGCGACTTGGGCGTGCTGGCGATGCGGGCGGAAGCCGAACGGCACGAACGCCCGCTGGAGGTGTTGGAGCTGATGGCGGGCGCGGGACTGCGCACGAAACGCTACCTGTTGGAAGCGCCCGTCGCCCGCATGGTGGTCAACGACGCGAACTACACCAGCTTCGAGGTGCTGCAGACGCATGTGGACGGCGACCCGCGCGTGGAGTTGCATAACGAACTCGCGCAACGGCTGCTGTGCCGCTTCTACTTGGAAGACCGCCGCTTCGACTGGGTGGATTTGGACCCGTTCGGCACGCCTGCGCCGTATGTGCCGTACCTGACGGGCGTGGTGCGCTGGGAGGGGCTACTGTATATCACGGCGACGGACGCGCCTGTGCTGTGCGGGGCGCAGCGCGGCGAGGCGCTCAAGTCCTACGACGCCGTCTCCGCCTACGGACGCGAGTGCCACGAAATCGGGCTGCGCATCCTGATTGGCTTTGTGCAGCGCAGGCTGATTCAGGCGAATATGCATGGTGTGCCTGTGCTGAGCTACTTCGACGGCTACTGCTGGCGCACGCTGATACGGGCGTTCAAGGGCACGCGCGGGCTGAATGTGGAGCATCTCGGCTTCATCGCGCAAATGCCCGACGGCGAGTACCGCGCGACGATGGCGGGCGTGCCCGCGCCCATGAACCCGCAGTACCACCCGTCCACCACCGTGCGGTGGGCGGGACCGCTGTGGCTGGGACCGCTGCACGACCATGCGTTTTTGAGCGCGATGCACCGCGCCGCGCACGAGGACTACTTCGCCGACGCGCGCCGATTCATAGGCAAGCTGAACCGCGAGCTGGACGAGTTGCCGATTGTGTATAGCCTGCCCGTGCTTGCGGATCGTTTGAACCGTTCTGTGCCGTCCACGCGGCAGGCGATACGGTTTTTGCGGGCGCAGGGCTACCGCGCCTCGCCCGTGCATCACTGCGGGAGCGCAATCCGCACCGACGCGCCGCTGAGGGTAATCTTGGGGTTGTGGGAAACACAGTCGGGCTCACCTTGATAATATGTCCTAACCTTGTAAAGGACTGGGTGAAATAGACGGTTCCTCCGCTGTCTCATATTCAATCTCGATAACCAGCCGCGAGCGTTGGACATCATTAATTGTGGCAGGTTTCAGAATCCTTCGCTCGCATATTAAGGGAGACATGATATATTCTTGGTTGTCCATACTTACTTTAGGGAAGAGGAATGCTTCTCTCAAGAGCAGACTATTCCCCAAAGAGTCTATATCTGATTTTTCCTTTAATGGTATGTATGAAGATTTCATAGTATCATTAGTATATATCGCTGTTTTGATCTTCTCTCCGCTCGCGGATACACGGACTGCATAGTACCCATCGGCGCTGAATTCTACAGATACTATATTTACGATTTCTGGAGAACAAGATTTCAGGTCTTTCAGAAGTGCAGAAAGCAGTTCGGCATATAGCCGAACCAGCTCGTAATCATAATCTTCATGGTGGAATATATTTCCGAACTCGCGAATCGCATCAATTAGGTACAAAGTGCCCTCACCAGACTTCTTTGTTCGATCGAAGAGTTCCCGCGAGCATCTCTCCAGTTCCGCTTCTTGGTTTCCCGAAAGGCTCTGTCCCAACACTCGGCGAAGGTTTTCAATGTGGTTGCTTATATTGCTCTCGAAGAGCGTTCCTGGATTAAAGCTTCTAAGGTACGCCGTAATCTCTGAAAGACGAGTGTCTTGGAGAACTTCAAATTGTTGCCACGCTTCCCTTGACCGTTCGAGGTTTTTGTCGATTATACAGCAGAAGTGTGTCAGGAGTTTTAGATATTTCTCTACATCGTGCCGATTTCCCCCCAATAACTCAATAACTTGGCGTCTATCATGCAGAACATACGATATTTCTCTTGTGCGGCGTTCCAAGATTGTTATCAAGTTTGTCAACGAGACTGACGGGTAATATCCTTCCCCACCAAATTGTTGCAGACATGCATGCTTTATGCCGTCGGTTAAACCCTCAAAATCACTATCTTCATATTCTCTATCCAGAACTTTGGCGCGAGAGAAATGCCTGATACTTATCGCATACTTTTGCTCTATGTATTCCGCTATTTCTGAAGTTCTCATCTCATCTAGAATGTCGCTGTACTTAAGCCTATGAAACAAATACCCAAAACTAGTGCTTGTTAGCTTGCTTCTATCTACTCCGACTCTTTTCAAGAGTCGCCTTACTACGGGGGTTTCTGAGCTTCGCTGGTCTAACCACTCCAACAAGCATGCCTTCTGGAAAATCTCCAACGGGATACTACGACTTTGTACCATTTTCTACCTCCCATTACCTAACTCCTTGCCATCCTAATCCCCCAGCTCCATGCACGCGCCTTGTCTACGCCCGTCAGTCCGCACTGGGGGCTCCACTGTAGCCAGATGCGGTAGAGTTCGCGGTAGTAGCCTTGGGTGCGCTTGCTGCGCGGGGGTGGGTTCTCCGCCATCTCTTTGAGGTAGCGATCCATCGCAGCGTCATCGCAACCTTTGAACAGGTAGTACCCAATCGCCTTCTGCGCCTCGTTGAGGTCTACATCGGCGCGGCGGAGCAGGTTCTCCAGCCGTTTCGCCGCCTCCATGATTTTGTCCCACGGCATGGCGTCCTCCTTCAGTATGGGTCGGCAGGGGCGGTCTTTTGTAGCCCTGCCTTGTCCAGAATCGTTTCCAGTTTGCCGAGCGCGTCGTCGTCGATGAGCGCGTTAGCAGCGTTGGCGCACCGTACAAGGAAGGCGTCCAGGTCGCTGCCTACGGGAGTGTGCGCCTGCCCCAGCCGCCCTGTCGCTTTGAGCGCGTCTGCGCCTTGCAGGAGGTTGATGCGCTGGCACTTGACCTGCACGCTGCCCAGTCCGACGGGCTTGCCCCCGCCGAGCTTGATGGGGAACGGATGGTCGGGGTGCAGTCCCAGCGCGGTGAGCAGCACGCCCAGTTCCGCCTCGCTGAGGTTCAGGAAGTGGATGCGCAGGGGTAGTTCCGCGCCGCTTTTGATGCAGGCGCGCGGGTCTGCGCCCGACGGGGGGCGTGCGTGGCGGTAGAACTTGCGCCCTTTGGCGCGGTCGCGCTCCAGATAGCGCGGCGGTAGCCCGCGTCCGCCTCGCGCAGGCGTCCACAACAACGGCGTACCCATCAGCACCAGCGACCCCTTCGGTGCGACGGCGTCCTCGAAGCTCACATGCCCTTGGTAGTCCTGCGCGCCGAACAGGCGACACGCGATGCACAGGTCGTTGACGCTCATGCAGCCGCCGTAGCCCTGCGGGATGTAGGGGCGGTGCTTGCTCTGTGTGATGCGGATGCACGAGCGCGTGATGGCTTCTACGATGCTGCGCACTGCGCCCTTGATGGACGAGCCTGGAATCAGGTAGCGTCGGCGGGTTGTGTCGTCTTCGCGTATGGGCTTGGACGCCTGCAGCGCGGCGAGGTACTCTTGGTTGCCCGCCTTGATGAAGTCGCTGTAGCCCAGCCCGACATGCACGGGCGTCAAGGTGTGCAGGGTCAGCTCCAGCGTCCCGCTGAGTAGGCGCGCGTCCAGTTTGTCTTGCCCCGCGCCCTGCTTGCGGTCGGGGCGTCCCTCTGGAAACGGCACGAAATCGTAGGGCTTTTCTCCGTTCATGGTTAGAACTCCTTCGTGTGAATGCCTGCGTAGCGGATGTAGCGCAGGCGGCGTTCGGTGTCGTAGTAGTAGCGTGTGTTGGCAACGACTTTGCGGGTGGCATCGCGGCTGGGCGCGAGGGGGATGCCATAGTCGAACGCGACGGGGAAGGCGACCTCCGCCAGTTGGGTGGTTTCGCCGCGTGCGCTTTTGGGCGGGTCGCCCAGCAGGATGTGGATGCGCTCTTCGGCGTCGTATGCGCCACAGGGTTCCCAAGCGTCATGGGGCGGTTCCAGCGTCTCGGTGAGCAGCAGCAGGGTGGGTTTGCCGCCGCGTGCGAGCAGGCGCAGCTCTGCCTGCGCGTTGAACAGGCTCAGTCGCTCCCACGGTTCGTCGGGCAGCGCGCCACTGATCGGGTTCGGTAGGCATATCCTCGCTTCGCTCCAGCCGAACCAGCGCACCGAGTCGCCCAGCCCCAAGCCGTTCCAGACGGCGAGCAGGTCGTCGGGCGCGCCTCTGTAGCGGTAGACCTTACCCTGCACGCTGCACCTCCTGCACCCAGCGGGGCGCGGCTTCGGATAGCCAGCCGCGTATCTGGTCGTTGTCGTCGCTGCTGGCTTGGTAGTAGAGCGCGTTGCGTTGCGCGGCTTGGAAACCGACTATAGGGAGCGTGTCGCCGTCGGGCAGCCCATACTTTCGCTTCAGCTCCTGATCTGCCAGTTCGCCGACGCCCGGAATTTTGCCGTCCGCAGGTTGGCAGAATCGGAACTCAGCGCGGGTGAACTCGATGCACACGCGCCCCAGCCCGCGCGATTTGGCGTGCCCCAGCGCGACCAGCCCGTCGGCGATGTCCAGCAGCGCCGCGCCGAGCAAGCCCAGCTGCCCCACCGTGAAGTTGCGCAGCACAATCCGCCCCTCGAACCGCGCGTCGGTGACCACCTCGAGGTCGAACGGACCGACCGCCACTGCGCCTGTGATGCGGTCAATCGCGACGCCGAAGCGCGATTCACGCAGCGGGTCAATTGCGGGGTGCAGGTCGCTCATCTGCACGCGCGAGGCGATGCCCGTGTTGCCAAACAGTTTGCACGCATAGCACGACTCTTTGTAGAGGCGGTCGGCAGGCTCCTTGTCTTCCTTCAGCCCATTCTGGCGTAAACAGAACTTTTTGGCTTCGACATAGCAGGCGTGCTTTTCGTCGAGGGTGCGCAGCAGTCGCTCGGCGTGCGCGCGCACGACCCCGCGCAGGCTGGAGCCAGGGATGTAGACCACCTCGCTGACCTCGCCGTTGGGCAGGCGTCGGCGTGTGCGCACGAACTGCATATCGGGCAGCGCGGGGTCGATGCTCGCCTTCTGCCCCGACTTGATGAGCAGCGGCGTCTGCGGCATAATCGCAATCTCCAGCGAGAGTTCGTTATACAGTCGCCCGTGCATGGTTAGCCTCCTTGGGTCATCGAGTCAAACAACGCCTGCAGTTTCGCGTTGATCCACGCCTCATCGACGGATTGCACCTTGTCTTTCATAAGATACTCCAGCAGCGAAGTGCGGTCTACCCATTCGTAGCGCATATTTTCAAGCTGGACAACACCCAGCCCGCGCCCTTTGAACCCGCCGATTCGGATGTTGCCTCGCTGCAGCTCGCGGATGCCCAGCAGCAGCAGTCCCAGTTCGTGATCGTCCAAGTTCTCGGCGACGATTTCCAGCTTGAAGCGCACGCCAGCGGGCATCGCCTCGAAGTCGTACTTGTTGGCGACGCTCTCCTTCTCGCGGTCGATGGCGACGCTGTCGCGCAGTTCAGGCTCCGCGCCGTCGGTGAGCAACGGCAGGTCGGTAAAGCGCACACGCGACGCCAGCCACGGCGAGCCAAACACGCGCTCCACACGGCACGACTCGGTGAACACTGCCGATTCGTACTCGTCGCGATTGGCTAACTGACGCCTGCGAGCTGGGGGGATTGCCCACTCGTCGGTGTTGGTCGGGTTCGACGCGCCTTTGCCGTTGCCCGCGCGTGTTTCGAACGCCCGCACGATGCGCTCAATGTGCGCCCGTACTGCCCCGCGCAGGCTGGAGCCAGGAATGAACGGGCGTCCGTTGGCGTCCTTAATGACGGGCAGGTCGGTGGCAGTGGGCATCGCGCTCTCCGCGCTCATCCCCACGCGCACGCCTGTGACGGCGACCAGCTCGCCCGTGATGCGCAGGCGGTTCTCGAAGGTGTCCCACATCATCACGAATCCTCCTTGAACTCGGTCGGGATTTGATCCAGATAGCGCAGCGCAATCAGCGTGCGGCGCATAAAGCCCAGAAAGTAGGTCAAATAGCGCACCGCCTCTTCGGGGTGATCGCGGTGATCGCTCTGGAGCTTCTGGACATACTTGTCGATCTGCTCGGCGAGTGTGCCCTTGCTGCCGCGCGTGCGCCAGAAATCCTCGCGCGCCGTCTGGTAGCGTAGCCAGTTGCGGAACACATTGATTGATCCTGACTGGTTGATAGCGTCGATGGCGTTGGAGAGCTGCGTGCGCCCTGTGGAGCCGCCGTCGCCCCGCCCAGACGCGGCGAAACAGTCCTGAATAATCGTCTCCGCTTGGCGTACCAGCTCGTCAATCATGGCGGTGTCTTGTTTCATTGCGCACCTCCTGCGTTGGATTGAGTGAACTGCGTGATGTCTGTGTCCAGATGATAGCGGCTGCAGATAGCGAACTGCCCGTAGCCTTCGGCGATGCGCTCGCCGATACCATACAGGGCAAGTTGCTGTAGCCAGCTCTGCAAAGCCGCGCGGTCGCTTTCGGCGTACCTGTAGGTGAAGACGCTGCCTGACGCGAACGCCTGTTGCACGGGCTTGGGCATGCCCCACGCGCCTGACCAGCCGCTGACGGGGATGCGCTCGATGCGGGTCGCTTCGGGGATGAGCCGCACCGAGTCGGGCAGGTCGGGCAGGTACTCGCGCAGCAGGTCGGGGGTGAGCGTCGGCGCGGGCATGCCGCTGGCGTCGTGAACCAGCACGGGCGTGCGCGCCAGCAGGGTGAACACGGGCGTGCCCGCGCGCTGGGCGAACGCTTCAAGGTCTACCTGCGGCGCGGACGCAGGGGCGTCTACGGTCTCCAGCACGACTGCCCCGAAGCCGCGCGTGCGCGCCGAGCCGATGCGTACCTGCACGCGCCCGTCCCGCCAGCGCAGCGCGTTCAGAATCATCTGGAACGCCTGCTCGCACGCCGTGTTGGGAAAGCTCACTACACCGCGAAACTCTATAGGCGCGCCCTCGCTGTCGGTGGGGTCAATCGCCTCCAGCGTGTAGAGGACGCCCTCTTCGGCAGCCTCCAGTTTGCGGTTCAGCCCCACGCGCACGAAGGCGCGCAGTTGGGGCATCTTCGCTTTGCTCCACTTGCCGTTAGTGTGTGTCAGCCAGCCGCGCCCGCGCTCCAGACGGTCGCCTGTGTTGGGGCACTCCATCGGGTAGTCCTCGCCGCGCAGCAGAGCGAATAGCGTGTCATAGAGGTACTCGCCGCGCTGCTTGTTGAACAGCGCAGTGGCGGGCGCGGGAATCCACTCCAGCGTCTCAAAGGGCATCAGGAACCCGAACCGTGCGCCGTCTTTGCCGAAGCAGGCGTCAAACGCCTCTGCCAGCGCGGGGTCGTTGCTGAGTGCGCGTCGGCTGGAGGCGTGCCCGCCGAGATGTTCGCGCACGGCTTGCGCCAACGCCCCGCGCAGCACGCCGCCGGGAATGTGCGCCAGACTCTCACGCACATTGCTGCGCGAGGTCATCCACTCGCCCACCGCGATGGGCGACTGCGCCGTCAGTTTCACTACAATCTGCTTCATCGGCGCACCTCCTGCAGGTGGGTGAGCATCTGGGCGGGGTCAACTGCCGCCCACGCGCCGTTTTTGCGGATGTACAGCGCGGTGGGTTTGACCTGGGCGCGTCCCAGCCCGCGCGCTTTCTGCCCGCCGAAGTGGGTGATGAGCTTCAGCGCGCCCAGCAGCAGCGCAATCTCCGTTTCGGTCGCCCAGCCGCGAATCTGCCCGCGAAAGCGGTTCGGTTGTGCGGGCGCCGCCTCGTAGAAAAAGAGCCGCCCCTCCGCCACCGTGTTCAACTTGCGGTTAATGCCGACGCCGATGCGCGTGGTAGGCTCCGTGTTTGTGTCGGGGGGTGTATCGGGCACAAGGTCGGTGAATTCGATGCGCCCTTGCTGCATCGGCGAGCCGAACAGCTGGCACACACGGCACAGGTTGGCGGGGTCGTTGCACATCGTGGCGGGGTTAGGCGGCTTGCAGTCGTTGAGGTCGTCGCCCAGCGCACGGAGCAGCCGCTCGTAGTGCGCCCGCGTGCGCCCCTTGAACGAGGTCGCAGGGATCAACGCGCGCCCCCGCGCGTCCCGCTCGATGCAGCGGTCAATCAGCGCCACCGTGCGCCCCACACCCGCCACATGCAAATCGCTTTGTAGCGTTGCCTCCACTTCCAACTCGAACGGATAGAGCATAATCGCCTCCTAACGCAGACTCTTCGTGATTTCCAGCAGGTCTAAAATCGGCGCGAAGTACCGCTGCGTCGCCGTGTCGTTATCGATAGTGATTCGCTTCAGTGCGCAGATAGGGAACAGCGGCGCGCGTGTGCCCTGCCCGTCGGACGCCTGGAGGCTGAGGATCTGCTGGAAAAACGCCCTGCGGTCGTCCGAGCTTTGTGCGCGCGCCTGCTGGTAGGCAAAGTGCAGCAGCGCGGCGGACATCGGCTGGCGCACGAACGGCTCCGCCAATCGCTGTAGGCTACCGAGATAATTGTCGTATATTGCGTGGGCGCACTGCAGGAAAGCGTCCAGCTCGCACGCGGTCAGGGGCTGCATCGTGAGGTACACGGGCGTGGTCGCGTTGCTCCCTTTGCCCAGATGCGCCTGCTTGCAGTAGTTGCGGCGCAGGTGGTCGTCGTAGTCGCCAGGGATCTGGTCGGCGTTGGTGGTATACAGGAAGGCGATTGCGCCGCGCTTATGCGCCTTGACGCCGCGCTTGGCGAACTTGAGCAGGCGTCTCTCCGTGAAGTCCACCACGCGGTACACAGGCGCTTTCTCGTCGCTAATCAGGCAGCCGACGCCGAAGCAGATGGGCGTCTCGCCAACGATGCAGTCCGCTATGGCGCCCTTCCCGAACTCCATGTCGGTCAGGCGCACAAACTGCTCGCAGAAGCGCATTGCCAGTCGGCTCCAGACGAACAGGCTGAAGTCGTCCCCGCCGATGACCAGCACTTCGAAGGGCATGCGCTGAAGGGTTGTCTGTTCGCGCAGGGCGTCGTGCATGCTGTGGCTGAGGGCGAGTGCGACGGCGGCTCGAACAGTTAGCTCTGCACGGCGCGTCCACTGCAAACTGAGCGCCAGCGAGTTGAGGTTCTTGGTGATTTGCCCGAAGTTGCTCCCGTCGCCGTAGATAAACGCGACCTGCTTTTTCTGTTCCGACTCGCCCGTGTCGGGAACCAGCTCGTTCAGCCCGCCTGCGAAGGCTTTTTTTTCGTCCTCAAGAAGCCTGTCCCAGCCCGTGATTCCTGCATCGACGAGAATTTTCACGCCTGCTTTGTATCGCTCATCAGCGTCGCCCTTGTCGCGCTTGGCGTAGCACGCGGGGCAGATGGGCAGCAGGTCGCCTTCGGGTGAGCGCGTGAACTCTGTCGCTGCACGCTTACGGCAGTAGGTGCAGCGGATTTCGAACGGCAGGCACTCCCAAGTGGGCAGCTCGGCATGGTAGCGGTCGGCGTCGAGTGCCTTGAGCAGGCGCGTCATGCACGCCCCGTACTGCTGGAGGTACTCCTGCAGGGCGACTTCGGCAGTTGCGGCGGCGCAGAAGCCGACCTGCGTCGCCTTGTAGAAGCGTCGCTTGAGCCGCTGCGTCCAGTCGTCAGGCGCGGGCGCGAGGAAGATGAGCGTCGCAGCGACCTGCTGCAGGACGCACTCTCGCCCGACGGCGTCGGCAACCTCCTTCGCCGCTTCGTGAACCACATCGTAGTCGAGGATCAGCGACGCGCCGCGGATTTCGGGCAGTCCAGTCGTCTCGAACACATACTGCTTGATGCGCTGCGCCGCCAGCCCGGCGAGGCACAGCGTGTAGCCCTCCAGCGACGGCTCGGCTTGCCCACGGTGGATGGCGTCGAGCATTACCTGATGCGGGCGCAGGGCGTCGGGGCAGTCGGCAGTCTCGCCCTTGAGGTACTGCGCCAGCGCGGTCGCCAGCGGCATCCCCTGCAGCGCGTCGCGCACGGCGGGCAGGTCAATCAGTTCGTGCAGCAGCGCGCCCAGCCGCGCCTCGTGCAGCACATCGTCGCTCACCCCTGCACGGCGCAGGCACACATTCAGCAGCGCGGCGGTCGCCAGGTGGTGGTCTGCCGCGAGCAGGTAGGGGTTTTCCGCATCGGGCTGCGTCTCGGCAGGCAGGATAGGCGGGAAGTGCAATCCGTCCAGAAACACCGTGCGCCACTGGGCATGGTTGGGCAGCGCGAGCGCGCCGTCTGCACTTGCGTACCCCAGCTGTGCGCCCTCTGTGAACACGCCCTGCGGCTGCCTGCCAAACCGCAGCGGGAAGACACGCTCGTAGTAGCACGCCTGCCACCACTCGGCGACAGCGTTCGCCTGTTCGTGCGGTGTATTTTCACTGCGTAGCGCGTCGGTAATCTCCTGCGCCACATCGTCGCGAACCGTGCTGAGTTGCTCGTCGCTGAGCGAATACCTCTGCCCCGTAAACCGATCCAGCCATGTCGCCATACCAGCCTCCCTTTGCGCCCGATAGCGGGTGGGACGCTTTTCAGGTTCGTTGCGAGTGGCAGTATTCCTGCCAGTTTCCTGCGCAATTTGGGGGGGAATTGGGGGCATTTGCGGGTACACTCGACGCCGATGGCTGTTCCCGTGGTGATTCGCGCAGTGGCGCGAGCGGAGTTGCCCACCCTGCTGCGGTTGATTCGCCAGTTGGCGGCGTATGAGCGTCGGCTGGAGCAGGTGGTCGCCACAGAATCCGACTTGGAGCGCACGCTGCTTGGGCAGTCGCCTGTCGCAGAGGCGGTGTTGGCGTGGCAAGGCGCGCAGGCGGTTGGCTACGCGGTGTATTACCCTGTGTTTTCCACCTTTCGCGGGCGCGCTGCGCTGTACCTGGAGGACATCTTCGTCGTACCCGAGTCGCGCGGGCGGGGTGTTGGCTACGCGCTGATGCGCTACTTGGCGCAGGTCGCCCAACAGCGCGGCTACGACCGTATCGAGTGGAGCGTGCTGGACTGGAACGCGCCCGCGCTGTCGTTCTACCGCAAGTTGGGCGCGGTTCCCAAAGAGACGGGCTGGGTCGGCTATATGCTTGCGGGCGAGGCTCTGGAGGCGTTAGCGGATGGACGAGCAGGCGATTGAACAGCTACTGGACGAGTTAGCCGAGCGGACGGACACACGCTGCGAGGGCGTGCAGGGCGACTATCGCGCGCTGATTGTGGTCAACCCGACGGACGCGCCCTACACGGGCGTCGCCGTGCTGCATGTGGACATGCCGCTCAAGGCGGGTTCCGAGCCGCGCCCAGCGGCGGTGTGGACGCCCGACGGGGTGCGCGTGCCCTGCCAGATTCTCAACAGCCGCTTGGAGCCTGTCGCCGAGTGGCGCATGCCCGACGGAACCGTGCGCCCGTTGCCCGACGGCAGCCGTCGCTGGCGGTTCGACTTGGCGTTCTGGGTGGAGGGCTTGCCCCCGCGCAGTTATCGCGTCTATCGCTCCGCCTGGAGCGCGGACGAGCTGCCCCTGCCCGCCCTGCCCGCCGCCGAGCCGCCTGTGCGCGTGCGCGAAGCCATCCCCCATGCGGGCACGCTGGGGAAGGAGGGGCGATTGGACTGACAGTGCAGCGAGTTTTTTCGGCGCGCCAGCACGGTCGGGACGAATCGATGTATAATAAAGGCTATGAGAAGGGTTGCGTTGCTGTTGGTGTGTTTGACGATCGGGCAGGCTGTTGCGCAGTATGGTTTGCGCGGGCGCGTTGAGGTTCCCGCGCTGGAGTACGCGCCTGGTCAGGTCGTGGTGATGTTTCGGGAGGGCGTCGCGCCGTTGCAGCGGGCGTGGCTGCGCCAGACGGCAGGCGCGCAGCTAGTCGAGCGCGGCAAGTACGCCGATTACGAACTCTGGCAGTTCAGCCCCTACGCCGATATGCGCCAAGTGACGGCGCAACTGATGCGCTCGGGCTGGTTTGCGGCTGCCGAGCCGAACTGGCGGATTGAGCTTGCCAACGACTGGATTCCGAATGACCCGCTTTACAATCAGCAACCTGCGCTGCCCGTGATTGGCGCGCCGCAGGCGTGGGGTCTTTGGCGCGGCGACGACCGATTCATTATGGCGATAGTGGACACGGGCGCGCGGCTGGATCACAAAGACCTGCAGCCGCGCTTGCTGTCGGGCTACGACTTCGGCAACGACGACGCCGACCCCACCGACCCGTTCGGGCACGGTACCTATGTGTCGGGGATTGCGGGTGCGGCGACCAACAACGCGCGCGGGGTCGCTGCTGTCGCGCCGAACGGCAAGCTGCTGCCCGTGAAGGTCTTTACAAACGCGGGGCAAGGCTACCTGAACGACATTATTGACGGCGTGAACTACGCCGTCGCGCAGGGAGCGCACGCGATTAACCTGAGTCTTGGGTCTACCAACCCTCTCGGAACCTTCGAGATCACTTTGAACAACGCTTGGAACGCGGGCGTGGTGATTGTCGCGGCGGCGGGGAACAACAATAACCAGAACCCGTTTTACCCCGCGTGGTATCCCGTGTGCATCGCGGTCGCGGCATGCAATCTGGACGGCACGAAGTCGGGCGTCTCTACTTTCGGCGCATGGGTGGATGTCGCCGCGCCGAGCGGGGATGTCTACTCCACAACCAGCAGTACGGACGATAGCTACGGGCGCAACCAGCAGGGGTTTACTTCCTACGCCGCGCCGTTTGTGACGGCGCAGGCGGCGATGCTCTATGCGCTGGTCGCCGACGGACCCACGGATCGCTCGCTGGCGCGGGCGCAAGCCGTGCGCGAACTCATCGAGACGACGGCAACCGCTGTGCCGGGCAACTATGTCGCGCGCGGGATGATTAACCTGCAGGCGTCGGTGCAGAAGGCGCTCACAGTGCCCGTGCGCGGGCGCGTGCAGATTCAGGGCTACGCGGGCAGCTACAACGGACGCACAGTGGAGGTCGTGCTGCGTCCTGTGGGCGGCGGTAGCCCGCTTGCAACTGCAACGGGCGCGCTCAACAGCACGCGCGACTTCGAAGTGAGCTTCTTCAACTACCTCGGCTACTACGACCTCGCGGTGCGGGCGCAGGGCACGCTGCTCAAGCGTGTGTCCAACGCGCGGATGCGCTACCCCGGCGTGTCGGGGCTGAACCTGACGCTGATTCCAGGCGATGTGAACGGCGATAATGTGATCGACGACGCGGACTTGCTGCAGGTGCTATTCGCCTTCGGCGCGAACAACCCCTCGGTAGACCTGAACGGGGACGGCGTTGTGGACGACGCCGACCTGCTGCTGGTGCTGTTCAACTTCGGGACTCAGGGCGAATGAGTCGCACAGGGCTGGGGCGCGCGGGCGAGGCGCATGCGGCGCGGTTTCTGGAGGCGCAGGGCTATGTGCTGCTCGCACGCAACTGGCGCATCCGCGAGGGCGAGCTGGACATCGTGGCGCGTGAAGGCGATACGCTCGCCTTCGTGGAGGTCAAGTCGTTGCGCACGCGCGTATACGGCGCGGGCGAGGAGCGCGTCGACGCCCGCAAACGGCAACGGCTCGCGCTGCTCGCCGAGCGGTTCCTCGCCGCGCACCCCGACCTCGCCTACCGCCAGTGCCGCTTCGATGTGGTCGTCATCGACTACACGCACCGCCCCGCGCAGATACGACTCTATCGGAACGCATTTGACCTTAACGGGTAGGCTGTGGCGCGAATACTAAACGCAATCGCGCAGCCATAGTTCGCAAGAACAAGCGAGAGTGAAGATTCCCCGCCTTTGGGTCTGGTAAGTGTCTTTGCAGTGAGACTTAAATATAGCCCCCACCCCAACCCCTGATAAGGGTACATCGGTCGGGTACAAAAAAAGTGCCGCTTGGGGTAAATTTCATCCACTATGATAACACCCAAACGGCACAACACAGCGGTAGAATACCCGATCACAACG
>JAIMAN010000065.1 GCA_023511915.1 Armatimonadota bacterium
ACATTGCGCTTGCCCGTGTTGGGGTCGTGCGTGAACACCAGCGGCAGGGTGATGTACCGCCCGCCGTCTTGCGGCCAGCAGTGCAAAATCGGGAACTCGAACAGGTCTACTTGGTCGCCCGTTTTGACCACCTCTTGCGAGATGCCCTCCTTGACGGTGGTGGGCGGGACGCTGCGGGCGACCTGTAGCAGCCTGCCGAGTTGGGGCATCACTTCGGGCAAGGCGCGCAGCTTGCCCAACAGCCCGCCGCCCATCTGCGGCAGTTCGGGCTTGGTCAGCGCGTCGATCTCCTGGGCAATCGTCTCGTAGTCCTCCACCCCCAACGCGAGGCTCATCCGCCGCTTGGAACCCATCGTGTTGATGGCGACGGCAATATCGTAGCCTTTGGGACGCTCGATCAGCAGCCCCGGACCGCCTGACTTCATCACGCGGTCGGCGACTTCGGTAATCTCCAAGTAGGGGTCTAACGGGTAGCGGATACGCTTCAGCTCGCCCTCTTGCTCCAGGCGCAGCAAAAACTCCTGAAAGTCGCGGTATGCCATAGCGTTGCCTCCATAGTTCGGTGAAACCTGCGTTAAGATACGGTGAAAGTATACCCGTTCGGGCGAAACTCGCGCAATTGGCAGGTAGGAATCGGGCGCGGGAGTCGTATTTAAGGGTAGGTATGCCCTCGCCTTCAGTCCTTCTCCTGCAAGCGGGCGAGGGGTATGGAAGCGAAGCTTCCGCCTTTTGCTGAAGCTGACGCTTCAGCACTCCAAAGCGTCTGGGTATGAAGCGAAGCTTCCGCCTTTTGCTGAAGCTGACGCTTCAGCACTCCAAAGCGTTTGGGTAGGTGACATTTGGTGCGACTAACGCTGCTGCTGATAGGTCTTCTGGGGTCGCTGCTGTATCAGGGATACTGGGACGAGCCGACGCTGTTGTCGGCGCATGCCTCTGCGCCGCCGAAGCGGGTTTCGGGCGACTCGGTGCAGCTGCTGTACCGCAAGGTGAACGGTATCCCCGTGCGCTATGTGGTCGCCGATTTGAACAACCCGTATGTGCGGGTGGGGGTCGCGACGGCGCGGCGGCTCGGTCGGGACGAATCGATCTGGGACTTGCTGGCGCGTTCGCAGCCGACCGCCGCCGTCACGGGCACTTACTTCAGCACGACCAGTAAGCTGCCCGTGGGTGACATCGTGATTGAGGGCGAGCGGGTGCATTTCGGCGGAGTCGGCACCGCGCTGTGCATCACCTACGACAATCAGGTGCGCTTCATCCGCCAGAAACTGCACCGCCAGCGCGACTGGAGCAACTATCGGCTGGTGCTGGGGGCAGGACCGCGCCTGCTGCAGGGGGGCAAGGTCGCGCTCTATCCGCCAGGCGAAGGCTTCCGCGACAAGCGCGTCTACGCGCGGGGCAAGCGCGTGGCGGTCGGCGTCACTAAGCACAACAAGCTGCTGCTGGTCGTGGTGGAACGCCCGTTGAGGCTTCGGCAGCTGGCATGGGTGATGCGTGCGCTCGGCGCAACGGACGCAATTGCGCTCGATGGCGGCGGCTCGACTTGCTTGTACTATCGCCGCGAGGTGAAGGTGCTGCCCAAGCGCAAACTCACGAACCTGCTGGTGGTCTACGACGACCACACGGTGTACGACGAGCGCATCGCGCGCCTTAAGCCCCAGAATCGGCTGGCGTCGCGGTAGCACCCGTCTCCAGCTGCGCGCGTACCTGCAGCAGTAGGTTGGTCATCATCTCGCGCGTGAGCAGTTTCGTGTAGGTGTTGCGTGCGCTGGGGTGGTAGCTCGCTGCGAGGAAGCGTCCGCCTGCTAAGGGGTATATCGCGCCGTGCCGAAACTGGGGTCGCGCGCCGTCGGGGAGCAGATTCTCCTCACGCGCTAAGCGCACGCAGGCGTCGAACGCCACCTGCCCCAGCGCAAGCAGCCCGCGCAGGTTCGGCATCAGCCGATAGGTCGCCTGCAGATACGGAAAGCACGCCCGCTGCTCGTCGGGCGTCGGCGTGTTGTCGGGCGGGGCGCAGTGGACAGCGGCGGTAATCGCCGCGTCGTACAGTTGCAAACCGTCATCGCGGTGCGTCGAGGTCGGCTGGTTGCAGAAGCCCGTCTGGTGCAGCGCGGCGAACAAAAAGTCGCCCGAAGCGTCGCCCGTGAAGATGCGCCCTGTGCGGTTGCCCCCATGCGCGGCGGGCGCCAGACCGACAATCAGCAGCCGCGCGGTCGGCTCGCCAAAGTTCGGCACAGGCTTGCCCCAGTAGTCCCAGTCGCGGTACTGCGCCCGCTTCTGCTGGGCGACCCGCTCGCGATAGGCGACCAAGCGCGGGCACTGCGCACAGGCGACAATCTGCGCGTTCAGCGCGTTCCAGTTGGACACCCCATATTATAGCCGTCGCCGAGCCAAAATTCATAAAAGCACGAACGAACGAGAACCCCCTCCTTAAGGTTCCCCCTGCGGGCAGGGGGAACCGAGCGGGCGCGCGGCGCGGCTCCCCTCGCGAAGCAGGGGGAACCTTACGCCTAAATGGGTAGGTTTTTTTGCGGGCATGCCTGCTCGCGGCGTTGCCGCAGGGCGTTTCTGCCTCCATGCAAGCGAGACGCTCGCGCTCCCAGCAAGTGCTGCGCTGGGAACGCGGGCGTCCCGCCCGCTATCCCGACTGGCGAGAAAAAACCTACCCCTTCAAGGGAATCCTACGGACGGGGCAATTATAAACTCTGAACGCGCGATTGGTACTCGTCCTGCCTCTGGCGCAACAGGTATCCTATTCCCGATGGCGAGCTATCGGTTGTCGCAGTTGGCGGAGTTGGTGCAGGGCGTGGTGCGGGGCGACGCAGACCTCACCATCACCGAAGTCGGCGGGCTGGACGATGTGCCCGCGGGTGGGCTGACCTTCGCGGAGGACGCCCGTCGCCTGCAGGACGCCCTCCAGACACCCGCCGCTGCGATTCTGACCAAGCCGACGCTGGAGTTGCCTGCTGGGTCGGGCAAGGCGTTCCTGCTGCACCCGCATCCGCGCCTCGCGTGGGCGAAGCTCCTCGCGCTCTACAGCCCGTTCCAGCACCCCCCAGCGGGCGTCCACCCGACGGTCGTGATGGGCGACGGGTGCGACCTCGGCGACGAGGTGTGCCTGATGCCCTATGTCGTGCTGGGCAACGGCGTTCGGATTGGGCATCGCGTGCGCGTCTACCCCTTCTGCTACATCGGCGACGAGTGCGACATCGGCGACGATACCGTGCTGTACCCGCATGTGGTGCTGATGCCGCGCGTGCAGGTCGGCAAGCGGGTGATTATCCACCCTGGCGCGGTGATTGGCGGCGATGGCTATGGCTATGTGCAGCACGAAGGCGTCCACCACAAAATCCCCCAAATCGGGCGCGTGGTCATCGAAGACGATGTGGAAATCGGCTGCAACACGACGATTGACCGCGCTGCCACAGGCGAGACGCGCATCGGCAAAGGCACGAAGATCGACAACCTCGTGCAGGTGGCGCACAATGTGCAGGTCGGCGAACACTGTCTGCTGGTCTCGCAGGTGGGCATTGCGGGCAGCTCCACGCTGGGGCATCATGTGATTCTCGCGGGTCAGGTCGGCGTCAAAGACCATGTGCAGATTGGCGACAATGTGGTGGTGGGGGCACAGGGGGGCGTCTCCAAGAGTCTGCCCCCCAACGGCGTCTACTGGGGCACGCCTGCCATCCCACACCGTGAGTGGCTGCAGGTGCTGGCACACCTCTACAAGTTGCCCGAACTCGCCAAGCGCGTCGACGAGTTAGAGAAGCGACTGCGCGAGCGGTAGCGGGCTTACCACCACTCCCAGCCCTTGCGGTACGGCATGCGCACGAACTCGTCTGCCTTGCGTGTGTTGGTCACGCGCCCTTCCTTGCCGTCCCAGTAGAGTTTTTCGCCTGCGCGGAACGCCGCGTTGCCCAGCAGCACCGCTTCGGTCAGCGTCGTCGCGTACTCGAAGTTGCTGTAGGTCGGGCTGCCCGTCTTGCACGCCTGCAGCCACTCCTCGTAGTGTCCAGGCGAAGTGGGCAGCGTGCGGGTGGTCAGCTGGAAGCCCTCGAACTGCTCTTTGGGATGCAGGCGATACTCACGGGCGTGGATGAAGTAGAACGCGCCCTTCTCGCCGACGCAGATGACCCCGTTCGGCGCGAGGCTCCGCTCGCCGACCAGCGCGGGGTCGGGCTTGAGACCGCCGTCATACCAATAAAGCTTCACGGGCGGCTGGTTGCCTCGCGCGGGGAACTCGTAAATCGCGCGGCTGGCTTTCGGTCCCGATTCGGGCATGCGCGGCGAGCCTTCCATCTCCACGCTCAGCGGCAGCCCCAACTCCAACGCCCAGTACGCCGTGTCGATGATGTGGCAGCCCATGTCGCCCAGCGCGCCCGTGCCGAAGTCCCACCACCCGCGCCATGCGGATGGGTGATAGCCGTCGTGGTAGGGTCGCTCAGGCGCAGGTCCCAGCCACAGATCCCAGAACAGGTACGGTGGGTTGGGCTTGGAGCCTGCAGGTCGCTCGATGCCCTGCGGCCAAATCGGGCGGTCGCTCCATGCGTGCACCTCGCGCACCGCGCCAATCACGCCCGACCGCAGCACCTCCACGGCGATGCGCAGCGGCTCGCTGGAGTGCGCTTGGTTGCCCATCTGCGTGGCGACTTTCGCCTTGCGTGCTGCCTCACGCACCTGACGCGCCTCCCACGGGGTATGCACCAGCGGCTTCTCGCAATAGACATGCTTGCCCATCTGCAGCGCGAGCATCATGGGCAGCGCGTGCGTGTGGTCGGGCGTGCTGATGACCACCGCGTCGATGTCTTTCTGGCGATCGAGCATGCGCCGATAGTCCGTCCACAGGCGCGCGTCGGGGAACACTTTCGCCGCGTTCGCCAGGTGGTTCAAGTCCACATCGCACAGGGCGACGATGTTCTCGCTGGCGACGCCGCGCAGGTTGTCCCACCCGCGCCCGCCGACGCCAATCGCCGCGATGTTCAGCTTGTCGTTGGGCGAGTGCCCCTTGCCCCAGCTCCTTAACACCAGCAGCCCAGCGCCTGCGCTCAGGCTCTGCTTCAAAAACTCACGCCGTGTCGTCTTCCGTGCCATAGCATACGAATAATTCGCTGCGCCGACGCCGACTCCTGCAAGGTATACTCTGCACTTGAAGCGTTGCGACCCACGAAATCGCTTTGGCTATGGACGGCGCTGTTTGGGCTGGCGCTCGGCGTGCGGCTGGTGGGCATCGGGTGGAGCCTGCCGAACGCGGAACGCCATTACTCCTATCACCCCGACGAGTGGCTGGTGCTGCTGGCGAGCTACTTCGTGATTAACCCCTACGCGGGCGAATTCCTGCCAGGCTTTTACAACTACGGCACGCTGCCGATGTACCTGTGGAGTGTATGGCTGCACTGGCTCAGCGCGGTGGGGATGATTGACCGCCTGCCCGAAAACGCATCTCCCGCGCAGGTTGCTGAGTTGCGGGCGCAGTTGTACCTGTGGGCGCGTGTGCTGGTCGCGCTGATGGGCGCGGGCGCGGCAGTTGTCGTTGGGCGCACCACTGCACAGGTTGCAGGCGTCGGCGCGGGTGTGGTCAGTGCGTTGGCGATGGCGTTCGCGCCCGCCTTCGTGGTGCATAGCCGCTTCATGACCGTCGATGTGCCCACGACCTTTTTCGTTGCACTGGCGTTCCATCAGGCGGTTGCGCTCCATGCGTCGCCGCGCCCGATGCGCACGCTGCTGTGGGGCGCGTTCTGGGCGGGATGCGCGGCTGGCTCTAAATACAACGCGGAGCTGGCGTTGCTCGCGCCGCTGGTGGGGCTGTGGCTGCTGCCGAACTTGCCCGTCGCGAAGCGTCTGCTCGGCAGTGGGGCGGCGGTGGGTGTTGCAGGGCTGACCTTCCTGATTGTGTGCCCTGGTGTGTGGGCAGACTCCGCGCGGTTCTGGGCGAACTTCTGGTACGAGGTGCGCCATGTGGGGCAGGGACACGGCGAAATCTTCACCGACACGGGTCTGGGCTGGCTGTATCACCTCACGCCGAACTTGAGTACGGGCTTTGGCGCGGTGGGGCTACTTGCCAGCGCGGTCGGCTGGGCGTTGCACGCGCGGAGTCGGGTCTGGTGGGGCGTGCTGGCAGCGTCGCTGGCGTACTACCTGCTGATTGGCGCAGCGGAGGTGCGCTTTTTGCGCTACACCTTCCCGCTGATGCCGCTGTTGGCGATAGGCACAGGCTTGCTGTGGTCAGGCGCGCGATCAAGTTTGCCCCCCTCCTTAAGGTTCCCCCCGCTTCGCGAGGGGAACCGCACACGGGGGCGCGAACTTGGTTCCCCCTGCTTGCAGGGGGAACCTAAAGGAGGGGGGCTGCTCCCTGCGCTACGAAGCCTACTGGTGGTCGCCGCACTCGCCTGGCAACTGCTCAGCGCGGTGTCCCTCACCGCCTGCATGGTGCGTCCCGACGCCCGCGACCAAGCAGCGGGATGGGCGCGGGCGACCCTGCCTGAAGGCGCGCGGATCGGCTTCCCTACCGTGCCGTGGTTCTACACGCCGCCGCTGTTTGCGGAAATCGGCGAGTTGCGCTGGCAAGACAGGCTGGCAGCGGCGCAGCGGGCGACCCGCTATCGGCTGATTCCGCTCGCCCCACCCGAATGGAACGCCGAAGCCCTGCAGGCAACGCTACCCGAATACCTCATCATCAGCGAGTTCGAGTCGCGCGATGTCGCCCGCATCGGACGCGCCGACTACAAAGCCTTCATGCGCATCGTGGAGGCACGCTACACCTTGCTGCGAATCCTCGAAAACGAGCCACCCTTGCTGGGACGACAAGCAGGTATGCCGCACGATTTGTTGTATGTGTGTCCGAAGGTGTTTGTCTATAGACTATCAATAGAACCTTGATCTCGCATTGACTTTCGTCTTCGGGTGTGCCGCTGCCGAACAATTGACCTACACTTTTCAAGAACATATTCTCTGTCCTTGCATTTTTCCAATATCTCGTAATTTTCACGAAGCAACTCTATCCGATTAATAGAGATACTATCTTGGTCAAGAACTTCAATAAGGCAAGTAGGTACAAAGTAAAGCACATACTTCCCTTGCTCAATTTCATGCACACCAATAACCACATCGGCTTTAGTCGTATCCAGTCGGTACTTTTTGACATCCGATTTGTAGGTTCTGTCAGCTCCACCACGAACCCCGCCGACGAAACTGATAGATTTGCGAGCGGTTTTGACCTGTGCACGGATGATGTTCTCACTTCCATCATCTTGCTTTATGGCGATAATTATGTCGTAATGCGAGAGAGGTAGGTCTACCAGTGAGACATTCTGGTAGCGTTTCATCAGAATACCTACCGCGATATGTTCGTTCGCGAAGCCCTCTACTGCGCCTTTACGCCCTGTCTCCTCGGTTGGCATATTACCGCCTCAGAATCACCATGTGTTCAGTGGGCATTCGCTGGTCTTCGATGCCTGTCGCGGGGTTCACACGCGAACGAAACATCACACGCGCCTCTATCTTGTCGATGTAGGTGACTTCGTGACGCCATCCCAGCGCACTGAAATGCTCAGCGAAAATCGTGTCTATGGGCACGCGCCGACCCCGCACGGTCGCCTGTCCAACAAAAAGCGCGAGCGTGTCCGTAATCCGCTCTGAAAGGAGAGTAAGCGTGCGCAGAACTGAGTAGAAGTACCGCTCATACATCCGAACGAGATGAGGTTCCGAAATCGTCTCCCGCACGGCGTTATAGGTGCGCGAGCGAACCTCGAATGGCTCCACTATCTTGTAGGGCAGCTCCAGTCTCGAGAGCGCACGGATTTGCTCCTCGGTATATCCCAGCCAGAACAGATCCAACTTGGAGCATCGGATATACTCCTGTGCTTGCAGGTAGGGCGGCGAAGTGATAACGATGTCCCAGTATAACCCTTCAGGAAGATTGGCGACATACTCTGAGGAGTCTATGCCTGCACGCACGGTAATTGTTGATGGATTAGACTGCGGTGCAAGCTGGTGATACTCGTGCAATTTTCGCTGGACCTGCGCAATCTCATCGTGAAGAAGTTGGAAAAACCGATGTTCGGGATTGTTCTGCAGTAAGGTTTCAACACGCTTTGTTGCTTTGGGGGAGCGTGAAAGTTTTTGACGCTGAGGGTCGTTGTACGAAAACTGCTTTGTCGCTTTCAGCATCGGGAAAGTGAGCAGACTGCGTATCGTCTGGTCTGAAAGCTGATGATAATATCCCCACGCCTTGCTTAGTATTGGAAAAACCGACTCAGGATACCAATAGGTCAACCGACCCCATTCAGGAAGCCAATCCGCTTGCGATTTTTGTATCTCCGAAACAATCGCCTCGGCTTTTATCGGTATGGGTTTCATCAGAGAAGTCTGAACAATATGATTCAGCAGTGGGTTGAGATCCCACAGTTCGCTTTCTAACCCATACAGGTACGCCGTAAGTCCTGTGGTTCCACTGCCAGCGAATGGATCAATCACACGCGAGGTGCAGGTGGCATAATGGTCAATCACATACGCAACAGCTTGTGGGATGAATTTGGCAGGGTAGCGGTACAAGCTAAATACGCCGAAAGTTGTTGACGGAATATGTGCTGCCTCGCGGCGGAAGCTCACAGGACAGTGCTGTCCCTGCGCTTGACCGTCTCTGGTCGTTCCGTTCCGCCGGGCAGGGAGAGAGCGGAACGGAATAGCGGGGCTGTGACTCAGTAACGCCGACTGTTCCACAACCTGCCCTGTTTCACCAATCACTTCTGCAGGGTAAAGACCATCCGTTGCCATTTACATCTCCCTCGCACCATTAGTATACCCATCTCTGGGGCATCGCTGAACAGGTATACTTCCCCCTATGAGCGACACGCGCAAGTTGCGGCTGGGGCTGCCCAAAGGAAGCCTGCAGGAGGCGACCTTCGCGCTGTTCCGCAAGGCAGGCTGGGATTTCCGTATCCCGTCGGGGCGCTCCTACGAACCCATCTCGGACGACGCCGAACTGGACGCCATCCTGCTGCGCCCGCAGGAGATCCCCCTCTATGTGCAGGACGGCATCCTCGACGCGGGCATCACAGGCTACGACTGGGTGCAAGACTGCAACGCCGATGTGCATGAGGTACTGGAGCTGCAATACTCCAAAAACACGCGCAACCCGATTCGCGTGGTGGTCGCCGTCCACAACGACGCGCCGTTCCAGAGCGTCCACGACCTGCAGGGCAAGCGCATCGCGACCGAGTATGTGCGCCTGACCGAGCGCTACTTGCAGCAGCACGGCATACAGGCGCATGTGGAGTTCTCGTGGGGCGCGTGCGAGGTGAAAGTGCCCAGCCTCGTGGACGCGATTGTGGTCAACACCGAGACGGGCAGTTCGCTGCGGGCGCACAACCTGCGCATTTTGGAGGTCATCCTGCACTCCACCACGCGCCTAATCGCCAACCGCCAAGCGTGGCAAGACCCGTTCAAGCGCGACAAGATCGAGAGCCTCGCGCTGATGCTGCAGGGCGCGCTGAACGCGGGGCGATTGGTCGGGCTGAAGATGAATGTCCACGAGTCGTGCTTGGACGCTGTGCTGGGCGAGTTGCCCGCCTTGCGCAAGCCGACGCTATCGCCGCTGAGCGACAAGGGCTGGTACGCCATCGAGACCATCCTCGACGAGAGCCAAGTGCGCGAGATAATTCCTCGCTTGCGCAAAGCGGGCGCGGAAGGGCTGGTGGAGTACCCGCTGAACAAGGTGATTCCCTAAGCGCGCCTGCTCGGCGACATAGGTCAAGGCGTCCGAGTATGCAAAGCGGCGACTAAAGCTGCTCCCACTCTTCGACCGAGATTCCTGCAGCCCTGACAATCGCACGC
Source organism: Armatimonadota bacterium (assembly GCA_023511915.1). GTDB lineage: Bacteria > Armatimonadota > Fimbriimonadia > Fimbriimonadales > GBS-DC > GBS-DC. The sequence continues at coordinate 9,829 of JAIMAN010000065.1, forward strand.
AGTGTGCCTAACGGCAAATCGCGGCTGGAGTGCATCGGGACGGAGATTTTCACGCCCGTTTCTGATGGCGCATAACAGCGTGCTTGCCGCCGCCGAACGGACCCTCGTAGCCAATCTGGCGAAGCTTGCGAACGACTTCACGCGCAGGAATTGGCGTCAACTTGGGCATTCGTCAGCCGAGGTATAAGCAATTCTCACCCCATCAAGCTCGGGAACAGGGTCGCCAAACTTAATCGCCGTCAGAAGCCAAGCCTCTACCGCGTCGCGCAGGTTGTTCAACGCCGCTTCGGGCGTGTCGCCATAACTGACGCACCCCAACAGCTCTGGAACCGTTGCCGTGCAGCCATCCGACTCGCAGGTCACCACCCCGCGGCGTAGGGCTTCTTCCACATACGCCGCGAAGGAGACCTGCTGTTTCGGTTGAGACTCGAGCGCCATCACAGCAGATTATACCGCACGAACGGGCGCACGCCTCACAGCGCCGCGATGAAGTCGGCAATTGCGTTGGGCGCGGCGGTGTCGAACCCGACGACATCGAGCATGCCCGCGTCGTTCGGGTCGGCAATCGAGAAGCCCGTAGACGCCATGCCGACCACCACAAGCTTGGCGGGGATGCCCGTCCGCTCGCGGTACTGCCACAGCGCCTCGACAGGATGCACATCGCCCGCCCAAGTCTCGTTGTCGGTGTAGACGACGAATGCATCCGCCTCGACGCCGTGGCGCATCGCCCACAGCATCGGCTGTGCGCAGTCGGTCGCGCCGAACTGCACCGTGCGGTACAGCTCAAGCGCGCTCTCGAGGTTCCTGAAGTGTCGGCGCGACGCTTCGCGTAGCTTCTCCGTGAACAGCACGATGCGCACATTCTGCTCGACGGCGTTTGTGACGGTCGCCATCGCGGCGGCAGCAAACGCGCAGGTCAAGCCCGCGATGCCTGACACATTCCAGTAGCCCATCGAGCCCGACACATCCAGCGCCAGCACGATGCGCTTGCCCGTCGGCAGCACATTCCCGAAGGCAACACGGTACGCCTCCTCCAGCGCGTCGACGACGGCTGGGATTGGCGTCCAGGCGGTCTTGGCGCGTGCGCCCGACCCGCTGCGGTAGGTCACCAACGCCGCCAGCACGCCCAGCGGGTGGATGCGCGCCTTCTGCAGTCGCTCGGCGTCTGTGAGCCGCTCGATCACCATGCGCGCCCACTCGTCAGGCTTGTTGCCCCGCGCGCCGATGACTCCAAGGCGCGTCATCGTCGCCAAGTTGCGCAGCATGGCGGTCATGGGCATCTCTTCCAGCAGCGCGCGCCAGACCTCCGCCGAGCGCAGGTACTCGGTCGGCACGACCTCGCGCGGGAGTCGATGCTCGCGAATCAGGCGCGCGGCGTCCGCCTCGCTCAGCTGACGGCTGCGCAGTTGCCCGATTGCCTCAAGGTACTCGGACACCTCTGCAGGCAGCAGGTCGGCGTCGAGCGTGCGCTGCGTGATGTAGCGGAACAGCGCGCTGCGCTCAGGCGTGCTGGGCTTGGGGTGCGCCACGCGCAGGATGTCGCGATGCGTCCAGCCCCTGCGGTTCTGGTACTTGGTCAGCTGGTACGCCAGCTCGCGCAGGTCGCGCCTGTCGTACCACTGCCCGACCAGTCGGCGCAGCCCGCGTCCCCAGCCGCGCAGCTCCGACGCATAGTCCACGAACGCCAATAGGTGCGAACCTGTGCGCACGATGCGGTCGAAGTATTCGGGCACGAGTTGGCGCACCTCGCGACCGCCGTAGCTGGCGGCGATTGCCAGCAGGAAAATCGCGGGGTCGTTCTTGTAGGCGCGCCCGCTCCAGCTAATCTCCGCCGCGCGCGCGAGCACATCACGCGGCTCCTGCGTCAGCAGGTCAATCGCGTTCACCGCGTTCTCCAGCGTCAGGCGCGGCTCGCCTACATAGTAGGTTCCCCCCTCCGTACCGAGAATCAGGAACCGATCCAGCTGCTGCTTCGGGTCAATCAGGTAGGCGTAGCCCCCTGCGTTGTTGCGCGCCTGTCCGTCCAGCCGTCGCGTCATCTGTCCTGGCAGTGAGACCCTTCGGATTCGCATAACTATCCCCTCACAATGAGCAGGCTGCTGGGAAAATAGCGCGGACGCGAGTCGTGGCAGACGATAACCGTCCGTCAGCGTCCCAGCAGCCGAGTCGGTCGCCGCCGAACAAAAGTTGGGCACGGACTACATCGCAACCGAGCGATAACCATACCCTACGGCTCGGCGGCGACCGACGAAATTACGCGATAGCACAAGTGTGGGAACCCCCAACAAACAAGCGTGGCGTGCGTGGATGCGTATCCTCCCCGCTACCGCATCACCCCCACAGTATACCCAGCAGGGTGTGGGGCGTGTCAAGGGGTGGAGTATAATTCCCCTGCTATGCGGTTTGTCGGGATACTGGTCTCCATCGCGATACTGGGCGCGCTGATGGTGGTGTGGCTGTATTACGGCACGGGCGGCGCGTCAGGGGGTGGCGCGTCCAACCCTGCTGCGCCGCCGCCCGCCAGTCGCGTCGGCGAGGCGCGCCAAGCCGCCGAAAGCGTCGAGTGCCACAACAACCTCAGCCAAATCCGCGCCGCCATCCAGATGCGCACCACCACCGACGAGACCTACCCCGCCAGCCTGAACGAATTGGGACTGCCCGCCAGCATGTTGGTGTGCCCCGTCTCGCACCAGTCCTACCAGTACGACCCCGCCACAGGGCAGGTGCGCTGCATGACCCCAGGGCACATGCGCTACTGAATCACCAATCGTCGTAGTACCCGTGTTGTCGCCCGTGCAAGACTCGCGCTGCGCCGCCCAGCAACTTGATGGTGAGAAGGCCCGCCACGAAGCCGCCGATATGCGCCAAGTATGCCACGCCTGGGTTATACACCAGAAACTGCGACACGAACCAGAAAATCAGGAAGAAGATGGCGGGCACCTCCACGAAAGTGATAATCACGAACCACAGCACGCAATCGATACGCGCGTGCGGAAACAACAGCATATACGCGCCCATCACGCCCGCAATCGCCCCGCTCGCGCCCACCACAGGGATCGGCGACGCCCAGTTGAACAGCACATGCGACAACGCCGCTGCCACGCCCCAAATCAGATACAACAGCAGATACCGAAAGTGCCCCAGCGCGTCCTCCACATTATTGCCGAAAATCCACAGCGACCACATATTGCCCAGAATGTGCAAAAAGCCTCCATGCAAAAACATGCTGGTCAGAACCGTCAGCCACGGATTGACGACAGCCTCCGCGCGGATGCCGTGCTGCATCTCCAGTTGCATCCGCAGCAGCGGGTTGACATCCGCCCCCGTAATCTCGGCAGGGATGGCGGCGTACACATAGGTAATGCGCGGGTCTACGACTTGCATGATGTAGACCAACACATTCACCACAATCAGCCCCACCGTCACAAATGGGAACCTGTGCGATGGGTTGTGGTCGCGGATCGGCAGTAGCACGGGGATATTATTCCCTACGAAGCGCGCCTCTCCTGCCAGCCTCCCCGCACAATTCAGGTACACTACTGCCATTCTGGGAGGAGACTATGGCTATTCGGATTGGCATCAACGGCTTCGGTCGCATCGGACGGATGACCCTGCGGGCGATTCGCAAGCACTACCCCAACGACTTCGATGTGGTCGCCATCAACGACCTGACCGACGCGCACAGCAACGCGCACCTGTTCAAGTATGACACCACCTACGGCACTTATCCAGGCGAGGTGACGGCGGAGGAGAACGCCATCGTAATTGACGGCGACCGTATCCGCGTGTTCGCCGAGAAAGACCCTGCGGCGATTCCGTGGGGCGATGTCGGCGCGGATATTGTGATTGAGTCCACGGGCGTATTCACCGATGGGCAGAAGGCGGCGGCGCACCTGCGCGGCGGCGCGAAAAAGGTCATCATCACCGCCCCCGCTGCCAACGAGGACATCACCATCGTCATGGGCGTCAACCACGAGGCGTACAACCCCAGCCAGCACCATGTGATTTCGAACGCCTCCTGCACCACGAACTGCCTTGCGCCCGTAAGCAAAGTGCTGCACGAGACTTTCGGGATTGAACATGGCATTATGACCACCGTGCACGCCTACACGAACGACCAGCGCATTCAGGATCAGGTTCACAAAGACCTGCGGCGGGCGCGCGCGGCAGCGGCGAACATCATCCCGACCTCCACAGGCGCGGCGAAGGCGATTCACCTCGTGCTGCCTGAACTCAAGGGGCGCATGCACGGGATTGCCCTGCGCGTACCGACGCTGACGGTCTCTGTTGTAGACCTCACGGTGACGCTGTCGCGCGAGGCGACCGCCGAGGCGATTAACGAGGCGTTCTGTCGAGCGGCGACGGGCGCGCTGCTGGGCATTCTCGGCGTGACGGACGAGCCGCTGGTGTCGTCGGACTTTCGCGGCGACGAGCGCAGCGCCATCGTCGACCTGCCCTCCACGCTGGTGATGGGCGGACGGCTGGCGAAAGTGATGGCGTGGTACGACAACGAGTGGGGCTACTCATGCCGCGTCGCCGACCTCGCGAAATACCTCGCCAGCAAGGGCTTCTAACCCCGTCGTGGCTGGGCTATGCGCCGTGGGTGGTGCTCGCGGCGCATAGCCTGCTGGCGATTGCCTACAATCTCGCGACCCCCTTCGGCAACAACGGCTACCCGAACACCCCCGACGAGGGCGCGCACTTCCAGTATGTGGCGTATGTCGCGCGGGAGTGGCGGCTGCCCAAGTTCGAGGGCTACGCAGGCGTCGGCTACGAGGCGCACCAGCCCCCGCTGTATTACTTCCTCGCGGCGGCAATCTACGCGCTCACGGGGGGCGAGGGGAAGGCGGTGCGGTTGCTGTCTACGGCGTGCAGCGCGGGCGTCGTGTGGCTGGTGTGGCTGACGCTGCGTCGGCTCGCGCCCGAACGCCCGCTGCTCGCGCTCGCGGGCATGGGCTTCGCAGCGTTTCTGCCGATGCACATCGCTATCGGCAGCGCAGTCGGCAACGACGCCCTAACCAACCTGCTGTTTGCGGCGGTGTTATACGCGCTGTTGGTGAACCTAAGCCGTGCGAGCGGCTCCGAAGCCCTCACCCCCAGCCCCTCTCCCACTGCGTGGGAGAGGGGGGTAGGGGCGCACGGCGGTGCCCGGGCCCCGGGGCCCGCGCCCCCGCCAAATCCCCCCCAGGCCAGATTCACAACACCCACCCCCCCCCCCC
>JAIMAN010000066.1 GCA_023511915.1 Armatimonadota bacterium
GCTCTGGGCTCCGTCCACCACCACCAATGCGCCTTTCTCCTTGGCCGCTTTGGCGATCTCGGCCACCGGGTTCAGCGTGCCCAGCACGTTCGACATGTGTACCACACTCACCAGGCGGGTGCGGCTGGTTAAGAGGGTATCGAGCGCATCCAGATCCAGTCGCCCTTGTGGCGTGATCGGGATCGCCTTGATCTTGGCTCCGGTTTGCTTGGCCACGAAGTGCCAGGGTACCAGGTTGGCGTGGTGCTCCATCTCCGTAAGCAGGATCTCGTCACCTGGGCGCAGGGTTTTCATGGCCCAGGCATAGGCCACCAGGTTCAGGGCCTCGGTGGCGTTGCGCACGAAGATGATCTCACGCTCGTCGGCTCCCACGAAGCGGGCCAGGGTTTTGCGGGCGTTCTCGTAGGCTTGGGTGGCCTCGAGGGAGAGGGCATAGCCCCCGCGGTGGACGTTGGCGTAATGTTCTCGGTAGAAGCGGCTCAGCGTTTCGATCACCACCTGCGGCTTCTGAGCGCTGGCGGTGGAGTCGAGGTAGACCTGGTCGGGTCTTGCCACAATCAAGGGAAAATCCGGGCGAATGTCTCGAGCTGCGATCATAAGAACCTCGGATGCTCTTTAGTCTACTGCTTCAGGCCGGGCCTGCGAGGTATCCGATAGCTCCTCGAGCTAGGTTTTTCAGCGCCTACACCTCGAGCCAGACTTGTCCTCCCTCGAGCTTGGCCTTATAGGCTTTCACCGGCCGGGGTGCGGGCAGGGTAGCCTTGCCGGTGCGCAGGTTGAACCGGGCCCCGTGACGGGTGCACTTGATGAACTCCCCCTCCACCGGCCCGTCGGAGAGGGGGTTTTGGTCGTGGGTGCAGATGTCGGAGATGGCGAAGACCTCATCCCCCGCGATTAGAATCAAGATGGGGGTTTTCTCGCCAGCCACCTCGACTACTTTGCGCCCATTCTCTAGCTCTTCAAGGGTTGCGACAGGAATCCAGGGCATAAGGGTGCTACACGCAAATCGGTGGGGCGTTTGTGGGCGATCAAAGACGCACCTTTTCCTCGATGATCCGCTCGATGTGCTCGCGCAGGGGCAGAAGCGGGATACGCGTCAGCACATCGTAGAGGTGGGCCTTCACCAGCACCTGTTGGGCGACGTGCTTGGGCACCCCTCGGCTCATCAGGTAGAAAAGCTGCATCTCGTCTACCGGCGCAGTGGTGCTGCCGTGGGTGCAGCGCACCTCGTTGGCGGCGATCTCTAGTTGGGGAATCGAATCTACCCGCGCCTCGCTCGAGAGCAGCAGGTTGCGGTTCGATTGGTAGGCGTCGGCTTTCTGGGCGGCCTCCTCGAGCTTGATAAGCCCCGAGTAGACGGTGTGGGCCCGGTCTTTCACCGCGCCCTTGTACAGCAGGTCGCTTTTGGTGTGGTGTTCGGCGTGGTGCTGGAGGGTGTAGTGGTCGAGGTGCTGCTCGCCGTGGGCGAAGTACAGGCCCAGCATCTCGCTGTCGGCCCCCGGCCCGGCCAGCTCCGACTGGGTTTCCGTGCGCGCCAGTGTGCCCCCGAAGGTGGCGGTGAGGTCATTGAGACGGGCGTCGCGCGCTAGGAGAGCCCGGGTGCGGTGGAAGTGGTAGAAGCCCAGGGCCAAGGTCTGCACGTGCGAATGCCGGAGTTGAGCCCCTTGCGCCAGAACCAGCTCGCTCACCGAGAGGTTTACCCCCTCGTGCACCGGGGTAGGGGAGACGTACTCCTCGATATAGACGGCCTTGCTGTTAGGCTCGGCGACAATCAGGGTACGCCCGATAGAGAGCCTTCCCCCCTCCAGGTAGTTGAACACCCCGATCGGCGCGTCGAATTCCACGCCCTTGGGCACGAAGAGGAAGGCCCCGTGGGTGAAAAGCGCCGCGTTATAGGCCTGTAGCTTCTCGTTCCAGCCCACCGTACGGAACAGGGCGTTTTGGATAGGGGCCTCGTGGGTTTGTAGCGCTTGGGCAATGGAGGTAAGCACCACACCTTGGGCCTGCAGTTCCTCGGGAAGCTCGAGGTATACCAGATCGGCCCCCACGAACACGGCCACGCCCGAAAGCTCCGCTTGTTCCAAGCGGGATCGGACCTGGGCAGGCAGGTCTTGCCGGCTTAGCTTTTGGCCGGTAGGTAACTCCAGCGCCAGCCCTTCCAAGGGGACCTTGCTGAGGTTGGTGTAGCGCCACTCCTCGGTTTTGAGGGTCGGGTAGGGGAGCCTGGCGAAGGCTTCCCAGGCAGCAAGGCGCTTCTCCAGCAGCCACCGGGGCTCTTGCAGTTTTTGCGATACCTCGAGTACCAGATCGCGGGAGAGGGTGCTTGTGGCCTGCATTATCCCACCGAGCCTTCCATCTCGAGTTCGATCAAGCGGTTGAGTTCCACAGCGTATTCCAAAGGCAGCTCCTTGGCGATGGGCTCGATAAAGCCGCGCACGATTAGCGCTGCCGCTTCGTCTTCCTTGAGGCCCCGGCTTTGCAGGTAGAAGATCTGCTCGTCGTTGAGCTTGGAGACCGTGGCCTCGTGGCCGACGTGGGCGGTGTCCTCCTCGATCTCAATGTAGGGGTAGGTGTCGGTGCGGGACTCAGGGTTGATGAGCAGGGCGTCGCACTCCACGTTCACCCGAGCGTGCTTGGCCCCCTCGTAGACTTTGACCAGACCGCGGTAGCTGGCCCGCCCCTGGCCCTTGGAGATGGACTTGGAGACGATGGTCCCGCTGGTGTGAGGGGCCGCCAGGATCAGCTTGCCGCCGGTATCCTGGTGCTGTCCGGTGCTGGCGAAGGCGATGCTCATGATCTCCGAGCGGGCTCCTGGCTCTATCAGGTACGAAGAGGGGTACTTCATGGTGAGCTTGGAGCCCAGGTTGCCATCCAGCCACTCGTGGTAGGCATCGCCGTGAACCACTGCCCGCTGGGTCACCAGGTTGTACATGTTGTGCGACCAGTTTTGGATGGTGGTATAGCGGCTCCTGGCTCCCTTTTTGACCACGATCTCGATCACGCCGCTGTGGAAGGAGTCGGTGGAGTAGGTGGGGGCGGTGCAGCCTTCGATGTAGTGCATCTCCGCGCCCTCATCCACGATGATGATGGTGCGCTCGAACTGGCCTAACTCGGCGGTGTTGACCCGGAAGTAAGCCTGTAGCGGCAACTCCACCTTCACGCCCTTGGGCACATACACGAAGCTCCCACCTGACCACACCGCCGAGTTCAGCGCGGCGAACTTGTTGTCGGTGGGCGGAATGACCGTGCCGAAGTACTCCTGCACCAAGTCGGGGTACTCGCGCACGGCGGTGTCGGTATCGACGAAGATGACGCCCTTCTCTTCCCACTGCTTCGCGAGGTTGTGGTAGACGACCTCGGAATCGTACTGGGCCCCCACACCCGCAAGGAACTTGCGCTCCCATTCGGGAATGCCCAACCGATCGAAGGTGCGCTTAATGTCGTCGGGCACTTCGTCCCAGCTGCGCCCTTGGCGGTCGGTCGGCTTGATGTAGTAGACGATTTCGTCGAAGTCGAGGCGCGACAGGTCGGGTCCCCACGCGGGCATCGGCTTGCGCATGAAGATTTCGTAAGCCTGCAGCCGAAACTCGCGCATCCACTTGGGCTCGTTCTTCTGGTGCGAAATCGCTTCGACCACGCGGCGGGTCAAGCCGCGCTCGGTCTGGAACACCGGCTGGATGTCGTCGTGGAAGCCGTACTTCTGCGTATAGTCCTGATCCAGGTTCAGAATATCGGGCTGCGCCATTTTGGATACCTCCTTACGGAGCGGTTGCACCCGCGAGTTCGCCGCGCACCCAGTCGTAGCCCTTCTCTTCCAGCTGCAGGGCTAACTCGGGTCCGCCAGAGCGCACGATGCGCCCCTCAACCATCACATGCACATAGTCGGGTGTGATATAGTTCAGAATGCGCTGGTAGTGCGTAATCACCAGGAACGACCGTTCGGGCGAGCGCATGGCGTTCACGCCGTTAGACACAATCTTCAGCGCGTCGATGTCCAGCCCCGAATCGGTCTCGTCCAGCACAGACAGCACAGGCTCCAGCAGCGACAGTTGCACGATTTCGAAGCGCTTCTTCTCGCCGCCAGAGAACCCCTCGTTCACAGGACGACCTGCGAAGCTGGGATCCATCTCCAGCTTCTTCAGGTGCTGCAGCAGAATCTTGTAGAACTCCGTGTATTTGACTTCGGTATCGAAGCGTCGCTGGTAGGCAAGGCGCAGGAAGTTGGCGATGGTGACGCCAGGCACCTCCATCGGGTACTGGAACGCCAGAAACAGCCCCATGCGGGCGCGGTCGTCGGGTTCCAGTTCCAAGATATTTTCGCCGCGGAACAGCACTTCGCCGTCGGTGACCTCGTAGCCTGGGTGCCCCGACAGCACCTTCGCAAGGGTGGACTTGCCCGACCCGTTCGGTCCCATCAGCGCGTGGACTTCACCAGGGTAAATCGTCAGGTTCAGCCCGCGAATGATGGCGTCCTCCTCGTCGGGCAGTTTGACCCACAGATTGCGTACCTCCAGCAGTGGCGTCTTCTCAGTCATAGCGTCGTCTCCTCATTTGTTTAGCGTGGCTAAATAATACCCGATGGGGCGGGGCTATGTCAAGGGGCAAGGGCGACAACGCTGTTTATGCCTTCCAGGCGCGTACCATCGTGAATTCGCGGATTTCGGGGTTTTGGCGCGCTTTCGCCTCCGCTTGCCGCGCAACCCGTCGCTCTTCAGGCGGAAGCGGCGGCGGGTGATGGGGCGACGCGCCCGTCGCGATGGCGCGGCTCATCGCAAACACGCGCTCGCACAGCGGGTAGTAGGGTAGCCGCTCGACTCGCGCGAAGCCCACCTCGCGAAGCAGGCGCAGCAGCGCGCGGTCGGTGAACACCACCAGATGGCGCGGGATGTCCAGCCCGACCCAGTTCTCGCCGTAGTGGGCGTGCCCCTGCGCGTCCAGGTTCGGCGTCTCCAGCCATAGCCAGCCGCCCGATTTCAGCAGGCGGTAGCAGTGCGTCAGCGTCGCGCGCGGGTCATGCACATGCTCAATCACATGGTTCAGCGTGATGCCGTCGAACGCCTCCGAGACTGTGTGTAGGGTCTCCAGCCCGCCGAGATGCACGGTCAGCCCCCGCGCGCGGGCGACCTCGACGGCTTTCGGGTCAGGCTCCACACCAATCGCCTCCCAGCCCGCCCGTTGCGCGAACTGCAGAAAGTCGCCGTTGCCGCAGCCGACATCGAGCAGGCGTCCTTTGGGCTGCTTGGGCAGGTGGCGTCCGCCGGCGTCCAGCAGGGCGCGGTAGTTGGGCGTCAGCCACGCGACCAGCACGCCCAAGATGCTGGCGGGACGCTCCCGCATCCCGAAGCGGTAGTTACGGTAGCCGTTGCCGAGAATGCGCCGCAGCTTGCCCAACAAGCTGAGCTGCGCGTAGTCAGGCGCGTCCGTGTGCGCGTGCGTGTAGTACGCCTCGTACAGCCTGCCGACCGTTTCGGGCGTCGGGCGCGGGTTGAAGTAGCCCGACCCGCACGCTTCGCAGCGGTAAAGGTCCCACGCGCCTGGCGTGCTGGGGTAGACCTTGTCGCGCAGCCCGCGATAGAGAACCGCCTGCCCCGTGCGCGCACTGCACACAGGGCAGGCGTCCAGATACTCCAACGACTCAGGCGACCAGCCCGCTATGTGCCCTCCTGCCACGACTCGAGGTACTTCGCCTGCTCGTCGGTGAGCGTATCGATGTGCACGCCGAGCGCCTGCAGCTTAAGCTGCGCCACCTGCGCGTCGATGGCGGCGGGCACGGCGAACACCTCGCGCGGCAGGTTGCCCCGATTCTGCACGAGGTACTCCACGCTCAGCGCTTGGTTCGCGAAGCTCATGTCCATCACGGCGGCGGGGTGCCCCTCGGCGGCGGCGAGGTTAATCAACCGCCCCTCGCCCAGTAGGTAGAGGCGTCGTCCGTCGGCAAGCTGGTACTCGTCTACAAACGCGCGCACCGTGCGCTTAGCCGTCGCCATGCGCTCCAGCGCGGGGATGTCGATCTCCACATTGAAGTGCCCCGTGTTGCACACAATCGCGCCCGACTTCATCGCGCGGAAATGCTCCTCGCGCAGCACATGGTAGTTGCCCGTGACGGTGATGAAGATGTCGCCGACCCGCGCGGCGTGCGCGAGCGGCATCACCTCGTAGCCGTCCATAAGCGATTCGAGCGCCTTGAGCGGGTTGACCTCGCACACAATCACATGGGCGCCCAGCCCGCGTGCGCGCATTGCAACCCCGCGCCCGCACCAGCCGTAGCCAATCACGACCACCTTGCGCCCCGCAATCAGCAGGTTCGTTGCCCGCATGATGGCGTCCATCGTGCTTTGCCCGGTGCCGTAGCGGTTGTCGAACAGGTGCTTGGTGTAGGCGTCGTTGATGGCAATCACGGGGTACTGCAGCACGCCCTCTTTCGCCATCGCGCGCAGGCGGATGACCCCCGTGGTCGTCTCCTCCGTGCCGCCGAACACCTCCGACAGTCCCTCGCGGCGGTCGGTGTGCAGCACGCTCACCAAATCGCACCCGTCGTCCATCGTGATGTGCGGCTGGATGTCCAGCGCTTGGTGGATGTGCTTGTAGTAGGTGTCCTTATCTTCGCCCTTGATGGCGTACACAGCAATCCCTTCGTATTTCACTAACGCGGCGGCAAGGTCGTCCTGTGTGGAGAGCGGGTTCGAGGCGCACAGCGCAATCTCCGCGCCGCCCGCCTTGAGCGTGCGCATCAGGTTGCCCGTCTCGGTGGTGACATGCAAGCAGGCAGCGATGCGGACGCCCTTCAGCGGCTTCTCTTGTTCGAACCGCTGGCGAATCAGGCGCAGCACGGGCATCTCGTTGTCTGCCCATTCCATCCGCAGCGCGCCTTGCTCTGCCAAAGCCAGATCCTTCACATCGTAGCTCATTCGATACAGACCTCCAGTAGGGGAATTGTACCATAGCAGGCGGGCTATACTACGGCTGCAGGCACGCAGTCTGGGAGTTAGGGGGCAGCTATGAGCAAGGCGCAATACATAACATCGATGACCCTGTCGGTTCTGTTGATGCTGGGTGCGATTGGTCTGGCGATCAGTTCACTGGACACTCTTAGCAAAGCTGATGAGAAAGGGAATGTAGTGGTTCGTGGAAAAGCTGGCGGCAAAGCGGAGTACCCCGCGCAATTCGTAGCGTTTTTTGGACCGACCGTTGTGTTTCTCGTGGGCTTGGGGTTTGCCTACATGTCGTATCGTTTCTACCATGACGAATGATGAGGCGCGATGCTGTCGCTTCGGCGGCGCTTAGGTGATTGGGGCGCGCGCCCCGAAAACGCTTGCCCAGCGCAATGGGTACAATTCCCCCCGCTATGAATCGGCAGGTTGCGTTCGGGTTTGGTATGGGCGTGTTGGCAACGAGTGTTCTGATTGGCTGTTTGACGGCGCAGCGTCCCGCGAATCCGCGTCCCCAGCAGACGAGTGCCCCAGCGCCTACGCCGACGGCGGGCGTGCGCGGACAAGGCGTGCCCGAATTCTGGGTGCGCCCAGGCTACCGCGTGGACTTGGTCGCCGAGAATCTGGGCAACGCGCGCTTTATGGAGTTCGACGACAAGGGCACGCTGTACCTCAGTCGCCCGCAGCGGGGCGACATCCTCGCCCTGCGCCTGCGGGGCAACCGCTACGAGGTGGTCAACACCTTCGTCGAGGGCTACCCGACGGTGCATGGGATGCACTTCGCCGACGGGTGGCTGTGGTTCACGCAGACGGGCGCGATTCACAAAGCGCGCGACACAAACGGCGACGGCAAGGCAGACGAGGTGCAGACCGTTATCCCCGACGGCAAGCTGCCCAAAGGCGGCGGACACTGGTGGCGACCTATCTTGGTGACCGACCGCTACATCTACACCGCCATCGGCGACGCGGGCAACATCAACGACGAGACCGACACCGAGCGGCAAAAAATCTGGCGGTTCAACAAGGACGGCACGGGCAAGACGCTGTTCGCCAGCGGGATACGCAACACCGAAAAGCTACGCCTGCGCCCAGGCACCAGCGAGGTGTGGGGCGTCGATCACGGCAGCGACTGGTTCGGGCGCACGCTCGGCGAACGCCCGCAACAGTTCCAGCCCATCACCGACCACAACCCGCCCGACGAGCTGAACCACTACGAGCAGGGCAAGTTCTACGGGCACCCGTTCATCACGGGCAACAAGCTGCCGCGCATCGAGTACCAGAACCGCAAGGACATCGTGGAGCTGGCGGACAAGACCGTGCCGCCCGCGTGGAGCTTCGGGGCGCACTGGGCTGCCAACAGCTTCACCTTCCTGACGAAAGACCACTTCCCTGGACACAAGGGCGATATGTTCGTGGCGTGTCGCGGGTCGTGGAACCGCGTGATTCCCGACGGCTACCGCATCGAGCGCGTGCTGTTCGACCCCGTCACGGGCAGACCCTATGGCGGTCTGACAATCGTGAAGACGCTGGGGGCGAACAATCGGGCGTTGGCGCGCCCTGTGGATTGCGCCGAGGCGCCCGACGGCAGCGTGCTGTTCAGCTGCGACACGACCAACCGCATCTACCGAATCTCGTGGGCAGGAGCGCGCAATGCGAAGGGCAATTAGTCTGGCAGGCTTGGGGATTGCACTGGCGAGCGTCGCAATCAGCACGGGCAGCGTGCGCCCCGCGCCCATCAAGGTTGTGGAAACCTACGAGCGCAAGTGCAGTTCGTGCCACGGCAGGGAGGGCGCGATGCTCGACAAGGACTTCGAGAAGAAGTACGCCTCGCCCAGCGAGTTGCGCGAGGTGGTGGAGAGCATGCCAGGCGCGATCGGGATGCGTTCCGACGAGCTGGACGCGATGATGGCGTACATACGCGCCGTGAGCCGTCGCGAGCCGTTTGTGGTGTGGACGGGTCGGCAGGGCGACGCGCTGCTGGGCGAGGTGTCGCCTGCGACGGCGAAGGTGGAGGCGCGCGCCAAGCGCGAGAAGCTGCGTGTGGAGCGCCCCCAGTCCAATCAGTGGCGTATCGTGCTGCCGAAGGGGGTTCGTCCAGAGGAGGTCGAACTCACGGCGCAGCGCGGTACTCTGCGTACCACGCTGCGCCTCAAGGACTCCCCCTACAGCCACACGAAATAAGCTACGCGGCTAAATCGCTGAGCGCGTTGCGGGCAAGCGCGTTTTCGGGGTCGATGTCAAGCGCGATGCGGAACTGTTCGCGCGCCTCGTCCGCGCGCCCCATATCGCGCAGCGTCATCGCCAAGTTCAATCGCGCCTCCAGATAGCGCGGGTTAATCTCCAGCGCGTGCTGGAACTGCTCGATGGCTTCCTCTTCCTTGCCCAGCGCGGCGAGCGCCATGCCCAAGTGGTTGCGGATGTCGGCGAAGTTGGGGCGGATGGCAAGCGCCTTGCGGTACTCGGCGACTGCCGCCTCAAAGTCGCCCCGCCGATACAAGTCGTCGCCCATCTGCGCATGGTAGAGCGCGTCGTCCGTGCTGTTGGAGCTGAGCGTCTCAAACAGCGCAATCGCCTGATCGATGCGCCCCGCGCGGTCGTGTTCCAGCGCCTGCTCGAATCGGGCGCGGTCGAAGCCCGTGTCCAGCGTCAGCGACTCCTCGATGCGCCGCACGCCGTCCTCGCGCCGCCCCATCTCGTACCAGACGATGCCCTGAAACAGCACCGCTTTGGCGAAGCGCGGGTTAATCTGCAGCGCCTCTTTGAGGTGCAGCGCGGCGCGTTCGTAATCGCGCAGTTTGCGCAGCGCGAACGCCAGCGAGAAATGCAAATCGGCGTAGTGCGGGTGGATCTCCAGCGCGCGTTCGAAGTGGCTTGCCGCCGCCGCGTACTGACCCCGACGCAGCGCGGCTTGACCCAGCTGGGCGTGCGATTCGGCAATATAAAACCGCGCAAGCTTCTGCACCATCACATCGCGCGTCTCGGTCAGGGCGTGTTCGAACAGCTTCAACGCCTCCTCAAAGCGCCCATCATCATAGCACTTGATGCCCGAATCGTAAGAGTTGCTTCTCCCGACGCCTAAAATCTTCTGCAGAAAGGACATGCATCGCCTCCGTGTAAAGGTATTATCGGCGCGGGCAGGGGGGAATTTTTAGGGGACGAACGATACCAAGTGCCGAGCCAGAGTTCACACACGACAGCAGTTGATGCCCCCTCCTTAAAGGTTCCCCCTGCCCGCAGGGGGAACCGAATGGGCGTGGTTCCCCTCGCGAAGCGGGGGGAACCTGCAGGAGGGGGCAATTAGGAACTCTGAACGCGCAGTTGGTGTAATTCCGCCTACCCGCTGAGGTAGATGTCGGGTCCCAGCGGCGGGCACTCGAAGGTATCCGAGCCGCGCTTGCGCAGATGTACCCCGTACCAGACGACGAGGTCTTCGTTCAGCGTGCGCTCGCCGTTCACATACTGCGTGATGTTGGCGAACGAGCCGCCGTTGCCAATCATCTCCGTGCTGCGCGCCTTGACGACCCACACATCGCCTTCGCCGGTGGTGCTGCGCTCGTGGAAGCCGTCTTTGGCGCCGGGCACAATCTCGGCGGTGAAGCCCGTGCTGAGTTTGCGCACGCGCCAGCGCGTCGGGCGGTTCGGCCAGCGCAGGCGGCGCGCCTCGATGCGAATCGGCTGCCAGTTCTGGCGCCGTGCGCCGCGCGGCGAGTCGGTCTCTTCCACCACCAGCCCGCCGACGCCGTCCAGCGCGAAGTGCAGCCGCCAGTAGCCGTTATGCAGGCGACCGTTGCAAACACAGCTGCTGTCGGTATACCCGTACAGGAAGCGCGGCTTGAGGATCCCGCTCTGGTTGAACCGCCAGCCCGTGATGTAGCGATACCAGCCTGCGGAACACTCGGTAATCAGTAGCAGTTCGCCGTTGGTGTCCTCGTGGATGCCCACGCCGCGGAAGTTGCCCGAATCGTCGCTGTCATCGCAAATCGTGACCGCGCGTGTGCCCGAATTGGCGAAGCGCAGCCCGTTGCCCAAGTCGGTTCCTGTGCATTTGAAGCAGGTCTCGGCATAAAGCCAGTCGCGGTAGGGACCGCAACCTCTATTGTCGTAAAACACATTCAGCACGGGCATGCCGCCGCGCTTAAGCACCAGCCGCCCGTTGTAGAACACATCCATGATCTCTACGCCTGAACCGTAGCTCTGTCCGTCGCCAGTAGAGCCACTGGGACGACGCACGAGCATGCTCCAGATGGGGTTGCTGGCGGGCCATGCGAGCGCTTGCCACGCGGTACCGCCGACATTCGTACAGCCGCCGGCGGCGGGTGGTCCCCCGCACGCCGCTGGGTAGAAATCGCTCCCGCCTGTACCGTATGCCGACACTTGCCTGTCGGTCAGGTCAATCAGAAAGTGCCCGATCTCCGATTCGCGCCCGCTGCCTGGTCGGAAGTGCAGCAGCACGGACACCATGCGGTGGTCGGGCACATAGTTCGGGAACGGGTCGACGCGCCCCCAGAGGCTTTCTGGCGCGGCTTCGGTAATCACAGGGGGCATGCCAGGCGAGCAGTAGGCGATTCCGCGACGCAGCGGCTCGCCGTACTTCGGGTCGGACGCCAGCACCTGCACGGCGTCCCGATACTCCGCCTCGCTGAAGTAGTCGGGCTGACCCTTGAGTGGGGTAATCTCCACGCGCTTGGGCGCGGGGAAGTCTGCCTCAATCTGGTAGCCGAGATTGTTGTCGTAGTCGTAAATCACCAGCACCGCCTTGTCGGGGAACAGCACCCTGCCTGGCTCTGGGCTGGGCGGGTTGTGCAAGTGCGCCGACAGCACATTGTAGCGCACCTTGTGCAGGAAGCCCAGTCGGGGATGCGCCCACAGCATGCGAGCGTAATCGCGCATCTGTCGCTCAGGAATCACATAGAACACCCCAGAGCGGATGTTCATGCCACGAACGGGCACGGACTCCTTCACGGAGCGAATAATCGGCAATCCAAGCGGATTATCTGCCTGCAAAGGGACTAAGGCATCAATCAGTTTCTCCATAGGTTCCTCCTAAGTGCAGAATCGGCGTTGATCTGCGGGCGGCGAAGGGGGGTTCGCCTGCCTGCCCTAAGTATACCACGATTTTCGCTGACCGAGCGGGTTATGAGCCTTTGCGCTTGCGCGTTTTGAGGTACTGCTCTTCCAGTTGCTCTAACTGTTCGGGGGTGGGGCGTTGGGCGGGTTCGGCGGGCGCGCGTTTTATGGCGCGGGCAGGAGACGGCTTCGCTTCGGCGGGCGGCTTCGCCTGCTGCGCCGTCGCAGGCTTGGCAGTCGCCTTCAGCGGTAGCAGGTCGTCTTCCGCCAGCAAGGCGACATAGCGAAGGTGGAACGACTTCTCGTCGTCGGTGAGGCGGTTGCGCGCCTCTTCCGAGAGGGAGTTCAGCCAACGCTCGTGCATGCGGGTCTGCTGCTCGGCGTGCCGCTGACGCACCGCTTCGGGCAGGCTCTCCAAGTCGAGGTCAACGGCGATCTCCTGCGGGGCGTAGACCTTGAGGACGGTTCCGACGGCGTTTGCCAAGTGGGGCGCGTAGCGTCCCTCCTGCGCCTCCTTGCCCTGCGCGTCGCGGGCGCGAATCTGCACCCGATCGCCTTCCTTGAACTTCGGCATGGCGGTATTATACCCGTTGGGGTAGACTCTTGGCGTCTGTATGAGGCACGGGCTATGAAACCGAACGATAACTGTTGTGCGCCGCCTGAGGTGCTCGACGCGCTCCAGCGGCTTGCGCCCGATGCGCCGCTGTTGGCGCTGGGGCAGACGATTTTCTGGGACGAGCCGATGAAGCTCGCCCTGCTGCACTGGCTCCCGACGATAGACCCGACGCGCCGCATGCTGTTTGGCGTCCACGACACGGACTACTTCGCGCGGATGCGCACGCGCCGTCTGCCGCAGGGGGCGCAGGTGGTCGGCGAGTTCGCGCTGTTGCCCCACAACGACGGCACGACGCGCGCGCTCTGGTCAGCGGCGGGGGAGATTGCGCAACTGTTCGGCAGCGAGACCGTGCCGACGCTGCCGATGTTCGCGCGGTATGGCGGGCGCGTGGCGCGCGTGGCGGAGTCGTGCAGCGAGGGTCAGGGCGCGTTCATCGACGCGCTCACGGAGGCGTGGGGCTGGCGCGGGCTGGCGCTGCGCGACCCGACGCCGCGCCCCGTGTGCGAAGTGCCCCTCTCGGCGGTTGCGCCCGCGCTCGACGCGCTGCTGGCGTTCGGGCTGGACGGCTCGTGCCAGATGCTCGACGACGCCGACGCGCGCGCCCGCGCCTGCCAGTGGGCATGGACGCTGCGCCAGCGCATTCAGCACCACGCCGCCGCGCGCCCCAACGACTCGCTGGCAGACCTGTATGTCGCGCTGTACCCCGAGTTGCTGGAGTCGCTCTACGGGGGCGCGCTGCCTGATACGGTGGGGTTCACGCGCACGACGGAACTGCTGCGGTTCAACACGCGCACGGCGGGGCTGCCGCGCTTCGCGTTGGTGGACGCCTTCATAAGCCCTGCGACGCGCCGCGCCTGCGAGGACGCCTACAACGCCTCCGTCGCCGACTCGCCCATCTACACGCTCGACGCGTTCGGCGAGGGCGCGCTGCCGTTTGACCTGCTCATCCCGCGCGTCGGGCGCGGCACGCTGCTGCTGACGGAACGCTACTTGGTCGTGCTGACGCCTGAGCCGCAGATTGTGCGCCTGCCCGCGCCTGTCGGCGATGTGCATGCGCTGGCGCAAGTCGTCGAATCGCGCTGGGGCGACAGTTGTGTGCTGGTCGGCAAGGCGATTACGCTCGTGCCGATGCTGGCGCACGAGTTTGTGTTTGTGTTCAACGAGCGCGGCTCGCCGTATCTGACACGCACGGCGCGCTTTCTGGCTCAGTTGCAGGCGAGCGGCGTCGCTGTGCGCGTGCATCCGATACTGCGCCTGCAGTATCCGACTTGGGACGCGCTGGGCGCGGCGCGGTGCGTCAACCTGCGGTTGCCGTCGCATCTGGCGCGCGCGTTCGACGAGCCGACGCTCTGCTCCGATGTGTTCGCGCTACGCTGGCGCACGGTCGTCGCCGAACAGCAGCAACTGCTGGCGCAACTTGCCCGCGTGCATCGCCCGCGCGACCTGATGACGCTGCTTGCCGAGCGGGAAGGCGACCTATGGCGCGCGCGGCTGGCGGACTATGACGCTTGCCTGCGTGCGCTTGCCGAGACGGTCGGCGCACGCGCCGACGCGCTCCGCCAGCAGGCGCACGCCCTGCACGCCGAGCGACGCGCACTCATCGCCCAGATTCAGCAGCACCCGAAGCGGTTCAGCGAACTCGCGCCGCGCCTACAGACGCTCAAGGCGCAGATACGGCATCTGAACGCCGAACGGCGGCAGGTCGGGCACACGCCTGACGCCGAGGCGCTGCGGGCGCGCGTGCGCCAGTTGGAATGCGAGGCGGAGCGGGCGCGACTGGCGAGGATTCGCGACGCCTACCTGACGGCGGAGGGGCTGCTGCAGACCCATGCGCGACCCGCCGCGTGGTGGTTCCTACTGATCGGGCGCGCCTGGTTCGAGGCGTGCGCTGCGAATCTTCAGGCGCGACTGGAGCCCCTGATGGCTACGGGCTAATCCCCAGCAGGCGTAGCATCGCGAGTATCCACGCGCTGAGTTGCTCATGCTGCCACATCGCGGCCACTGCGCGCGCTACCAGCAGCCCCTCGATGGGTTCCCGGTTGAGCGTCGTGGGTGCGGTTCGACTTATAAGTGCCTATGCGGTGAATTTTCAACATGTGGCAACTGCTGCCCCCCTCCTAACCTCCCCCGTGGACGGGGG
>JAIMAN010000067.1 GCA_023511915.1 Armatimonadota bacterium
GAGCAGGGCGGCGCGGCGGGTCGTGGCGATCATGGGGCGTCCTTGGCGTAGGGGCGCGAGGCTAGGCTGAGGTTAGGCTTGGCGGCAAGCGCCGGGACGGAGGGGGCGTCCCGCGCCGGCTCTAGTTCCCGCCATCCAGCAGCCGCCGCGCGATGACCTGGGCCTGGATCTCGCCCGCGCCCTCGAAGATGTTGAGGATCCGCGCGTCCGCCAGCAGGCGGCTGGCGACATATTCCATCGCAAAGCCGTTGCCGCCATGGATCTGCAGGGAGTTGTCGGCCGCCGCCCAGGCCACCCGGGCGGCGATCAGCTTGGCCATGCCGGCTTCCAGGTCGCAGCGCTTGCCCTCGTCCTTCTGGGCGGCGGCGAAATAGGTCAGCTGGCGCACGCCCATGATCTCGGCGGCCATCATCGCCAGCTTGTTGGCGACGCGGGGGAACTCGAAGATCGCCTGGACG
The DNA here is from genome assembly GCA_023511915.1 of Armatimonadota bacterium. Classification (GTDB taxonomy): domain Bacteria; phylum Armatimonadota; class Fimbriimonadia; order Fimbriimonadales; family GBS-DC; genus GBS-DC. The sequence continues at coordinate 459 of JAIMAN010000067.1, forward strand.
AACTGCTGGCGGTCCAGGGCGTAGCCGAGGCCGGTCTCCAGCGCCGCCTGGGCCACGCCGACGGCGCGGGCGGCGGTCTGGATGCGGGCGCTCTCGAAGGTGGCCATCAGTTGCTTGAAGCCCTGGCCCGGAACACCGCCCAGCAGGTTCTCGGCCGGGACGGCGAAGCCGTCGAAGCTCAGTTCGTACTCCTTCATGCCGCGATAGCCGATCACGCCGATCTCGCCGCCGCTCATGCCGTCGGCGGGGAAGGGCGCTTCGTCCGTGCCGCGCGGCTTGGGGGCCAGCAGCATCGACAGGCCGCGATAGTCGGTGGTGTCGGGCTGCGTGCGGACCAGCAGGGTCATGACGTCGGCGCGGGCCGCGTGGGTGATCCAGGTCTTGGCGCCGGTGACGACATACTGGTCGCCGGTCAGGGCGGCGCGCGTGCGGGGGAAGGGCAGCAGGTCGGGCTGGTGAAAGCCGCGATGGGTCGACCAGGCCAGATGCTCGGAGACCACGAACGGCGCGAAGCGGTCGACGAGGGTCTTCAGCGCCTTCAGATGTTCCGGGTCAGGATCGGCGTCGGCGGCCAGGGACAGGCCCACGCCGTGCAGCTACAGCGGATGACGCTCGCGGATCGCCGCCTGCGCGAGGGGCGCTATCCTGACTCGCTGGAGCCGTTGAACCTGCAGGAGTTGGCGATTGACCCCTTTACGGGGCAGCCGTTCGGCTATCGGCTAACGGGCGAGCGGTATCAGCTCGCGTCCAGCGCGTAAGCACTCCCAGCGCGAGCAGCCCCAGCCCCACCCCAAGCAGGATTCCCCACCCTGTGCGCTGGAGCGAGACGAGCAGCGGGCTGTGCAGGTGGCAGAAGGTGTTCACGATCGATACCTGCCCAATCGTCGCGAGGAACATCACAAGCGGCAGGAAGCGCGTGCGCCCTGTCAGCAGCAGCCACGCGCCGACCACCAGCGCAGGATGCCCAATCAGAAACTCCTTCGTGCGCGGGCGCACCTGCATAACGCTCTCCAGCAGGGCGCGCAGGCGCAACTCCCAGTCGGGCACCGCGCCCGGCGCCTCGTTGCCCGTGCGAACGAGCATCAGCCCCACCGCGCCCAGCACCACCAGCGCGAGCAACGCCTGACCCCACAGCACAGGATGCGTGAGCCACTTACGCCAGAAGTCCCACCGCCCGACGACCCACGCCGTGTAGAACACCAGCACGAGCAGTAAGGGTAGCGCGTGCGCCAGCTTCACCCCTGCGAACTGGTCTGCCTTGATGAGGAACGGCGTCTCGGCGAGCATCCCGACGATGTGCAGCGCGCCCATCAGGCTCCACGCGAAGGGCACGAGCAGCAGCCGTGCGCCCTGCCACAGGCTCGGCGCAGTGCCTCGCGCAAGCCACGCCATCGCCACGACGCCGACCGTCGGGAACAGCAGCGCGGCAGCAAGCGCAACCGCCTTGCGCCCCAGCGGGAGCAGGCACAACATCGCGAACGCCGCGCCCAACACCAGCGGCGCGAACGCCCAAACGCCCGCGCGACGGAACAGCGTCAGCGCCCAGCCCGCCAGCACGCCCACCCCCAGCCCCACGAGCGCAAACTGCCACGCGGGGGGCTGCAACGCCTCAAACGGGCGCGCGCCCGACTCGCGAATCGCGTAGCCCGCGCGGTGCAGCCGTCGCTCCAACTGCTGCAGGATGTCGCGCAGGGTCGCCGTGTCCGCGCCCGCCGCACGCAGGTACAGCACGCGGATGTTGCGCTCCTGCGCCGCGCGCTCCAGCCGTTCCACAATCTCGCCAGGCGAGAGCAGGAGCGACTCGGCAAGCCCAACGCTATGCACGCGCACGGTGCGGTCGGGGATGGCATGCGCCAAGTTGCCTGCGCCCGCCTGCTTCGCGAACTCGATTGCGCCGAAGCGCATGGCGTTTGCCTGAATGTTGTGCGCCGTCGCCTGCAGACCGGGACGGTAGCCCAGCACTTGGTCGCCCGCGAAAATCAGCAGCGACGCGCCCTGCTCCCGCGCGAACAGCAGGCTGCCCCGCAGCGCGAGCGGGGTGATGCCCTGCGGGTTGATTAGTCGCGCCACAATCGGCTTGCCGCCCGCCCGCACCTGCGCGACCTGCGCGGGGTCTAAGCCCAGCCCCAGTTGCATAATTGCAAGCGGGTCGCCGACCACCCAGAACCGCGCGCCCGATTCGGAGCGCGCCTCCACCGCGGGCGCGTCTTGGGGCGGCTTCAGTTCCACCCGCGCCTTGAGCGCAAGCACGCGCTTCGCCTGCTGGAAGCGCGTCTCGCTGAGCAGGTAGGTCGGCGTCGGCGCGGCGACGGGCATGCCCCAGTCGGCGAGCGTGCCTTCGGTGAGCGCGACGCTGAAGGGCATGCTGAACCCGCGCAGCCACGCGGCGACAGTTTTGCCCGACGCGCTCGACCACTGCGCCACATCGGGGTAGTCCAGCACCACCTCCACCGCGCGGTTCGCCTGCTCGACGCGCAGCCGCTGCAGCGCGAGCGCGCCCGCCGCCAACGACGAGACGACCAGCCCCAGCGCCAGCAGCCAGCCCAAAAGCCTCATCGCACGACGCGCCTGCCGTCGTACGCGGGCGACACCCGACGCTGCTTGCGAATGTAGTCAGCGACCACATCGAGCAGCACCTTGCCCGTATCGGCATACGAGACGCCCAGCGGCTTCAGGTAGCGATCCGCGAAGTAGGAGTTCGTCGTGCCCTTGTAGATGCGCTCGTCCTCAATCGGCGCGCCGTTAATGGTCGCTTCCACCAACTGGCGGTTCTGCACGCGATAGCGGATGCCGCTCACCGTCGGTCGCTGCTCGGCAAGCAGGCGCTTCAGGTCGCGCCCTGTGATTTCGAAGCGCGCCACCGTGTTGCCGAAGGGCATCATCCGCGCCAGGTCGAAGTAGGTAATCGCCCCGCGCGCCAGCTCGATGCGGATGCCGAACATGTTCTGCAGGTCGAAGTCCACCCCGAAGGTCGCCCGCACCGCGTCGCCGACCATGTAGTAGTGCGCGAGGTCGTCGCCGCGCTGCACGAAGTCGTCCGTCGCCTCGCCCACGATGCGTCCGTACTTGCCCGCAATGCGCTTCCAGTAGCGGTTCAGCACGCGCTGCGTCTCGGCGTGGTCGGGGATGTCGGCGGTAATCGGGATGAGTTGCCCCTTGTAGCCGACGAGTTCCAAGCGGTTGGCGTCGATATCGCGCCAGAAGAGCAGGTCCAGCCTGCCCAGTTCGCCGCCCCACTGGTGCGCCTGCACGATCACCGTGCCGCCCAAGTTCGCGGGCGACTTCTGCTGCCATTCGATGAAGCGCGGCTGGGCAAGGCGCGTGTGCGAGTGCCCGCCGACAATCACATCGATGCCTGGCACTTCACGCGCGAGCCGTTCGTCGTCGCCGTAGCCCAAGTGCGAGATGAGAATCACCACATCCGCCTGCTGGCGCAACTGGGGCACGAGTTCCCGCGCGACTTCAAACGGGTTCAGCACCTGCACGCGCTCGCGCGCCCCGCGATAGTTCTGCGTGTCGGTCATCACCAGCCCGAACAGCGCGACGCGCAACTCGCCGACCTGCGTGATGACATACGGGGGCACAAGCGGCTCGCCCGTGTCGCGATAGCGCAGGTTCGCGCACACGGTCTGGAAGCGGCTCAGGCGTACCAGACGCAGCACCTCCTCCAGCGGGTTGCTGAACTCATGGTTGCCCAGCGTGCCGAACTCGTAGCCGCAGGCGTTCATGCACGCCACATCCGCTTCACCGCGAAACTCCAGCGAGAACGGCGTGCCGTCCATGTAGTCGCCCGCGTCGATGACCAGCGCGGGGTAGGGCTGCAGTTGCTCGCGCAGCCGCTGAATCAGCGTCGCCCGCCGCGCCACCCCGCCGATGTTCGTGCGGTGCGCCATCTGCGCCACTGGCGAATCGGGCGGGACGCCTTCGGGGTAGCTGAAGGGGAGCAGATGTCCGTGCGTATCGTTCGTGTGGAGTATCGTCAAACGAAACCATCGCTTGCTGGGGTCTGCGCTGTAGCCGAGCTGCAGCACAACGCCCAGCAAGCCAAAAGTGAGCCACAGTTTCTTCATGGTTATTTCTCCGACTTGGCGGCTTGCGCCGCTTTCATCGCTTCCTTCCGACGCTGCTTGAGCCGTTTCATGCGCCGATGACGGCGCTGTCGCAGTTCACGCACACGCATGCGCATAGGCAACAACCTCCATTCCAAGACTGGCGACCGTACCGTCGCGGGGCTAATTCTACCCTGTCAGGTATAATCCCCGCGCTATGCTACGGACGGCGAGCCACCCTTGGCTAACGCGCGTGCGCCCGACGGCAACCTACACGATTCAGGGCGCGCGGGTGGAACTCTATGTGTTGCCCCACACCAGTTTGCATCGCGTGGCGGCGGACGCGCTGCTTGTGGCGACCGACGCGACGCTGCGCATGACCAAAGGCTTCCGCAAGCAGTTGCGCGACTACGCGGGGTTCAACTTGGTGGAGCAGGAGGCGGTCTCGTGCGCGCCGCTGCCGCCGCTGGGGATTGCCCGCACAGGCGCGGGACGCACAAAGTTCAAGCACATCCTGCACGCGAACCTGTACGATGCGCAGTTCACCACCGCGCCCGAACTGCAGTTGCAAGCGCTGACCAACGCGCTGCAGGTCGCCGCCGAGCGCGGGTGGCAGACCGTCGCGATTGCCGACTACACGCTGGATTTGCGCCGCGCCCTCGCCGAAGAGACCGCATGGACAATCGCGGGGGCGATTGCGCAGCGCCCTGCCAGCCTGCAGGCGTTCAAACTGCTCTGCACGGACGCGGTGAACGGTTGGGCGTTCCAGCAAGTATTGGGCTGGCTGGCGACGCGCGGCTTCGAGCCGTACCCCGCGATGTACCACATCCGCCATACGATGCTGCACGCCGCGCAGGGCGACTGGCGAAGCACCCCTGCGCACGGGCTGTGGCGCTTCACGGAGCCGAGCCTGAACCCTGCCGACCCTATTGTGGCGCGGGGCGGGCGGATTCTGCGCGAGAAGGTGAGCGCGCTCGCGCCGATTGCACTCGGCGACGCGGCGATTAGCGCAGGGGGCGCGCTGCCACAGCCGTTCGTGTTGCACCTTGCCGCGTTGGAGGGCGGGCGCATCGCCTCACAAGACGCGCTGCAGTCCGCCGTGCGCGCCGCGCTCGCGCTCTCGCACACCCAGTGGCTGCGCACGGTGCTTATCCCGATGCCCAGCCCGTTGCAGGGGCTGTCGGCGGACGAGTTCGCTGCCTGCGTCGCGGAGACCATCAGCGACTACCTGCACGAGACGCTCTCGCGTATCGAGCGGTGCATCCTGCTGGGCGTAAGCGAAGGCGAGTTTCGAGCGTGGCAGGGCGCAGTGAGCCGCCTGCGTGAGATGCTCAGCCTGCCCCCGCTGGAGACGACGGCGTAGCGCGGCTGGGTTCACAGCGTCCGCAGGTAGCGCGAGGCGGAACCCGTATCTGGCTCGGCGTCCGCTTCGGGGTCAATCCCGCGCAGCATCATCCCCTGCCCGCGCGAGAGGTGCGTCGCCGCCGTCGGATGGTCGGTCGGGTCGCGCATCTGAATCAGCAGCGTTGTGCGCGCCTCCTGCGTCATGTTCACCCCAGAGCCGTGAATGGTCTGGTCGGTCAGCATCGTCAAAGCACCTCCTCTGGCGGGATGTAGTCGTAGCCGAACTGTTCGGCGATGGGCTGCAGCGTCACCGTGCCCTGCACGATGTTCAGCCCCAAGCGCAGCGCGGGGTCTTGACGGCACGCCTCTTGCCAGCCATACTCCGCAAGGCGCAGGATGTAGGGCGTGGTGATGTTGGTCAGCGCGTAGGTGGAGGTGCGGGCAACTGCGCCAGGCATGTTGCTCACGGCGTAATGCACCACCCCGTCCACCACATAGGTCGGCTCGCGGTGGGTGGTCGGGCGGATGGTTTCTGCCAGCCCGCCTTGGTCTACCGACACATCGACCAGCACCGCGCCCGTTTTGAGGGTAGGGAGCATCTCGCGCCGAATCAGAATCGGCGTGCGCCCGCCCGTGACATAGACCGCGCCGATGATCAGGTCGGCTTGCCTCAGCGCCTCGCGCAGGTTCGCAGGGTTCGAGTAAAGCGTGTCCACATTCGCGGGCAGGGTCTCCTCCAGCGCACGCAGGCGGGCGACATTGATGTCCAGAATCAGCACGCGCGCGCCGAAGCCTGCGGCGATACGGGCAGCGTTCGCGCCGACGATGCCCGCGCCGATGACGACCACCGTGCCGGGCAACACGCCGGGCGCGCCTGCCAGCAGCACACCGCGCCCGCCCATCGGACGCTCCAAGCACCACGCGCCGACCTGCACCGCCATCCGCCCCGCAATCTCGCTCATCGGCAGCAGGATAGGATGCCCGCCGTCGGGCGTCTGAATCGTCTCGTAGGCGATGCACACCGCGCCGCTTTGCACCATCGCGCGGGTTAGCGACTCGCTCGCCGCAAAGTGGAAGAAGGTAAACACCACCTGCTTGGGGCGGATGTGGGGATACTCTTCGGGCAGCGGCTCTTTGACCTTGACAATCATCTCGGCGTTGCGCCACACTTCGGCGGGGGTGTCCACCACCTGTGCGCCCGCCGCTTCGTACTCGCAGTCGGGGATGCCCGTGCCGTCGCCTGCGCCGCGCTCAATCAGCACGGTGTGCCCATGCTGGGTCAGCACCTCCACGCCCGACGGCGTCATCGCCACACGGTACTCGTCGGGCTTAATCTCCTTCGGGACGCCGATAACCATCGCGCCTATAGTGTACCTGACGCACGGTTCACTTCGCGGGCGACCAGCGGGGGGTGATGTGGTCGCCCGATTGGGTGCGCGGGGTAAGTTCCGTGCCGTCGATGCGCACGGTGTAGATTTGGCGGTTGCCAGGCTTGCCCATCGCGAACACGAGTCGCTGTCCGTCGGGCGCCCAGTGCGGGTGGTACACCTCGCCCTCGACGATAATCGTCGGCGCACCGCCCGTTTCAGGCACGGTCGCCAGCCCGACGCGCGTGAGTGCGCCGTCCTTGCCCCGCTCGCACAGCACGAACGCCACCCGCGAGCCGTCAGGCGACCAGACGACCTCGATTGCCGCCGCCGTGTTGTCGGGCGAGAGCCACAGCGGGCGCGGCTGCACCTCGCGCGTGTTCTCGCCGAAGTCGAAGCGGATTAGCCCGCCCACGCGCTGCTCGCCTTCGGGGGACGGCACAATCAGCCCCGCGCCGCCCACCACCAGACTCTTGCCTTGCGGCGCCCAGTCGATGTCCACCTGCTCGCCCGCTATTACGACGGGCAGGGTGAACTGCTGCTGCGCCAGCGTCAGGTCTTGCAGCACGACCTGCTCGCCCTCGTCGATGCGCTGTACGGCGGCGATAAGGTTCGGGTCGGGGCGTTTGGCGTAGCGGAAGGCGACCTGCCCATACTGCTCGCGCACCTGAATCATCTGCGACGCGGACGGAATCAATTGCAGCGCGTGCACGCCCTTGGGGTCAATCTCCGTCACCAGCCCCTGCGCCACATGCAGAATCTGTTGCCCGTCGCGGTCGTAGACAGGGGCGAGTTTCGCGCCGCCGCCCAGCGTCAGTTGCGCCAACCCCTTGCCGTCGGGGTCAATCGTCCAGAGTTGGAACACGCCATCGCGCCGATTGGACGCGAAGACAATCTTTTTGCCGTCGGGCGCCCAGTCGGGGCTGCGGTCGTCGTGGTCGTCTTCGGTGAGCATCAGCGTCTGCCCGTCGGGCGTGATGACCATTAGGTCGCCGTAGGCGTCGTCGTTCAGGCGCACGCAGACAATCCAATCGGGCGTGTCGGGCTTAATCGGGCGCAGGTCTAAGCGTCCCCACGGCTGCGACCGAATCAGCGCAAGCACAGCCGCCATAATCACCACGACCAGAATGCCCACCAGCAGGCGTTCACGGCGTTTGATGCGGTTCATCGTTCGGTCTCAGGGGCGGTTGGGGCGTGCAGGATGAGCCAAGCGACGACGGCGGCGGGCGCGTCCACATTCCCAGCGATGCGCTCGATAATGCGGTTCAGTTGCCGTTCGTCGGCTTCGGTCTCGACGGGCAGGCGCGTCAGCGCGTCGCGCACAAAGCCAATCATCTCGTTGAGGTAGCGGGCGCGGTTGCTGGCGAGGCTGCGACCAGGCGTCTCGGCGAACTTGCGCCCGACCTGCTCGTAGACCGCCTCCCAGTTCGAGTAGACGCGGCTTTCCGCCTCGCGCTTGCGCGTGCCCTGCTCGCTCAGGCGGCGCAGTTCCTCCTGCTTGCGCTGGTGCAGTTGCCAATCCTGCAGCGTCGCGCCCTCGATAATCACCACCTGCGGGCGGAACGCATACGCCTCCTCAAGGTACTGATCGATCCACTTGCGCACGGTGGGGTTATTGAGGTGTCCCACCAGCGAGTACGATTCGTGAGGCAGTCCCAGCACGATTGTCTCGCCCTCGATGGTCACCAGTTGCAGCGCGTCCAGGGCGCGGTAGACCGTCGGTCCCGACACTTTCTGCTTAACGCGCTCGCGAATGGCGTTCCACGCCTGTTGCATCTCCTGATTCATGCGACCTCCCGATGATGGCGCTGCCACAGAATGCGCAGCCCGTCCAGTGTAAGCATGGGTTCCACCTGCTGGATGCTGGGGCAGTTCGGCGCGAAGCGGGGCGCGAGTCCGCCTGTGGCGATGACCCGCGCGTCGCTGCCTAACTCTTCGCGGAACAGGCGCAGCAGGTGTTCGATTGCGCCGACGGAGCCGAGGATCACGCCGCTGCGCAGGCTCTCTGGGGTGCTTTTGCCGATGGGCTGGCACGCGCCCTCGATCGCGATGCGCGGCAAGCGCGCCGTGCGCCCCGCCAGCGATTCCAGCATCAGTTCTACGCCAGGCAAAATCGCGCCGCCGACATAGACCCCCTCGCGCGAGACGGCGTCCAGCGTCGTTGCCGTGCCGAAGTCCACCACGATGACGGGCATCCCAAAGTGATGCACGGCGGCGACGGCGTTCGCGAGTCGGTCTGCGCCGACCGCTGTGGGCGGCTCGTAGTCCACGCGGAAGCCCAACGCCAGCGCGTGCGACACAAACAGCGGCTCGCAGCCCAGCCAGCGCCGCGCGAGTTGGCGCAGCGGCTCCTCCAGCGCAGGCACAACGGAACATATCGCCACGCCCGTAATCGGCGCGGTCAGCCCCTCCGCCTCCAGCAGGGCGCGCAGCATCGTGTAGTGTTCGTCTTCGGTACGGGCGGGGTTCGTATGCACGCGCCAGGCGCGCCAGCGTCCCGATTCGTAGACGCCCAGCACGGTATGCGTGTTGCCCACATCGATGCCCAGCAGCACGCGAAGGATTATACCTGACCCCGCCTACGCCGTGCGCCCTTGCGCCCCATCGCCTGCAGCACGGCGTGCGCGTTCGCGACCGCCATCCGCCCGTCATAGCCGTCGAACGGGGGCGTCTCGCCGTACAGCACCGCCCGCACGAAACTGCGCAACTCCCACATGTACGGTTCGGGTGTGCCAATCTCTTCGGGGATGAGGCTGATCTCATGCGCGCCGCGCTTTTTGTAGCGGATTGCCCCGCTGAAGCCCGTGTGTTCCAGCGCGCCTTCCGTGCCGACGATGCGCACCAGGTAGCCGCCGAGCGGGTCGATGATACTGCACTCGACGCTGCCGATAACGCCGTTTTCGAACTGCAGGGTCGCCTGCCAGTGCTGGGTGAAGTTCGGTTCAGGGTAGGGCTGACTGCCCTGCGCCGCAACGACGGTGTAGTCGCCAAATAGCCAGCGCAGGTAGTCCAGTTCGTGGACATTCATCTCCAGCAGCACGCCGCCGCTCTGTTTGGGGTCAGCGCGCCAGCCCTCGCGAAACAGGTTAATCTCGTAGCCCCGCCGCTGGAGGTTGACCGCGACAGGCTCGCCGATAACGCCCTCTTGCAGCCACTGCTTCGACTGCCAAAACAGCGGAAACAGGCGCAGTACCTGCCCCGCCATCAGTTGCACGCCCGCCTGCTGCGCAGCGTCCAGCATCGCGTCGCAGTGTTGCACGGTGAGCGCGAGTGGCTTCTCACAGAACAGGTGCTTACCGCGTTGCAGCACCTGCATGCCGAGTTCGTAGTGGGTGTGCGGTGGGGTCGCCAGAATATACGCCTCGATTTCGGGCGCGTCCAAGAGCGCGTCGAGGCTCTCGTAGGCGGTGGTCTCTAACTCGTCGGCGGCGTGCTGCGCAAGCGCGGGGTCAACATCGTACACGCCCGCGAGGCGCGCCTCGCTAAGGGGGCGCAGTTGCCATGCGAGGTGGCGTCCGATACCCCCTGCGCCGATCAAGCCCAGATTGAGTTGCATATGCATACGGTGGGGGGAGTATACCTCGCGTTGCGCTACACGATCCCTGCACGCAGCAGGTCTTTCAGCACAATCATGCCGATGGGTCTGCCCGCGTCGTCCAGCACGGGCAGGTCGCCGATTTTGGCGTGGGCGCGGTGGAACCGTTCCAGCACCTCGATGGCAAGTGGGTTGCCGCGTAGGGTGGTCGGCTGGCGCGTCATCGCTTCGCTAACGGGGCGCGAGAGGGCGGTTTCGTCGTGCAGCAGGCGTCGGCGGATGTCGCCGTCGGTCACCAGCCCGACCATGACGCCGTCGGCGTTGACGATGCACGCCGCGCCTGCGCCCGCTTTGGTGATGGCGAACAGCGCGTCGCGTAGCGGGGCGGTTTCAGGCACGATGGCAAGCGCGTCGCCCGTGCGCATCACATCGTGGGCGCGCAACAGCAGTCGTCGCCCCAGTGCGCCTGCGGGGTGGTTCCGCGCGAAGTCGTCGGGCGTAAAGCCCCGCGCGGTCATCGTCGCCAGCGCGAGCGCGTCGCCCAGCGCAAGCATCGCCGTCGTGCTGGCGGTCGGCGCAAGGTTGTGCGGGCACGCCTCGCGCTCGATGGGGATTTCCAGCACCAAGTCCGCCATCCTGCCCAGCGTCGAATCGGCGCGCCCCGTGAACACCATCGTGTAGACGCCCAACCGCTTCAGCGCAGGGCAGAGCAGCGCCAACTCATCGCTCTCGCCGCGAAACGAGAGCAGAATCGCCACATCCTGCTCGGTAATCGTGCCTAAGTCGCCGTGCGCGGCTTCGGTGGGATGCACGAAAATCGCGGGCGTGCCCGTGCTGCTGAAAGTGCCTGCCAACTTGCGGGCAATCGCGCCCGACTTGCCGACCCCGCTCAGCACCACGCGCCCCGTACACGCCAACAGCACTGCGACCGCCTGCTCGAAACGCGAATCGAGCGATTCCGCCACGCGCTGAATCGCCTCGATTTCGATCTGTAGCACCTCACGCGCGACCTGCAGCGCGTCCGCGCGCTCTAACACCGCGCTCATAGCAGGTTATCGTCCAGTTCGGGGGTGATGCGCGTGTTGCGTCGCCGACGGGGGCACTGCGAGGACTCGCCGTAATTCTCTTCGTAGACCTGAATTAGTTTCTTTTTGACTCGCTGCAGGGCGTTATCGATACATTTCGTGCCTCTGGACAATCGTTCCGACATATCTTTATACGACAGCCCGTCCAAGTAAAACTCCAGCACCTGCCGTTCGAGGTCGCTCATGCGTTCGCGCGCCATCGCCATCACCGCCAGCGGGATGCGCCGCTGCAGAATCCACTCTTCGGGCGTAAGCGTGTTCGGGTCGGGCAGAATGTCGGTGAGGTTGGAGTCGGTCTCGTCGTTGTGGTGGTTTTGGAGCGGGCGATAGAGGGAGACATACTCGTTGAGTGGCACATGCTTTTGGCGCGTGGCGGCTTTGACCGCAGAGATAATCTGCCGAGTCACGCACAACTCGGCGAAGGGGCGGAACTTATGCACGCGCTCGTCGCGAAAGTCCCGTATCGCCTTGAACAGCCCAATCAGTCCCTCCTGCACCACATCCTCGTGGTCTGCGCCGATTAAAAAATAGGAACGCGCCTTACTCTCCACTAACGAGCGGTATCGCTTCAGTAGGGTTTCTGTGGCGCGTTCGTTGCCTTGCTTCGCGTAGAACACGAGTTCCTCATCCGCCATGTAGGTCGTACACAGAATCGAGTCCTCGTGTGCGTACTGATTGTCCATCATCGCCATGCCTGTATCCCTCCGTCGGTGTTTAGACGCCCACTGGGAGTCGCGCCGTCGAAGGTCGGTCATCCTTCGCCCACTGCCTCATCTCCAACGCCTGCGCTCTGTCGTGTCCGTCCAGCGCTCCCCTGCGGACATGATTAGTGTATACGATGGCGACCCGAAAAGTCAAGAGTCTGGGGGAATTTCGGGGCAAATTCGCCCCCAATTCGGCAGGAATTCCCCAGAAACGGCGAATTGGGTCAATTGCACGCGCGGCAAGGGATAGACCACGCGCCGATACGGAGGTCGAACGATGGACAGTCGGAAACGGATATTGAGCCTACTGGCGCTGACGGGGCTTGCGTCGACGGCGCCTGCGATTTTGCAGCCGCAGACCGCCCCGCAAGTGCGCAAAGGAGACGCGAACCGCCTGGCGATTCAACTGGGCGGTCTCAAAGCGGCTTTGGTGGAAGTAGAGGTGGACGGCGTGATTGTCGCGACGCGCCACCTGACAGGGCGAACAGATATGCTGACGCTCAACCTGCAGAGCGCGGGGCTGGCGCCAGGCATCCACAACGCGGTCGTCAAAGTCTACGACGCGCAGGGACGGCTGATCAGCCAGCGCACGATGCCCATCGAGCTGCTGCCTGACCCGAACAGCCCGCTGACGATTATCGTGCCGCGCAACGGTACGCAGGTCGCAGGCACTGTGCCCATCGAGGCGCGGGTCAACAGTCGGAACTCGGTCTATGTGTCGTTTTTCGTGGATGGGCAGATTCGCGGGCTGCGCAACTACCCGCCCTATGTGTATAACTGGGACACCACGCGCGAAAGCAACGGCTGGCACACGATCGAGGTCTGGAGTTATGACGGCAACCAGACGCTGCGCACGCCGCCGATGCGCGTGTTCGTGAACAACCCTGGCGGGCGCACAGAGCGCGTGCCGCTGCCCGAAACGGCGGAAGCCGAGCCTGCAACGCAGGTCGCCGCGAGCGAGCCTGCAGTTGCCGACGGCGCGTTGCGAGTCGCCGCTGCGCCAGAGGCGCGCCCCAGCGAAGCGACACGGCTAAGCGCGCCCGAATCGCCTGCAGCGTTGCCCGCGGAGCCGAGTGTTGCGCCCGCGATTGCCGAGCCTACCTTCACGGCGATAGTGAACGGCGCTGCGCCCGCGCAGCCCAGCCCGAGCCGCCCCGTCGCGCCGCAGGGGGAGCCGAGCCTAATCGCCACGATGACCACGCCCACCCAAACGGCGCGTGAACTGCGAGGCGTGCAGGCGGAGCCGCAGATGCGCGGGCAGAAACTCCGCGCGCCGCAACTCGCCCTTGCGCCGAACGCGCCCGCCCCAAGCCGCACCGCGCCCCGCAAGGAGAATGTGCTGGTGCGTCTGGAGTACGGCGTGCGGCTGCCTGCAGGCGTGTCGCGGTTCGATGTGGTGGCGGACGCCACGCCCATCGTCTTCGATGTCGCGCCGACAGTGGAGGACGGCGTCGCGCTGATCCCTGTGCGCCGCGTGCTGGAGCAACTCGGCGCGCAACTGCGCTGGGACAACCAGACCAAGACCGCCACGCTGCAGGTCGATGGGCGCACAGCGGTGCTGCGCGTCCGCGAGAACGAGGCGCAACTGGACGGCGCGCCGCTGCCGCTGGACGCCGGGCTGCGCATCGTGCGCGGACGCGTACTCTTGCCCGCCTCCGCCCTGCGCGAGATCCTGAACGCCGAACTCCTCTACGACGGCGCGACAGGGCAGGTGGTCATCAACACTGGTCGGGAGTAATCCCAATTGCGCGGGTAGCTATAAACCCCCTCCTTAAGGTTCCCCCTGCTCGCAGGGGGAACTGAACCCACGCGGGGGGGAACCTACAGGAAGGGAGTGATTGTGGGGTGAAAATGGCAGGGGCGGCCGGATTCGAACCGACGACCTTCGGTTTTGGAGACCGACGCTCTGCCAGCTGAGCTACGCCCCTG
>JAIMAN010000068.1 GCA_023511915.1 Armatimonadota bacterium
TGGCAGAGTTTGCGCGACTTTTTGAACCGCTGCGGGCGTCCGCGCTACATCTACCTCGATAACTTCGACATGCGCGCAGGCGAACGGTATGCGCCGCCCAACTACCCAACGAACGACCTGTGGGTGCAGGCGATTGTTGGCTGGACAGAGTATGTAGGTAGCCGTTTGCGCAGCGAATTTCAGTTCCCCGACGGATCCTACCCGCGCTTTGTGCCGAATGCGGCGTGGGCGCCCGGCTTTTGGCTGCGCGGCATTCCCGGCGTCTCACAAGACGCGCCCGGCGTTGCGACTTTGCCCTACATGGGCGGCTTCCTCATCGAACACGCCTTCATGCGCGCGCTAACCGAACCGGGACGGGTACGCATCCCTTCGTATGGAACTGCGAGCGGCTCCAGCGGTCCCCAACAGTGGGTCAACGGCGGTACTCGCAACACCGTGCGCCTAGCCACTGAGTACCCCGACAAGCTGGTCATCCTGATGCCCACGCTGTGGACGAACGCGCCCGACAGCCGTCAGAAACTGCGCTTCGCCGTTGCAGGCTGCCTAATCGTGCAGCACGACAATACCTTCGTGCATATCGACCCGCGCCGCGAACAAGAGCAGTACCCCGACGGCTACTATCCGCCTGAGCTGTTCGTGCCGTTGGGGTTGCCGCGCGGCAACTTCCAGATTCTGAACGGCGACCTCATCGTCGGCGGGCTGTTCGTGCGCGAGTACCAGAACGGCGTCGTGGTGTGGAACCCGCGCCACGACGCGACCTACACCTACACCGTGCCACGCGACTACTACGACTGGGACCGCAACCTGGTGCGCGCGGGCACGCAGGTACAAGTACCCCCGCACACAGGGCTGGTGTTCTACGCTGCGCCTGAGATTGAAGTCAGCCTGTCGCCCACCCAAGTGAATGTGCTGCCGGGGCAGACGGTGGAGTTCACCGTGCGCTATCGAAATACAGGCACAGCGGCGGGAACCGATGTGCGCATCAGCGTGCCCTTGCCCGACGGCATGACGCTGGTCAGCAGCAGCCCGACCGCGCGGTTGGAGGGGCGACAACTGGTATGGACTGTGCCCAGCGTGCCCGTGAACGGCGAAGGAACCCTGCGCTTTACCGTGCGCGTGGAGTAGCGATATGATCCCTCCTTGGGCAGGGAAGCGGCTGCTGATGTATTGCCCCGCGCTGGAGGGCGGCGGCGCAGAGCGCGTGATGGTCACGCTGGCGAACAACTTCGCTTGCAGCGGCGTGCAAGTGCTGTTTGTCACGGCGCGGGCTGCAGACGAAGTGTACCGCGCCGAACTATCGTCCGCTGTGGAGTATAGTTGCCTAAACACAGGGAGTACGCTGCGCACGCTGTTGCCGCTGACGCGCCTACTGCGTCGCGTGCGCCCCGACGCGGTTCTTTCAACGCTCGTGGAAGCGAACTTCTTAACCGTAGCGGCGGCGCGCCTTACTCGAGTAAACGCGCGCGTAGTGATCCGTGAAGCCAATACGCCGTCGCAAGACCTGCTTCGAAATCCACGATGGGTCAAACGGCTAACGGGGCGGCTTATCCCCTACATCTACCCTAAAGCGGACGCGATTGTAGCTTCATCGCAGGGCATGCTGCATGACCTCATCGCCAACTTTCGTATCCCGCCCCACAAGATTCGCCGCATTCCGAACCCGCTCCCGTTGGCATGGATTCGCCAACACGCGCAGGCGCCTGTGCAGCACCCGTGGTTTGCCGACGGACAGCCGCCTGTGATTCTGAGCGTCGGCAGGCTGGAACGCGCGAAAGACTTCGCAACCCTGATCCGCGCCTTCGCGAAGGTACACGCAGAGCATGACGCCCGACTGCTAATCCTGGGCGAGGGGAGCATGCGCCCGCACTTGGAGACACTTGTGCGTGAATTAGGCTTATCTGAGTGCGTCGCGCTGCCCGGCTTTGACCCGAACCCCTTCCGCTCCATGGCGCGCGCGCGGGTGTTCGTCCTGTCCTCGATCTATGAAGGGTTCCCGAATGTGCTGGTGCAAGCAATGGCGTGCGGCTGCCCTGTGGTTAGCACCGACTGCCCCAGCGGTCCGTCGGAAATCCTAAACGGCGGCGCATATGGACACCTCGTGTCTGTCGGCGATGCGGACGCGCTCGCGGCAAGTATCCTGAAAGTCCTTCAGGGGGAAGCGCGCTACCCACCTGCCGACTGGATGGAGCAGTTCGACGAATTCGTGGTCTGTCGCGGCTACTTGGAGGTGCTTTTCGGAACGAAGCAAGGTGCATCGGGACGCGCGATGTGCCATAATTAACCTTGATGGTAATCCGACCGATTCGCGAGCCGCGTGCGTGCGCGGGAGCGGCTTAGGCAGGAGGGTGCGCGCGAATGAATGAGCAACAGAACGCACAGCCGACCTTCACGGTCTTCGTCCCGACCTACAATCGGGCGCACCTGCTGCCGCGCGTGCTGGAGTGCATGGAAGCGCAAACCTTCCAGAACTTCGAACTGCTGATTGTGGACGACGGCAGCACCGATGGAACCTATGACTACCTAAAGTCCTACCACCCGAAAGGCGCGTTCACCATGCGCGTGTTCCGCCAAGAGAATCAGGGTAGGCACATCGCCTTCAATGTCGCTTTTGAACACGCGCGCGGGTTTCTGTTCACTACCATCAATTCGGACGACACGATGCCCGACGACGCGCTGGAGCGGTTCTGGCAGTGGTGGCGCTACGCGCAAGAGCGGTATCCCGACACGCCGATTGTTGGGGTGGAGGGGCTGTGCGCCGATATGGACACGGGTGAAATCATCGGCGAAGCGTTCCCGCAAAGCCCGATGGTCTCCGACCGTATCGAAATGCACTTTGTGCATCGTTGCCGCAAAGACAAGCAGCGCGCCGTGCGCACCGACATCATTAGCCGATATCGGTTTCCACAAGTTCCAGGAGAAAAGTACATCCTGCCATCCTACCTATGGCACCAACTCGGTTTCGACAGGCACAAACTTCTGTTCGTCAACGAGGTGTTTTGCTACAAGGAGTACCTCGAGGACGGAATCACGAAGAATCGGTTCAAGACGCTCTCACGCAATCCGCGTGGGATGGCGTTGTATTATGCGTCATTTATTGAGCGCGCCCTGCAGGATGGTCGCGTGCCCGCAGAGGAGATTGTAGCGAATTTCGGCGATTGGGTGCGTTTCGCGCTTTATACGGAATCGTTTCTATCCGTTGTGCAGCAATCGCGCGGTTCGGGCTGCCCCGCAGTTGGTGGCTTCGCGGGATGCTCATCGGAATGCGGCGCAGGCTGAGGGACATAATTTGGCTGCGTCAAGGACGCGGCTGACGAAAATGCCCGACATGTGCCATAATAGAGGGTAGCGATGGCGACACGAAGACTGGGAACGGAACGGCGCGCAGCGAATTTGTGGCTCGCGCCTATCGAATGGGCGCATGGTAAGTCGTTGCGCCTGCTGGAGTGGTTCAACCAAGAGCGCTGGTCCCTCGCGCTGACCCTGCTGGCAGTGCTGCTGGCGAACTTGGTGGTTCTTTACTTCTTCCTCCAAGGGCAAGATAACCGAGCGATTGCATTTGTCATTCTTCTTTTGCTCGCGCCGTTGATGTGGATTATCCCCGAGTTGAGTATTGCAGTCTTCATTATTGCAGGAAGCCGCCTGATTGTCAACGCGGCGTACTTTGCGGTCGGTCCGGGCGGCGGCACGGGCGAGCGCACGCTCACGGTGTTGTTTCTCCTAATCGTGTCTGCTCGCGCCGTGTATGAGTACCTACGCATCCCTGCGCAGGAGCGTCCGCGTCTACTCACTTGGCTCACTGGCGCGGTGCTGCTCTTCTGGGTGTATTACATAGGGCATGTGGCATATATCTATCTGTTCCGTTACCACGAAATTCCGCCCGACTCGCACCAGGCGGTTTTGGGTTTCTATCGTCCTGGCGTCTTTCGCTACTTTGACTCGCACATTTTGTGGATTGGCATCCTGCCGTTGATGGTTCTGATGCGCGATATCGAGCGCGCCAAGCGCGCCTTGCTGATTGTCGGCGCGGTAGTGGCGTTAGGCGTGGCGACGCTGGTGTGGGAATACTTCGCGCCGCTGCCCGAAGCATGGAAAATCGTGTTCCAGATTCGCGCGGCAGGTGAAAGCGCAGAAGGGTATCGCGTGCGCGACCCTGCCGTCATGTATCTAATGGTCGCCGCGCTCTTTGCGGCGATTTACAGCCTTGGGTATGTGCGCGGCTGGCGCGCCGCCGTCGTGGTGGCGTACATTCTGGCGGCAGTGTATGGCGTGCTGATTACCAAAAACCGCGCCTTGTGGGCGGCAATTATGCCCATTGTACCTCTGGCGCTCCTTTGGAAACAGCCTGCCGTGCTGATGCGTCAAACCGCTGTTCTGGTAGCAGTGGGACTGCTTTTGGGAGCAGGGATGCTGAATCCCCAGTTCAACAGCATTGTGCAGAAAAAGATTGAAGAGACGATGGAGCGCTGGCAGCGCAACTACGCCTTCGGCGGCGATCCGAGAAATGACCCGTCCTACCAGTGGCGGCTCCGTGAACGCGAAGCGTGGGAAGTCAAGATGAGCCAACTCAGCCCCGTCGAGCGGCTTGTCGGCAAGGGTCTGGAAGAGCCTTATGGATTCTATGTCAACCTTTCAATCTTGGGTTATGGACCGCGCTTTAGAGAAGTCTACATAGAAAAGACCCAGATGCACTTCCCGTGGCTGCGTCGTCAGTTAGCGATTGGCATCATCGGCACAGCGTTGTTGGCGCTCACGCTGGTCGTCGCGCTCGTTCGGATTGCATGGGCGTTTCTGAAGGTAAACCACCCGTTCACGCGCGCGCTGATGATGGCTGTCGGCGCAGGCACCGTCGCTGCCATCGGGTACGACGCCATCCACTCGGGTCCGCTCGACTCGCCGCCCGTGCTGCCGATTATTCTGCTCTGGTCGCTGGCAGAACTCACCTTCCACTGGCAGCGCACGGGGCAGCTGCAGCCGCCTGCCCAAAGCGGACAGGCGGCTGGTACAGAAGAGACTACGGCGTCTGTGCCAGCATAACGCGCAGGTACTGCTCGGCAACCGCCTCCACACGAAACTGCTCCAGCCACGCCGCAGGCGCAAGAGCCACCTGACCCGACAACGCCCGCACAATCGCCTGCGCCATCGCCGCCACATCGTCCACAGGCACCAACGCCCCATACCGCCCGCCGTCCAAAATCTCCGACGGACCACTCGGACAATCCGTACTCACCACAGGACACCCACACGCCAACGCCTGGATCAGCACATTCGGCAGCCCCTCACAGCGCGACGACAGCACAAACACCCCCGCCCGACGCATATACCGAAACGGGTTCGGGTCAAAGCCCGGCAGATCCACATCGGCGGCGACGCCCAGTTCCGCAGCGAGCCGTTCCAAGTTCGGGCGTTCGGCGCCTTCGCCCAGAATGACCAGCCGAGCGGGGGTCTGCTGGCGCACGCGGGCAAAAGCGCGCAGGAGCGTATCGTAGCCCTTGAGTGCGACCAGTCGTCCTGCTGCCAGCACCACAGGCGGCTGGTTGGGTTGGAACCAGGGATGCTCAACGGGCGCGTCGGCTTTGGCGTAGAACGCAGCGTCGATCACGGGATTGTAGATGACGGTGAGTTTGGGTTTGAGTTGCGGCATGAGGTTCAGCAGGTCTTGGGCGACGCCTTTGGAGACGGCGACCACCGCGTCGGCGCGGGGGTAGAGCCAGCGCATCGCCGTCTCGCTAATCGCGCGCTTGAACGCGGAGGTCTCCTTGACTTGGAACGCGATGCTGGGTGTTGTCGCCTCGCGGAGGATGACGCGCGTTGGGATACGCGCCAGTCGTTGCGCCAGCACGGCGGCGAAGGTGTTCACTGTCGCCAGCAGCGCGGCAGGGCGTATCTCCCGAAGCGCTTTCGCCAGGCGCGGCGCCGCCAGCATGCGACGGGGCGTGTCCAGATAGTGGATTCGCACCTCGGGGTGTACCTCTTTCAGGTAGGTGTCTTCACGGCGCGAGACGATGAGGTCTACTGCGTGTCCCTGCGCGGCGTAGTGGCTGGCTAAGGTGACCACAACGCGCTCTGCGCCGCCGCCGCCCAAACTGCTCGTGAAGAAGGCAATCCTGCAACTCATCCCCACCATGATACCCCGCCGCATGCACGAACGGCTCCGAATGTGCCATAATACGCAGTGGGCATGGGGCGCACACCAGAGACGGAGTCGTTGCGCACGAAGGCGCTGAAGGGCGGCGTCTACCTGACGGTGCGGCACGGCGCGATGGTCGTGTTAGGGCTGCTGGGCGCGCTGTTTTTGACGCGAATCGTCGGTCCCGGCAACTACGGGCTGTATAACGCTGCCTCTGGCGTCTTCGGATACCTGCTCGCGATTGGCAAGATGGGCGTGAATATCTATCTTGTGCGCGAGCGTCGGGACGCGCCGCTGGAGCTGTTTCACTTGGCGTTCTGGTGGCTGCTGGGGTTTGGACTGCTGCTGGCGATAGGGGTCGGCGGGCTAATGGCGGTGCTTGGGCACTACTGGGTGCGCACGGAGGGGTTCATACCCGTGATGCTCAGCCTGATTGGGTTGCTGCCGTTCGCGCTCGTGAGCGCGGTGCCGCTGGCGCTGCTGGAACGCGAGCTAGACTACCGCAAGACCACCGTTGTGGAGGTCGGCTCACAAGTCAGCTACTATCTCGCTGCGATCCCGCTGGCACTGAGCGGTTTTGGCGTGTGGGCGATGGTCGCGGGGTTCTGGCTAAGTCAGGGAGCATCAGTGATTGGTTTCTTTGTGGCGTCGCGCTATCGCCCGCGCCGATACTGGAACGGGGCAGAGTTGCGCCCGATGCTTCGGTACGGCTTCTCAGTAGCGCTGGCAGACTGGATTTACAAAGCGCAAAGCCTCACGCCGCCACTGCTACTGCTGCCGATGGTAGGCAGCGAAGCCGTCGGCTATGTGGCGCTGGCGACTCGGTTCCTGAGTATGCTCACCTTCGTCAAAGGCATAACTTCGCGCCTGTCTGTGCCTGCATTCGCGCGTATCCAGCACGACACGGAGAAGCTGCTGAACGCTATCCGCGAAGTGATGCAACTGCAGACGCTCGCGTTGGGAACCTTATTCGCCCTCTTTGCGGCAGTTGCGCCGTTCGTGCTGCCCCACCTGCTGGGGCAGCAGTGGAGTATCGCATCGCTGATGATGGTGTTCACGATTGTTAGCACGCGCACACTCATAGGCGCGCTCTTTGCAATCCAAACTTCCGCGCTTTTGGTGAAGAAACAAACGACGCTGATTCTCAAGGCGAACACGATTTACGCCGTGCTATTAGTGTCTCTGACCTACATCGGCTTGACCATAGCCCCGCAGGAGTATAAGCTTCTGGCGTTCAATTGCGCGGATTTAATAGCTATTCTGCCAGGCTATTGGATGCGGCATGCGGGCGTGCGGCGGCATATTGGTCGACTACGGTACGGCGCGACTCTGTTGTGGACGGGTGGGCTAACGGCTGCGCTGGCTGCGCCGTGGCTGGGCTGGTGGTTGTATCTGATTGCAGCAGCGTTGCTGGCTCAGCCTGCGAGCCTGCGGCAGATGCGCGAACTGTACCGCGCGATTCGAGAAACGCGCCGCAAGCCCTTGGGGAACACTGACTAATGCCCACGCCTCAGGTGGTCTTTCAGATTCTGCCCTCGTTGGTGGTGGGGGGCGCGGAGCGGCTGGTGGTGCATTTGGTGGAGCATCTCAGCCGCGAGCGGTTCGCGCCTGTGTGTATCTGTCTGGAGTCGCCGCTGGGCACGCACTACGAGGCGCGGGTGCGGGCGTCGGGCGCGCCGCTCTACTTTCTGGGCAAGGGCGTAGGGGCGAGCGGGAGCGTGCTGCGGCAACTGAGCGCGCTGTTTCAGCAGTACCGCCCTGCGGTCGTGCATACGCACATCATCGGGCTGAACTACGCCTACCCGCTGATGCTGCGCTACCGCACGCCCGCGCGGGTGCATACCGTGCATAGCCTTGCACAGCGCGAGGTGGGGGTGCGGGTCGGCGCGTGGGTGCGCCAGCTGGCGTTTCGGTATCGCCTCGGCGGGGTGGTTCCTGTGGCAGTGGCGGACGAGGTGCGGGTGAGCATCCAGCAGCTGTACGGCTACCCCGACCCGCCGCTGATTCCCAACGGCGTCCCGACCGACGAGTACGCGCCCGACCCCGACAGGCGCGCCCAGTGGCGGCAGGCGCACGGCATCGAACCGCACGCGACTGTGCTAGTGCATGTCGGACGCTTCGCCCCGCCCAAAAACCACGCACTGTTGGTGGAGGCGTTCGCGCAGGTGCGCGCGGATGCGCCCCTGTACCTGCTGCTGGTCGGCGGGGGCGAACTGGAAAACGCCGTGCGCGAGCAGGTCGCGGGGCTGGGCTTAGAATCGCGTGTGCGCTTTCTGGGCGTTCGGGCGGATGTGGCGGACATTTTGCGGGCGTCGGATGTGTTCGTGCTGTCGTCGCGGGTGGAGGGCAACCCGCTGTCGGTGATGGAGGCGATGGCGGCGGGGCTGCCTGTGGTCAGCACGGCGGTCGGGGGCGTGCCCGAGTTGGTGCGGGAGGGCGCGACGGGGTTGTTAGTCCCGTCGGAGGACGCGGGGGCGTTGGCGCGTGCGGTGCAGGCGTTGGTAGACGACCCTGTGCGCCGACAGGCGATGGGCGCGGCGGCGCGACAGGACGCTATCGCGCATTTTGACATTCGCCACACGGTGCGCGGGTATGAGCAGTTGTACGAAGCGCTGCTCAACAGGGGCTAATATCAATCGCCGAGCCAGAGTTCATCCAATGCCCCCCTCCGTAGGTTCCCCCCGCTTCGCGAGGGGAACCGAGTGGCGCATCGGCTGGGTTCCCCCTGCACGCAGGGGGAACCTTAAGGAGGGGGGCAGGGAGCGGCGATTAGCACCCCGCGCCGAAGTTGAACAGCACGGTCAGCAGGTCGGCGTCGTCCACAATCCCGTCGCCGTTGGTGTCGGTCGCAGCGTCGTTCGAGCCGAAGTTGAACAGCACCTGCAGCAGGTCCGCGTCATCGACGATGCTGTCGCCGTTCACATTCCCGAACACGCCCGTGAAGCCGCCGCCGTATGCTTCCCAGTCCATGGTGTTCACAACCGCCTCAGCAAAGGTGCTCTGGTTCTGGAAGCAGAAGAGATACCCCTCCACGCGCAGGAAGTTGTTCGCGTCGCCGCCGTTGTCCTCAAACTGCAGGGTGACATTCTGCCATTCTGAGTTGTAAGGGTTGCTTTGGCACGCAATCGGCGTCACCCGCGCCTGCAGCGCGCCCGCCAGACGGGTGATGAGCACCTGTACCTGTGTGCCTCCAATATTCACCTGAATGCACAGGTTCGGGTTCGCATCTGCCGACCAGCGGAGGATGGCTTCGTTGGCGTTCTGGGAGACCACCGTGCCAATCAGGTTCAGGGTGTAGTCGATGCCCAGGTCGGGGAACAAATCTTGGATGCGCAGTTCGATGTCCAGTGTGCGCCCGTCGTTGTTCAGGTCTTGCAGAGGGAACTCAATCGGGTCGGAGGCGGAGATATTGCCGCTCAGGCTAAGTGCGCCGGTGATGTTGTATTGTCCGCTGTTGAACTTCCAGTAGAGTTTGCCGCCCTGTTCGAGGTTCGTTACGATTTGTGCGTTCGCGAGCGCGGTAATCGCGCAGACAAGCCCGAAAGCCAGCACCTTTCGTATCATCATCGTCGTTGACCTCCAAGATAGATGTGCTGCGTTGCAGCGGCGTTATTATACCCCAGTTTTGGGGAGAATCCTGCGGGTGTTGGCTGACTGGTGGGTTAAATTTGCGCGGAACGCCAGCCAGCACACGATCCCCGCCCCCAGCAGCCACAGCGCCGTGGCAATCGGTCGCTGGATCCAGAACGCCAGCCCCGCCATCGCGCCGCCCTGCACAAGCCAAATCCCCAGCGGCGTCAGCGCGCGCGACTCGCGCCAATCGGGCGCTGCCCGCAGATACACCCAACTCAGCAGCGCGCCCGTCGCGAACCAGCCCAGCCAGTTCTGCAGCGGCATGCCGTAAAACGCGCCGTCCACCTCCCAGAACCAATACACGAACGCCGCCGAACCAGGGTTGACCTTAGAGGTGGAGACCGCCGCGTCCATCGCCACATCCCACAGCGTCAGCAGCGCGGCTGCGCTCAGCGGAACCCACCGCCGCGACACGCCGAACATGAAACTCAGGTGCAGCGCGGGGTAGAGCATCATAAACCACGAGGGCGGAATCAGGTACGGCACATGCCCCAGAAACTTGGGTCCCATGCGGTCGGTGTAGGTGTAGGGTCCGAAGGGGAAGCCCGTGAGCGTGCCGATGAGTTCAACTGCGCCCGCCAGCACGACGCAGATGCTTAGCAGCCACAGCGTCGCCCGCCAGCCCTGCGTATGCGCCATGTGCAGCAGCGACGCGCCAATCCCCAGCACCACCAGCGCAATCCCCAACTGCGTCGAGAGGCGGTTGTAGTCCAGCGGGGGCAGGTTCTGCACCCCGCTGAACAGCAGCCCGCTACCGATTACGGTCGCCAGTGCGACCAGCAGGCTGAGCCACAGGAACCCACGCGCCGCGCGCCGCATCACACCATCCACAGCGGGTTCTCCAGCACTTGTTTGAGCGTCTGCAAAAACTGCGCGCCGACCGCGCCGTCCAGCACGCGATGGTCGCACGAGAGCGTGACCTTCATCCGCGGGCGGGCGACGATTGTCCCGTCCTCTTGCACCACAGGCACGCGCTTGGTCGCCCCCACCGCCAGAATCGCGCTCGCGGGCGGGTTGATAATCGCTGTGAACTGCTCGATGCCGAACATGCCCAAGTTCGAGACCGTGAAGGTGTTGCCCGTCATCTCGTCGGGCATGAGTTTGCCCTCGCGCGCCTTCTGAATCAGCGTCTGCGACTCTTGCGCGATGCGCCGCAGCGACTTGCCCTCGCAGTGGCGTAGCACCGCCACCAGCAGCCCCTGCTCCACCGCGACAGCGATTCCAATGTGGACGCCGCTGGGATGCACGAGTTGCCCGTTCTGGTAGCTTGCGTTCACGATGGGGTGCTGCTCGATGGCGACGGCGCACGCCTTGACGATGAGGTCGTTGACGCTCACGCGCAGGCTCTCGTCCAGTTGGTTCAGCCGCTGGCGCAGGGCGAGCGCCTCTTCCATGTCGATCTCCATCGTGAGGTAGAAGTGGGGGATGGTCTGGTGCGCTTCGGTGGTGCGCTGGGCGGTGATTTGGCGCAAGCGGGTGAGCGTCTCGGCGCGCCCTTCCGCAGGCGCAGCGGCGACGGCAGGGGCGGGCATGGGCATCGGTGCGGGGGCGGCGGCAGCGGGGACAGCGGTCGCCTTGCGCGATTCGATATACGCCAGCACATCGCGCTCTACGATGCGCCCTTTTGGTCCCGTGCCTTGCACTTGGCGCAGGTCGATGCCGTGTTCGGCGGCGATTTTCCGCGCCAGTGGCGACGCCAGAATGCGCTCCTCGCCGTTGGTGGGGGCAGGCTGGGGCGCGGCGGCGACGGCGGTTGGCGCAGGCGCGGGCTGCGGCGCGGCGGCGGTTGGTTGGGCAGCCCCGCTCGTCTTACCGTCACCCTCGGCGGGTAGGCTCTCGCCCTCCTGCAGGATGTACGCCAGCGGCGTGTTCACGGGTACGACGGCGTTCTCCGCCACGCGAATGCCGCGCAGCACGCCCGAAGTGGGCGCCTCGATCTCCACTGTCGCCTTGTCGGTCGCAATCTCGGCGATGGGTTCGCCCTCCTGAACCGTGTCGCCCTCGTGCTTGAGCCAGCGTACCAGCGTGCCCTCTTCCATCGCGTCGCCCATCTTGGGCATGATAATCGTCTGCATAGTCGCCTCCTTATGCCACAATCTGCCGTACCGCCTCGATGACGCTCTGCTCGTTGGGCACGGCGAGCGCCTCGAGGTGCTTGTTGTAGGGCATCGGCACATCCGCGCCCGCTATGCGCATCACGGGCGCGTCCAGGTAATCGAACGCATGTTCCTGAATCTGCGCGGCGATTTCCGCGCCGAAGCCCGCGAACCGCCAGTCGTCGTGCAGGGCAATCGCGCGGTGCGTCTTGCGCACGGAGCGGAAGACCGTCTCCCAGTCGCACGGAATCAGCGTGCGCAGGTCAATCACTTCTACCTCGATACCCTGCTCGGCGAGTTGCTCGGCGGCGTTGAGCGCGAGTTGCACCCCGCGCGAGTAGGTCACAATCGTCACATCGCGCCCAGTGCGCTTGACATCCGCCACGCCGAACGGGATGGTGTAGTCGCCGTCGGGCACTTCGCCTTTGGTCAGGTACAGGCGCGGATGCTCGATGACCATCACGGGGTTGTTGTCGCGGATGGCGGTTTTCAGCAAGCCTTTCGCGTCGGCGGGCGTGCTGGGCAGCACGACCTTCAATCCAGGCGAGTGCGCCAGCCACGCCTCCAGGCTGTGCGAGTGCTGCGCCGCGAGTTGCTTGCCAGGACCTGCGGGACCGCGAATCACCATCGGCACGGCGCACGCCCCGCCCGACTTGTAGAGAATCTTCGCCGCATGGTTGACAATCTGGTCGAACGCCAGCAGCGCGAAACTCCAAGTCATCACCTCCACGACGGGTTTCAGCCCTTCGATGGCTGCGCCAATCGCGATGGCGATGAAGCCTGGCTCCGAAATCGGCGTATCCCACACGCGCTTGGGACCGTACTTTTGGAACAGCCCCTCCGTCACGCGGAAAGTGCCCTGATACCGCCCGATGTCCTCGCCCATCAGGAACATGCGGGGATTGCGGTCTAACTCCTCGATAAGTGCCTCACGAATCGCTTCCCTGTAGAGTTTGGTCGCCATACGGTACTCCTCGCTAAACTGCGGATAGTGTACCTGATGGCGGAAGGACCCGTTCGCTCGCACTCAGGACGCGCTTTGGGTGGGTTCGGGCATATTGGCTATGGGGTCTATCGGGGCGACTCGGCGCACGATCCACGGGAGCTGATGGTCGCCGCGTTGCTGCAGGGTGCGCGTCAGCCGTTCGCGCCAGACGGCGGCTTCCGCATCGCGCCCGCATCCGTCCAGCGCCTGAATCCACACGCACGCTTCGTTGATGCGCTGCTGGACGCTGTCGTTGGGATCCCATGCCAGGTCGGGCGTTGTTGTAAGGATCTCCAGCGCCTGCTCGGGCTGCCCCAAATTCGTCAATACCAGTGCGTTGGAGAGGGCGACATTCGGGTCTTCGGGAACCCACGGTTGGCTGCGTTGCTGCGCGTATTGGCGGGCGGCTTCGGCGTCCGCGCGGTAGCGCGAGAAGCTCAGGTACTCGGCGATGTCGCGCAGAAACCATGCTGCGTACTCGGGCGCGTGTCGCTCCGCTTCAGGCAGCCTGCGACGCAGCAGCGCGACCCCTTCCAAAGGCGAGGGGCGACTGCCCAGCTCCGCCGCGCCCTTCGCCAGCGCGTGCAGCACACCGAACCAGTGCGGGCGCATGGAACCCGCTTGCCCGAACAGGCGCAACGCGCGGCACGCAGGGGGTTGCGCCTCCTGAATCCGCGCTTGCTCCACCAGCCAACTGCAGTGGTAGGCATAGGCGTCGAGCAGCAGTCCAATCGGCGCGCTCCCCCGTCCCACCAGTTGCCAGATGCGCCCTTGAAGGCACAGGTAGGTCAGCTCGGCCAAGGCAGGATCGATGGGCAGTTGATGGTTGTGCAGCGCGTCCAGCAGCGCTGCCAAGTCGGACGCCGACGCGACAGGGAACGGCAGCCAATGCAATACGCCGCGCCCGCCCTGCAGCGCGGCTTGCTCCGCCTCGCTTGCACCCAGCACAGCGCACAGACGCGATAACTGCTCCGCGACGGGCCAGCTCTCCGAGCGCTCCCAACGGCTCACGGTGCTGACCGTCACGCCGATGTGGCAGGCGACCTGTTCCAGCGTCCAGCCGCGCCGTCGCCGCATCGCTTTGAGTAGTTCGCCGCCAATCGGCGCGGCGCCTGCGGGAAGGGTCAGCCGTACCGACGCCGCAGCAAGCGCACGCACCCCGCGCGGCGCGTGCAACTGCTCCAGCGCCTGCGCACGCTCCAAGCCGTTCGCCTGCAGCGCGTTCAGCACGGACTCCAACTCGTACACGCGCGGCGATGTGGAATCGGACTCCCAGCGACTCAGCGTAGATGGATTGACTTTCGCGTGTTCTGCCAGTGCCCGTATCGACAACCCACGCGCGAGACGCAGCTGACGCAGATGGCTCCCCAAGGACACCTTGACACCTCTACATCCATTATACCACTGCCTTGCTCAAACTCTCTACACGCGTGCGGGGGTGTTGCATTTTTGTGCAAATT
>JAIMAN010000069.1 GCA_023511915.1 Armatimonadota bacterium
GCCGTCAAGCGGGCAGGGGGCGTTGGAGATGTAATAAGTGTCTTTGCAGTGAGATTTAAACATAGCCTCCACCCCAACCCTCCCCGCGGGCGGGGAGGGAGCCGCGGCGTCTCCCCCGTCCACAGGGGAGGTTAGGAGGGGGGCGTGTCGAAAAACCAACGCAAAGACACTTATTATTACGCCGCCAGTCGCTGCAACGCTTCGCGGGCGATGCGGTTGTCGGGGTCGTTCTCCAGCACCTGCCGATAGTGCGCTTTGGCTTGCTCGGTGTAGCCCAGTTCGTAGTAGGCGATTGCGAGGTTGATGTGCGCCTCCACATAGCGCGGGTTGATGCGTATCGCCGTGATGAACTGGTCAATCGCTTCTTCGTCGCGTCCTTGGGCGGTCAGCACGACGCCGAGACGGTTGCGCACATCGGCGTAGTTCGGGCGCGCGTTCAGCACATGGCGGAAGCACGATTCAGCGGTCTGCAGGTCGCCGCGCTGGTACGCCTCGTCGCCCCACTGGATATACTCGGCGTAGTTGTCTTGCACGCTCTGGAGCATCTGTTCGAACGCCTGCTGCGCCTGCGCAAAGCGCGACTCGTTGTGCAGGTTCACCGCCTCAGTGAACGCTTCAGGCAACACGCCCAGTTGCACTGCCCACTGCTGCAGGGTATTTAGCCCGTGCTCGCGTGCGCCGCTGGCGTACTGGTTCAGCCCTGTTAGGAACCACGCCCGCGCGAAACTGGGGTTCACCTGCGTCGCCTGCTGCAGGGCGCGCTGCGCGTCTTCGAAGTGCCCCTGCTTGTACGCGGCGTAGCCCGCTTGGAACCACCAGTCGGCGTACTGGGGCGCGTAGTCGGTCGCCGCCGTGAAGTAGGCATACGCGCGCGCCCAATCGCCCTGATTGATGCGCTTGTAGCCCAACTTCGCGTAAGACTCCGCCAGATACGCCCGCGCCAGTTTCTGAACCGTCGGCTCGTTGCACTCCTGCAGCGCCATCTCGAACAGCGGAATCGCGTCGCTGTAGCGCTCCTCTTCGAAGTATGCCAACGCCGAGTCGTAGGCGGGACTCTTACCCAAGCCCATAAATCGCTGTTGGGATGCCATCGGACTTACCTCCAGTCGGGATTATCGGCTATCGCGTGGGCTTCCTTTACCGCACCTTGCGATTCGTTTGGCACAAAAGTTGCTGTAGGTGGGTTGGGACTGGTTTCGCGATTAGTACGAAAGGAACGAAGTAGACGCGATCTGAGAGGAGAGTCGGCAGGGCGGGGATGACCCGCCCTGTCTTTATTGCGGTCGCTCCACCGTGCGCGGGTAGCCCAGCAGCGGGCGCATGAGGCTGATTGGGAATCGGCGCGCGGTTTGTTCGTAGCGGGCGGCAGCCTCCTCGAAGCGTTGACGCTCGACGGCGATGCGGTTCTCGCTGCCCGTGATTTCGTCCATCAAGCGCACCGCCAGCCAGTCGCGTTGCAGGGCGGGGTCTTGCAGCAGTTGCTCGGCGAGGGCGCGCGCGGCGTCGGGGTTCTGGCGCAGGGCGTCCGCCAGCGTCTGCAGTTGCTCGCGCTGCCGTTGGTTCGCCTGTTGCATCAGTTGCTCCAAGCGGGGCAGCAGGTTCGCCTTGCGCTGCTGCACATTTTCCAGTTGGGCGCGTTTGAGTTGCACTTCCGCCCATGCCGCGCTCAAGGCGCGCTGGCTGGTGAACAGCCCGACGACAAACAGCGCGGCGCACACGCCCAGCGCGATGAGGAAGTAGCGCAGTCGCTGGGCGCGCTGCTGGCGTTCCTGCGCCACTTTGCGCAGCGCGTCGCGCAGGTGCTGCGGGTCTACCCCGATTTCGGCGGCGCTGGCTTCCAGCGTCTGGGCATCGATGGCGTTCTCCTGCTCTTGCTGCAAGCGCACCGCCTCGCGGATGACCTCCTGCGCCTGTTCGGGGGTCAGTTTCTCGTCGTGCATTTTACCAACTCCTGCCTGCGCCGCCGCCGCCTGACCGACCGCCGCCGAAACTCCCGCCGCCTGACGACCACCCACCTCCTGAACTGCCGCCTGACGAACGCCCGCCGCCTGACGACCAGCCGCCTCCAGATGACCACCCGCCGCCTGACGACCAGCCGCCGCCTGTGCGTCCCCACCACTCGTCGTCGAACCGCTCGCGCTTGGGCAAGATGCGCTCGCGCTCTTCCGAGAAGTCGCAGTGCGGGTTTTTGCACTGGCGCAGGATTAACTCCAGCCCTGTGCGCGTGTAGGTCGGCGTGCGCACAAGGCGCGCTGTTTCGCGCACGGTCAGTCCGTCGCACCAAGGGCAGCGACTGTAGGCGTTCAGTAGGGCGACTTTGTGGAAGATTTCGAGCGTCTCGCAGGCGTCGCACCGCCACACGAGGTAGTTCACGCTGCCGAGTTGCTCTTCGGTGCGTTGGAGTTCGTCCAGGTAGGCGTCGTCCGCCTGCTCGTCCAGCAGGCGCATGGGCTGTTGGCAGGTGGGGCACTTGGGGGGTCGCTCGCGCAGGGCGTATGCCAGCAGCCCGATTGCCCCGCCGCCCAGCAGCAGCAGCAGTCCCCCGATGGGCAGCGGGTTGGGCGTCGGGAGTGGCTCGAAGGGCGCGTCGTCCGCGCGAGGCGTGTTGGGCGCGCGGGGCGCGGTCGGCTCATACGCGCCGGACGCCTGCGCGTTGCGAATCCGTTCGGCAATCGCCTCCACGCCCGCAATCACCCCGCCTGCGATGTCGCCCGCGCGGAATCGCGGCACGACTGCCGTGTCCAGAATCTCGCCTGCGACCGCGTCGGGCAGAATCGCCTCCATGCCGTAGCCCGTTTCGATTTCCACGCGCCTGTCGCCCAGCGCGACCAGCATCAGCACGCCGTTGTCCGCCTCGCGTTTGCCTACGCCCCAGCGGTTGAACAGTTGCGTGGCGTACTCTTTGGGGGTTGCGCCCTGCGTGCGGCGCAGGATGACGACGGCGACCTCCGCGCCCGTGTCGCGCTCCAGTTGGTCAATCAGTCGGTTCAGCCGCGCTTTCTGTTCAGGCGACAGCACGCCCGCCATATCGGTCACCCAGCCCCCGTCGGTCGCGCGCGGGTTCGGCACGCGCTCGATCGGCTGACTCCAGCCCAGCAGGGCGTGCATGAGGGCAATTAGGCTCAACGCCCCGCGTCCCCACAAGCCTCGCATGGTTGTTCCCCTCTTCCGCTGCCCCCGCCTGTGATGCACAGGGGAGGCGCGATTCCAAAATATACCTGATTGCACCCTCAAAATATGCAGATTGCCGTGCGCCCTACAGGGTCGGGTAGCTACACCACGCTGTCGCCCCGTGTGAAAATCAACCCGACGCCCTATGCGATACGGGCGGGCGTTGCCAGTCCGATTGGCGCGGCGGGCGGCGACCTGTCGGGGCGTTATCCGTACCCGACGGTGGCGCGCCTGCAGGGTCGGTCGGTGTCCAGCACCGCGCCCAGCAGTGGTCAAGTGCTGAAATGGAACGGCAGCACGTGGGCGCCTGCGGCGGATGATGTCCGGCGGCTTGACCCTGCCGTTTTCGGGGGTCGAGAATGTACCCAACAGCGTCGCATTCTATGTCCGAAACGCAGTCTATGCGTATGGCACTCTCGTCGCCACAGGCACCAAAACGACCTGTGGGTGCAACGCTATAGCTACCAGACCGAGCAGGAGAAGGAGGACGCTATCAAGGACAAGTACCTGCAGCCTGAGCTGTACGGACAGCCCAAAGAGCGCGGCATCCACTACCGCCCCGAACCTGAACCTGCGCCAATCGAGCAGGCGAAGCCGTAAGGGGCAAAGCGAGGCGGATGTTGCCCCAGCCCGCCCCCTCTCCCACACGGTGGGAGAGGGGGCGTGGTCTCAGAACCGATAGCCGACCTGCGTGGCGAACACGCCCGCGCGGTTGCCTGTGGGGCTGGGACCGCCGCTCAGCAGCGCAACGCCCTTACCGTCCGCGTTGATATACTGATACAGCACGCTCAGCTCGGTGTCGCCCGTGAGTTGGTACACTGCGCGCAGGGTGAGGTAGTTCCATTCGGGTTTGCCGCGCTGGTTGTTGAGCGCGAAGCTATTGATTTCCCAGCCGACATTTTCGTAGGTGAGGTGGAACCGCAGGCGCGGGGCATAGCGGTAGTGGGCGTCCAGCTGGATGCGCCGCATCCGATCGCGCCCCTGATAGCCCTGATTGAACGGCAGCTTCGCCGTGCCCGTGTAGGCGTCCACCGCCAACGCGACGCTCAGGTTCTCGGCGACTTGGTAGTCGGTGCGGAAGTAGGTGCCCTTCAGGTCAGACGGGTTATACAGATAGCCGATGCGCCCCCAGTTGCCGGGCGCGACGAAGTAGGGCTCGATCTCGCGATAGCCCAGCGTGCCGCGCCAGCGGTCATTGAACGGGTAGCTGGCGCGGATGTCGAACGCCGTGTTTTTGCTGCCCACGACGCGGTTGTCGCCGCGCAACAGGATGCTCTGCGCGTAGTCGAACGCGACGCTCAGCCCGCTGAACTCCGCCGAGAGGTCGAGCGCAAACACATCGGCGCGGTTCACATCCGTGCGCACGGTATTGAAGATGTGGTCGAAGGCGCGGTTGCGCCCGACGCCCGCCGCCATGTAGGTCGCGCCCAGACTGATGGGCGTCTCGCCGAATCGGAATGGATACTGCAGGCGCAGCCCCGCCATTTGGTCGACAGGCGCGCTGACGGAAGCGTTGTGGTTCGCGAATCGGATAGGGAAAAAGCGCGTGGTGTTGGACTGAATGCCGTAGCTGCTCACCAGGAACAGCTGCGCGTTCACCCCGCCGAAGATCGCGCTGAGCCGTGCGCCGTCCGCGCGGAACGCGCCGTCGTCGTAGCGCGCGGCGTCGATGTAGTAGTCGGGGTCAATCCGCTGCAGGGTGTATGGGGTCAGCTTCAGTGGGATACGCCCGATTTGCGCCTGGAACTCCCTGCCGAACAGCTCCAGCGGCAGCGTGATGTAGGCTTCCCAGATGGCGACATCGGTCGCGCCGACGGTGTACGCGCCTGTATTGACGCTGAGGCTATCGGCGTCGCGGGCGGCGTCGCGCGTGTAGGGCAGGTAGTTGCCGACGATGAAGGTCGCCTGCGCATCGATGCGCTCGTTGATGGGCACATCGACCTGCAGCCCCAGCTCGTGCAGCACGCCCACACTCTGCAGGAACTTGCCCGACGGGTTAATCGCGTTACCGTTGTAGGTGAGCGCGCTGCGCCCGTCGTAGCTGTGCGTGCCGAACACGGCAAGTAGCACATCGCCCGTGAGGCGGTTGCGCCGTCGCTCTTCGGACTTTAGGCGTTCGCTCAGCGCGTCGAGGTCGCGCCGCAGGTCGCGCACGCCTGCATCGAGCGGGTTCAGCTCGGTCTGGAATTCCTGCGCCAGTCGCTGGAGGGTCTCCACCGCGCTGCGCAGCTGTTGCAGCTCTTGGACGGCTTGCTGCAGCTCGCGCAGGCGCGCTTCGGGCGTTGTGGGCTGCGGCGCAGGGGGCGTGTCGGGCGCGATTCGGTCAACCCGCTGCTCCAGTTGACGGATGCGCTCGTCGATGACGCGGTAGGCGCGGGCAATCGCCTGCGCGAACTCGGCGCGTGTGACCTGTCGGTTCGGCTGGAAGGTGCGGTCGGGGAAGCCCTCCAGAATGCGCAGGCGCACCAGCTCGCGAATCGCTTGGTACGCCCAGTGGTTCTGGGGCACATCGTTCAGCTGCGCATATGCGCTCAGCGTCAGAAGACCTGATACCAATAGCAATACTCCTGCTCGCATCGTCTCCTCCTTGAGTAGAAGTGATGCCTGTAGGATACCCGATAGGCGCGAGGTATACTACGGGCATGCTGCAACGCCTACGCCTGCGCAACTTCCGCAGTTTTCGGGACGCAACGGTCGCGTTCGGGTCGCTGAATATCGTGTTGGGGGCGAATGCATCGGGCAAGACGAACCTGATGCAAGCGTTCCGCTTTCTGCGCGACCTGACACGCCATGACCTTGAGTATGCGGCGGCGCAGCAAGGCGGCGTGGAGTACCTGTGTCATCTGGGCAGCGCGGACTCCACTTTCACGCTGGAGGCGACGCACAAACTGCGCAGCGGCGGACGCAAGACTTCGTGGCGGGTAGCGCAGGTGGAACACGCGCTGACGGTGCGCGTCGTGCGCACACGCTACGCAGTGGAGATTCTGCAGGAGTCGCTTGTGGCGACGCTTGGGCGGGACGCTGCTGCAACGGTTCATCTCACAAGGCGTGGGGATACGGCGACCGTGCGTATCGAGCCGCACAGCGTCGCCGACGCGCTGGGCACGCCTGCAGAAGGGCGGTTCGAACTGCCCAAAGCGGCGTCGGTTTTACAGTACGCGCCGTTCCCGCTGCACATCCCGCGCCTCTACACCGACTTGCTCGCGATTTACGATTTCACGCCCAAAGCAGCGAAAGGCAGCGCGTCGTTGGCGGCGCACAGCGAACTTAACGAAGACGCCAGCAACTTGGCACAGGCGCTAGCGCGAATCATGCAGCACGAGGCACAGCGTGCGCGCTTGCAGAACCTTTTGCGCTACCTGCTCCCGCATCTGGAGTCGCTTGAGGTCGCGCCCATTCTCGGAAAAGAGGTTCAATTGCAGGCGAAGGAGTCCTACTTCGTGCAACCCATTCCCGCCGTGCTGCTGTCGGAGGGCACGGTTGAGGTGATTGCGCTGGTAGTCGCGCTCTTCTTCTCCAAGCCGCACGCGGAGACGCTGTTATTTGAGGAGCCTGACCGCAGTCTGCATCCCCAAGTGTTGGCGCGTCTGATGTCGCTGCTGCGCGAGGTCGCCGCCCGCAAGCAACTCATCTTCACCACGCATAGCCCCGAAATCCTGCGCCACGCACGGGTGGAGGAGTTGCTCTTGGTGGAGCGGGACGCGCAGGGAGGCTCGATCATCAAACGCCCTGCGGAGCTGGAGATGGTGCGCCACTTCCTTGAAAACCAACTGGGGTTGGAACATCTGTTTGTGGAGAACCTGCTGAGCAGATAGCCATGAACGGCTGGCGCGGCGTATATCTATTTGTAGAGGGGCAAGACGATGTGCTGTTTGTGGAGCGCATTTTGAAGCCGCGCTTGGAGACGCACTTTGAGTTCGTCGCTACAATCGCCTACGCCAGCATTCGGCAAGCGACTTTGGCGCAGCAAGCACGCGCGATACAGACAAGCGGAGCGCACCTGTGGGTGATTGCAGACTACGACAGTGCCCCCTGTTTCACCGCAAGGCGCATAGAGGTCGTACAGCGGTTTGACGACGCGATTGAGACTACGCAGGTTCTCCTCGCGCGTCCTGAAATAGAGGCGTGGTACTGTGCAGGCATATCAGAACCAGCCCAGTTTCGGGTACAACTGCCCAGCGACATCGAGAGCGTCACGAAGGAGCGTTTCAATCGCTTGTTCGCACGCTCGCTAAGCAGACAAATTCGCACGGAACTGTTGCTGTCGCTACTGAACAGTTATGATTGGGAGGTTGCCTTGCTGCGCAGCGCGTCCCTACGCTACTGTGCAAGAAAACTCGGTATAGCAGCGGGAGAACTACTATGAGAATCATTATCGCAGGCGGTACAGGGTTCATCGGCAAGGCGATGCTGGCGGCGTATCGGGCGGAGCATACGCTGGAGGTGCTGACGCGCAACCCTGAGAAAGCCCAAGCACGCCTGCCCGAAGGCGTGCGCGCTGTCGGCTGGGACGGCGCGACGCTTGGCGAATGGGTCAGTCGGCTCGACGGCGCGGACGCGGTGATTAACCTTGTGGGCGAGAGCATCGCGCAGCGGTGGACGCCCGCCGTCAAGCAGCGCCTGTGGGACAGCCGCGTGAAGACGACCGAACTGCTGGTGCATGCAGCGCAGCAGGTGCAGACGCCCCCGCGCATCTGGCTGCAGGCGTCGGCGATTGGCATCTACGACCAAAGCCCCGACACGACCGCCGACGAGTCCAGCCCGCCCGCCAGTGGCTTTCTGGCGGACTTGGGCGCGGCGTGGGAGGCGGCGGCGCAGCCTGTGGTGTCGCTTGGGGTACGCCTGTGCTATATGCGCATCGGCGTCGTGCTGGGACTGGAGAGCGGCGCGCTGCCGCAGATGCTTACCCCATTTAAGCTCGGCGTCGGCGGACCCATCGGGTCGGGCAAGCAGTGGCTCTCGTGGATCCACCTCAGCGATGTGGTCGGCGCGGCGGCGTTTTTGCTGGCGCGGGACGACCTGTCGGGCGCGTTCAACTTCACCGCGCCGCAGCCCGCCACGATGGACGTGTTCGCCAAGACACTGGGGCGCGTGCTGCTGCGCCCTGCGATCTTTCGTGCGCCCGCGTTCGCTGTGCGCCTGATGCTGGGCGAGATGGCGGAGTTCGTGCTGCAAGGCTCGCGCGTGCTACCCAAGCGGTTGCTGGAAGCGGGCTACGAGTTCCGCTTCTCGTCGCTGGAGTCCGCGCTGCGCGACTTGCTGGGCAAGTAGCGGTCGCGCACTGGCTGTCGACGGCGCTTGGCAAGGCGTCGCGTTGCTACCCGCTCCCATCGGGGGGCTTACGGCACACGGGGAAACGACTTACCGTTGCTTCCTTCCGGACCTGGCGGGGTTCACCATCCCTCCGTTGCGTAAGTCCCGATGATCCACACGGGCGCGTGCGCGGCGGGTCTTGCGGCTGTCCCGCCTCGAGCCAGAGTTCAGCCCTGCTATGGCGGATTGCAGGTACAGGGAACCGCCAGCTCCCCGCTTAGCGCGACCGTAACCCGAAGTATACCCGACGGCTCACTCCTCCAGCTGCGCGATGGGCACAGGCACGCCGCCCTGCGCCGCCGACTGCCACGCCGCCTCCGTGAACGCCGTGATGCGCAGCGCGTTTTCGGGCTTGGATTGCACCTCTTCGCGCCCCAAAATCGCGTTCACGAAGTTGACAATTGGCTGCGACCCCTGCGGCAGGTTCTCCTGCTTGTAGCGGTTGCCATGCGCGTCGCAAATCTCCAGCTGGTCATGGCGAATGAGATAAGTGCCCTCACTGCCGACGACGGTAATCTCCTCGTGCCAGCCGACCGTCGTGCTGCCGATAATCGACAGGTTGCCGATGGTTCCGTTCGCGTACTCGAACGCCAGCGCGGAGTTGATGTCCACCTTGCGGTCGAAGTATTGCATGTACGCGCTGACTTTGGTCGCGGGCGCGTCGATAATCCACATCAGGAAGTCCACCAGGTGCGAGCCGGTGTCGTTGATTTGCCCGCCGCCCGACAGCTCGGGGTCTTGACGCCAAGTGTTGGC
The DNA here is from genome assembly GCA_023511915.1 of Armatimonadota bacterium. Classification (GTDB taxonomy): domain Bacteria; phylum Armatimonadota; class Fimbriimonadia; order Fimbriimonadales; family GBS-DC; genus GBS-DC. The sequence goes on from JAIMAN010000069.1 coordinate 9,241, forward strand.
GGTGGCGCGCATCCAGTTCTGCAGGTTGATGGCTTGCACGAAATGCACCTCGCCGATTTCGCCGCGTCGGATGCCCTCGTACACATAGCGGTACACGGGGATGTAGTGCCGCTGGTAGGCAATCAGACCGACCTTGCCCGTCTCGCGGATTTTGCGCACGAGCGCGCGCGCGTGTTCCACCGTGCAGACCATCGGCTTCTCGATCATCACATGCAGCCCTTTATCCAGCGAGTCCATCGCCTGCTGGTAGTGCAGGGTGTGCGGCGAGACGATAATCACGCCGTCCATCTCCACTTTGTCGAGCATCTCGCGGTAGTCGTCGAAGAAGGGCGCGCCCTGCAGGTTCGGGAAGCGCTCAGTGGTCGCCTTACGCTGGTCGGGGCTGGGTTCCGTAATGGCGACCAGTTCCGCGTCGCTAATCCCTTGCAGGATGTTGATATGGTGGCGCGCCATGCCGCCGCTGCCAATCAGTCCTAAGCGTACTTTACTCATTCGATGCCTCCATGTTCGGTTCAAGGTAAGGGGCGTTGCGCCCCGCGCCTGTTTCGAGGCGAGGTGGCAAGTTCCTGCTACGGCGCATCGGCGTTGAATAACGGAGCGACGCGCGTCCACAGCTCAGGGTCGCCAACTGCCTCGCCAAATTGCTCCACCCAATAGCGCACGCGGTTGAGATCTATCGCGTCGGCGTGCAATCGGTAGATTTCGCGAATGTCCACCCAGTCGACGGGGCGCTGCGCCAACGCTTTCATAATCACGAGGTCTTCGGGACGCGCAACGGGCGCCGATACCGTCGGCAGCGCGACCAAAACTGCGTTCGCAAGCGCTTCCTGCTCGAACGGCGTGAAGGCAAGCGAAAGGTCTACGGGGACGCCCGTTGCCAAATGCTTGAGGGGCAACACATAGGTGCGTCGGGCGAACTCAAGGGCGTCCGCAACACGCGGCTCAAACCCAGACGCGCGCGCCTGTTCAAAAAAGTTCGCCAAATCGATATCTGTGCCGTCAACGATCATATCGATGTCTGCGGTCGCGCGCGAGTATCCGTGCAAGCCCACGGCGACGCCCCCGATTACCACACCTGATCGATGGACGCGCTGAAGCAGCTGAATCAGGTCGCGTAGGGCTGCTAAAAATTCACTTTCGAGGGCATGTGCTTCTCGATCCATCGGCGTTTGGCTTCAATCCAGCGGTCGCACAGTGGGCGCGTGTCGGGGTCGGGGAACTTGCCCAGCAGTTTCCAGAAGGCGTAGAGTTGCTGGATGGCGCGGAACCGCTCGGCGTAAGTGCTTTGGAGACGCTCAGTGTGGGTGAGCGTCTCCAGTTCGCGCAGTCCGTCGCGCCAACGCCGAATCGCTTCGGCGGGCAGCGTTGGCGGGCGATTTGCGTCCATCGGTTGCCTCCCTCACGACGCCTGCTGGATGTCGTCGGCGGTGAGGATTTCGGGGTCTTTGCGCTGCGTGACGGTCTCTTCGGTGATGACCACGCGCTTGATGTTCGGGTTGGACGGCGCTTCGTACATCACATTCAGCATGACCTCTTCGAGGATGGCGCGCAGGGCGCGTGCGCCTGTGCCGCGCCGAATCGCCTCTTGGGCAATCGCGCGCAGCGCGCCCTCCTGCACGACCAGCTCGATGCCGTCCAGCTCGAAAAACTTCTGGTACTGCCGCACGAGCGCGTTCTTGGGTTCCACCAAGATTCGCGCCAGCGTCGCCTCGTCCAGCGCGTCCAGCGTCGCGACCACCGGCAGCCGCCCGATGAACTCGGGAATCAGCCCGAACTTGAGCAGATCTTCGGGCATCACATGCTGGAACAGTTCGCCCACATGGCGCTTTTTGCGTGTTTCGGGACTGGAGCGGAAGCCCATCGACTGGTCGGTGAGCCGTCGCTCGATAATTTTCTCCAGCCCGTCGAACGCCCCGCCGCAGATAAACAGGATGTTGGAGGTGTCGATCTGGATGAACTCTTGGTGCGGGTGCTTGCGTCCGCCTTGGGGAGGCACATTCGCGACCGTGCCTTCCAAGATTTTGAGCAGCGCCTGTTGCACCCCCTCACCCGACACATCGCGCGTGATGGACGGGTTATCGGCTTTGCGGGCGATTTTGTCGATTTCGTCGATGTAGATGATGCCGCGCTCGGCTGCCTTGATGTCCATATCGGCGGCTTGGATGATGCGCAGCAGGATGTTCTCCACATCCTCGCCGACATAGCCCGCTTCGGTGAGCGCGGTGGCGTCGGCGATGGCGAACGGCACATTCAGGATGCGCGCCAGCGTCTGCGCCAGCAGCGTCTTGCCGCTGCCTGTGGGACCAATCAGCAGGATGTTGCTCTTTTGCAGTTCGACCTCGTTGCCCGCGCCTGCCTTGACCCGCTTGTAGTGGTTGTAGACGGCGACGGACAGCACGCGCTTGGCGCGGTCTTGTCCCACCACATATTGGTTCAGCACGCGATAGATATCTTTGGGTTTCGGGATGGTGTCCACTGAGCCGATGGGCTGTGGGGTGGGCGACGCGCCCGATTCGCTGCGTAGGATGTCGCTTGCTAATTTTACGCAGTCGGCGCAGACGCCCCCGTACATGCCCAGAATCAACTTGCGCACCTGCTCGCGCGACTTGCCGCACAGCACACACCGATCCGTCATGCGTGTCTCATTCGTTCGTGCCACGAGTGCCTCCTGTTAGCGACCGCTGCGGTCTAACACATGGTCGATTATTCCATACTCTTTGGCTTCCTGCGCGGACATGAAGTAGTCGCGTGCGGTGTCTTGTTCCACGCGCTCGATGGGCTGACCCGTGTGCTTGTGCAGGATGTTGTTCAGGATGTCTTTGTAGCGCAGCACCTCGCGCGCTTGGATTTCGATATCGAGGGCGGTTCCCTGAAAGCCTGCGTGCACTTGGTGGATCATGATGCGTGCGTGGGGCAGGGCGTAGCGTTTGCCCGCCGCGCCGCCTGCCAGCAGCACTGCGCCCATGCTGGCGGCTTGCCCGATGCAAATCGTGGCGACATCGGGGCGAATCATCTGCATCGTGTCGTAAATCGCCAGCCCCGCGCTCACCACCCCGCCAGGCGAGTTGATATACATATCGATGTCCTTGTCGGGGTCTTCTTTCTCCAGAAACAGCAGCGACGCCACGACGAGGTTCGCGATGTCGTCGTTGATGGGCGTGCCGACGAACACGATACGGTCTTTGAGCAGACGCGAGTAGATGTCGTAGGCGCGCTCGCCACGCGCCGTCTGCTCCACCACCATCGGTATCAGCTGGTTTTTCGGGTAAATCATCGTCTCAGTCTCCTTGCTCTGTATTTTGGACGATATCGAGCAGTTTTTTCAGGGCGCGATCGAGGCGAATCTCCTGGGCGACGCGCTGGCGCAGTTCGGGGTCTTCCTTGAGGCGCGTGCGCACCTGGGGACCCGCGTCGGTCAGGGCGATTTCGGTGATCGAATCGAGTTCAGCGTCGGTAACCTCAATCCCCTCTTGGTCAGCGATTGCCATCAGCAGGAAGGTGTTCTGCAAGCGCACAATTCCGCGCTGACGCAGCTGCTCGATGACCTGCTCGCGCGTGAGCCCCGCCCCCTGCGCGAACATTTCGAGGGTTAGCCCGTTCTGGCTGAGTTCGCGCGCGAACTCTTCAGCTTCCTCGCGCAGCTGCTCGTCGATAAGCGCGTCGGGCAGGTGGACGATGCTGCGCTCGCGCAACGCTGCCAATGCCTGACTACGCGCCTGGTCTTGGAGGTACTCCAGCTTTTGGCGCGTAATCCGTTGGCGGACATCTGCGCGCATGGCACCGAGGGTCTCGAAGCCGAACTGCTTCGCGAATTCGTCGTTGAGTTCGGGGTAGACAGGCGCGTAGATTCGATCCGCCGTGACGGCGACGGTGAGCGTTTTGCCCGCCAGCTCAGGGTCATCAAAGCTTTCGGGGAAGGTGAGCGTCGCCTCTTTGGTCTCGCCCTCGCGCATGCCCGCGAGTAGGTTATCCAGCGCGCCGAAGGTCTCGCCGAGCGTCATCATGTAGCGGTTGCGCGGGGCGTTTTCGTCCTCCAGCGACTGAATCCCGACGATGAGACGGTCGTCCGTTTGCGCGGGTCGGTCGGGCGCGGCTTCAAGCTTCATCTGTTGCTTGCGGAGCGACTCGATGGCTTGCTCCACCTCGTCGTCGCTGGTCTCTTGCGGCGGGATGGGGAAGCGCAGGTCGCGATACTCGCCGAGTTTTTCCACGACGGGGCGAAGCGGCACGGTGAGCTTGAATCGGAACGGCTCGCCTTCCTGAAGACGCTCGATGTTGACCTGTGGGGGGCGGTAGGGGTCGAGCTGCTCCTGTTGCAGCACTTTGGGGATGAATTCGTCCATCATCAGCTCGCCTGCCGCGCGGCGCAGGTTCTCTTCAGGAACCATACGGCGCAGCATGGGCAGGGGCGCCTGCCCTGGACGGAAGCCGGGCACACGCATGTACCGTCCGATTCCCCGCAGCGCGCGCTCGAACATGCGCTGCGTGGTGGTCGCATCGACTTCGACGGTCAGGTGAATCGTGACGGGCGACGGCTCCTCACGGCTCAGGATTTGAAACGGTTGCGTGGATTGCGCTTGCATAGCACCGCCTCTAAATTAGAGTGGAGCGGGAGACGGGATTCGAACCCGCGACCCTCTCGTTGGCAACGAGATGCTCTACCACTGAGCTACTCCCGCACGCTTTGTATTATACCCGATTTGGTGGGCGAGGGGAGACTCGAACTCCCACGGGCAAAGCCCACCAGATCCTAAGTCTGGCGTGTCTACCGATTCCACCACTCGCCCTGTGGTGGTGCCGAGGGGCGGATTCGAACCGCCGACACCCGGATTTTCAGTCCAGTGCTCTACCACTGAGCTACCTCGGCGCATGGCGGGGCTGACGGGACTTGAACCCGCGACCTCTAGCGTGACAGGCTAGCGCTCTGACCTGGCTGAGCTACAGCC
>JAIMAN010000070.1 GCA_023511915.1 Armatimonadota bacterium
GGTAGTTTGAGTTGTTGCAGGCGTTGTAGCGACGCGGCGATGGGTTCTGGGCAGGGTTGGGGTGTGTCCTGCCGTTTGGCGCGTGGTTTGCGTTTGGGTTGGGCGGTTGCCGTCTGCGTCGACATGGCGGCAGAATTGTACCCTATCGCAGGGCGCGCGCCTCTTTTTGGAGGGCAAGCGCGACAGCGAACAGCGCACAGACGCTTGTGCTGACGGCGACGGCGGTCGGCGCACCCCACAGCTGCGCGAGTTTGCCAATCAGCAGCGAGGCGAATGGCGCGGGCGCGTTGATTGCCCAAGTGTGCAGCGAGACGACCCGCCCGCGCAAGTAATCGGGCGCGGCGGTCTGCAGCGCGGTGTTCGTGCTGACCAACTGCATCACGCCGAACATACCCGCCAGCATCAGCAGCCCCTTCGCTGCAAGCGGGTGCGTGGTCAGCGCGAAGCCAATCACGCTCCACGCGAAGCCGTTCGCGGCGAGTATCACCAGCCAGCCGCGCGGAACCTCGCCGCTCAGCCGCGCCGTCAGTAGTAGCCCCGCCAGCGACCCAATCCCTGCAACAGTATACAACTGCCCCAACCCCGTCTTGCCCACTTGCAGCACCTCCGCCGCGAACACAGGCAGCAGCACCAGATACGACAGCCCGAAGGTGCTGAGGACCAGCACATTCAGCCACAGCAGCATCAGCCCGCGTCGCGCCCGCACGAACGCCACGCCCTCGCGCAGCGACTGCAGGATGCCCGTCGGCGCACGCCCGTCCGTGCTGGGCTGAATGCGCAGGCTCAGCAGCGCAAGCAAAATCGCCGAGAAACTCAGCGCGTTCACCAGAAAGCACGGCGCTGCGCCCACCCACTCCAGCAGCAGCCCGCCAATCGCAGGTCCCAGAATCCGCGCGGTGTGGAACGCCGCCGCGTTCAGCGCAATCCCGTTCGCCAAGTCCGCACGCGGCACCAGATGCGCCACCAGCGACTGGCGCGTCGGCAAGTCTACCGTCAGCACCAGCCCGTTCAGCAGCGCGAGCGCCACGATGTATTCGTAGCGGATTGCCCCAGCATAGGTCAGCGCCGCCAACGCGAACGCGCTCAGCGCGAACAGACTCTGCGTGATCAGCAAGATGTTGCGGCGGTTCCAGCGATCCGCCAGCGCGCCGCCAATCGGCGCGAGAAACAGCATCGGCGCGCCGCTCGCGAAGCCCACTACCCCCAACAGGAACTCCGAGCGCGTCAACTCGTACACCAGCCAACTCTGCGCGACATTCTGAACCCACGAGCCGACGAACGACAGGAACGCGCCCACCCAGTACCTGCGAAAGGCGGGCGAGCGCATCGCCTGAAAGGTACTCTGCCGACGAGTAGGATGAGACGCCGATTCCGAGACTTCCGTTTCCAACGATGGCTTGGACACGCCGACGGTACTATACCCCACTGCGCGACTGCCGTGAGGTAGACTCTGTGGGGTATGGATACAAGCCCTTTTAGCGCGATTCTGTCGCAGTTGTTTTGGCTGTTTTTTATTTTTCTGGCGGTGATGCCGATGATTCGCCAGCGGATGCTGGAATCGGCGCGCCTAAGCCTGATTCGCCAGATTGAGAAAGTGCGCGGCAGCCGCGTGATTGTGCTCATCCACCGCCAGGAGTCGCTGGCGCTGTTCGGTGTGCCGCTCTTTCGCTTTATCAGCGTGGAGGACTCGGAGGAGGTGCTTCGCGCCATTCGCATGACGCCGCCCGATATGCCGATTGACATCATTTTGCACACGCCAGGTGGGCTGGTGCTGGCGAGCCAGCAGATCGCCTGTGCGCTGTGCGACCACAAGGCGAAGGTCACGGCGTTCGTACCCCACTACGCGATGTCGGGTGGCACGCTGATTGCGCTCGCTGCCGACGAAATCGTGATGGATCCGCACGCTGTGCTGGGTCCCGTTGACCCGCAGGTCGGGCAGTTCCCCGCCGCGTCTATCCTGAAGGTTGTGGAACAGAAAGACGCGAACGAGGTTGACGACCAGACGCTGATCTTGGCGGACATCTCGCGCAAGGCGATGCAGCAGGCGTTGACGCTGGTCAAGGAGGTGCTGATGGCGAACGGGATGGACGAGGCGCGGGCGCACGCGCTGGCAGACCAACTCACGCAGGGCTACTACACGCACGATTACCCCATCTCGGCAAGTATGCTGCAGTCGATGGGGCTAAATGTACGCACCGATATGCCTGCTGAAGTCTACCAGCTCATGGCGCTCTATCCGCAGCCTGTGCAGCGCACTTCGGGCGTAGACTATGTGCCTGTCCCGTACCATCCTGAGACGCCGTCGCAGCCCCAGCGTGCGCCCGCCGCGCGACGCAGAAATGCGAAGGTGAACTAAGCAGGCGTGGTCGGTCAGTGTGCAGGTAGGGCGAGCGCGCAGTTGCGGATTGGTCAGCGATAGCTTTCGGGCGTGAAGGCGTCGGGGGACATCTCGGCGCGGATACGGCGCACCGCGCCGTTGAGGGTAAGCACCAGCACCCACCCACGCGCGCCCGTGATGCGGTCGGTCTGCCAAGTCGGATTGAACCGTTGCGCCCAGTGCCAGTGGCACTCCGATAGGGGGGTTAGCTCGCCCCATTTGCCCTCGCCGTAGGGCGGACCCGCCTGCCACCAGCCCAGCATCCGCGCAATCGCCCAGTTCGGCACATAGGTATAGCTCACGCCGCTGGGTAGGTAGTAGTCGCCTTCCAAGCGCAGCGCGTCGCCCAGCGTATCGCGCACCTGATGCTTGCCCGTCAGCGGGTCAACGGGGCACACGAACACGCGCGGGTCGCCCACATACGCACGCGCCGCCGACAGGTACGGGGGCAACTCCCCATAGTCGTCGCGGTACATCCGCACCGCCAGCCCAATCTGCCGCAGGTTCGAGATACACGCAGTGCGCTGTGCCCCGCGCCGCGCACTCAACAACACAGGCGTCAGAATCGCCATCAGCAGCGCGATAATCGCGACCACCACCAACAGCTCCACCAGCGAGAAGCCCGCACGCCGACACGGAGTCATACGCTTCGTTAGACGACGGGCGAATTGCGAGGTTTCCTATGGAGTGTCCGCTTTTGGGGCGAAGTTGAGTCTTCCAGATTGGAGAGTACCTTCCTTCCTATAAAAATCCCCCCGCTTTTACGGCAGGGGGATTTTCTCGAGACTTCCTGAACGGGGCTCAGAACTGGAACTGCAGTCCGACGTTGAAGCCGTTCACATCGTCGCGTTGGATGCCCGCGTAGCCGATGGTGAGGGCAATCGGCGTCATGCCTGCACTGAAGTTGTAGCCCAGTTCGATGGCGTAGGAGAAAGCCGCGTCACCGTTCTTGGGGAAGCCTACGCCTGCGCCCGCGCGGTAGAAGAACTGCTCGTTCAGGTAGCCCGTGAAGGTCAGGTGGACGGGGATGTAGTAGGAGTCGCCTGCACCCTTGTAGCCGACGGACGCGCCCAAGTCATAGTAGTAGCCCGACTCGGTCGGCTCGCTGGTCTGGAACTTGTAGCCCAGGTCCACGCTGAACCAGATGTCTTCGGACGCTTGGCGCACGCTCTCCTTGCTGGGGTAGAAGATGCCCGCGTTAATCGTGAACCCCTGCAGTTCCGAATCTTGCGCAGAGGCTGGCGTCATCAGCGCGAGCGACCCCATCAGAGCCGCCGTCGCAATCCACAGCATTCCCTTGTGCATCATACAGAACCCTCCTTGTGTATGGTGATATGTGCCCCCGAACGACTCGGGGACAATCAATTATACCTAACCACGCAGCGGTTGGTGCTGTCAATCGCATTACCAGCAGAGCAAGTTCTGCGTCGAGCCACAACTGCGCTCGCACACATTGACCACAGGCGTTTCGGGGATCCCGAAGAAGTCGCCGAAGCACTGTCCGTGCGGGTTGACCGTGTTGAATTCGCCCTCGTTTTTCGGCGTGCGGTTGTTCCAGCCAGGCGGGTAGTTGAAGAAGTAGTAAGTGTTCGTGTTGCGCTGGGCGCACACCCCAGAGAAGTTTTGCCGCCATGCGGGCGGGATGTCGCCCCCACGCGGTACGCCCAGATGATGCGACCACTTCACATGCCCATCCAGATAGGCGATGTTGCTGCCTAAATGATGGCGCGGCCAGATATCGATCTTGAACCAGTATTCGAACCAATAGGTTCCCGCGTTGTAGTACCAGTAGCCGTCCACCAGCGCGATGGTGTCCGCAGGGCGCGGCACGAACGCCTCGCTAATCACCTTGCCCTCGTTGCGGTAGCCAATCGTCGAGATGCGACAGGTGTTGAGGCTGAACACGCCGTAGTTGGGCACGAACGCGAAGTAGCGGAATGTGCCTACGGCGCGATTCGAACTGTTGCGGAACCGCAACCGTGCTTGCCAATCCATCCCGCCGTTCTCGTTGGGGTACGACGGGCAGGTCAGTACCTCCGCACTCTTGCGGTACGGATGAAGCAGATCAAACAGGTGGATAATCAGCGTCCCCTCGCCGCTAATCCCGCGTGGGTACAGCGTGTCGTAGTCGTTTGTATACATCAGCACCGATTGAATGTTCTGGCGCAGGTTGCTGAGACACTGCGTCTGACGCGCCTTCTCCCGCGCCTGCGCGAAAACGGGAAACAGGATTGCCGCCAAAATCGCAATGATCGCGATGACGACCAACAACTCGATTAGGGTAAATCCTCGCTTACGCATGCAAAATTACCTCCGTGCCCTCTATTATACACTATCCTGCGCTGTTTGCAAGGCGCGTGAATCGTTTCGCGCGGCGGCTGCCTCTAACGCTGTGGAGGTATCCGCACGATGGTCACGGAACGCACGGAGGTTTCTGCGCAGGCGGCGTTGGCGACCTTCGCGCCGGATGTGGCGCACCTGAAGGTCAAGTCGCTCTATGTGTGGGGCGTGCTGGTGGGCGGCTTGGTGTTCGGCGTCGGGATGGCGATTGCGGGCTACTGCCCCGGCACGGCGTTGGTGGGCTTGGGCGGCGGCGTGCGCGATGGGTTGCTCGCCGTCGCAGGCGGGCTGCTCGGCGCGTTCGCCTTCATCCTCGCCTACCCCGCGCTGGAACCGATTCTCATCCAGCCGCTGGACTTGGGCAAGCTCACGCTGCACGAGACGCTGCGCCTGCCCTACCTGCCGACCGCGCTGGCAGTGGCAGCCATGCTCGGCGGCATCGTGGTCTGGCTCAATCGGCTGGAAGCGAAGGCGCGCGCTTAGGAGACGGGAGGGACAGGCGCACTGCCGTCCCTCCCGTTAGACCCGCACATCGAGGTTCTGCCCCACCCCGTCCAACTGCTTGAGCAGGGTCGCCGCTTGCTGCTTCTGCACATCCATCACTTTGCGTGCAAGGCTCACCTGCGCTTGGTTCGAGACTTGCTGCTGCGCGTTCGCAGGACTGAGCGCGACCGGGTTCATGCTTGTGATTTGCATACTCCGATTGTCGGCAGCGCAGCGGGATTGCCTTACCCGAACGGTTGCGAGCTTTTGGACGAGGATAAGAAGCCCGCTAGTGAACCGAACCGTTCACGGCTCATGGTAGCGCGTCCGTATCCTGCACAGGTACAATATCCCCGATGGCGCACCTGATGCGAGCGGAGATTGGCGAGCAGCCCGAAGTATTGCGGCGCATCGCCGACGAGGAGCAGCGCGCGGTTCAGACCGTCGCGCAGCAGATTCGCGACCACGCGATTCGTGCGGTGTTCCTCGCGGCGCGGGGCACCTCCGACAACGCCGCCGCCTACTTCAAGTACCTGTTCGAGATTCAGAATGGCATCCCGTGTGGGCTGGCGGCGCCGTCGATCGTCACGATGTACCGTGCGCACCTGAACCTGCACGGCGCGCTGGTGGTCGGCATCTCGCAGTCGGGTCAAGCGCCCGATGTGGTGGAGTACCTCGCGCATGCGCGGGCGAACGGCGCGCTGACCGTCAGCATCACCAACGACCCCGAATCGCCGTTAGCCAACGCCAGCCACTTCACGCTACAGATTCGCGCGGGCGCGGAGCGCAGCGTCGCCGCGACCAAGACCTACACAGGCGCGCTGGCGGTCATCTACCTGCTCTCGGAAGCCCTGCGCGGGCAACCCGACGCCCCGCAGCGTATCCATCACGCCGCCGCGCTGGTGGAGCAAGTCCTGCAGCAGACCGAGCCGCGCCTGCAGGAGATTGCCGACCGCTACCGCTACATGCGCGAGTGCGTCGCGCTGGCGCGCGGGGTCAACCAAGCCACCGCGCAGGAAATCGCGCTGAAACTCATCGAAACCTGCTATGTGATGTGCAAGGCGTACTCCGTCGCCGACTTTATGCACGGTCCGTTCGCGCTCATCGAGCCAGGTTTCCCGTGCCTGCTGTTTGCGCCCGACGGGGCGACCTTTGCGACGGCGCTGGAGAGCGCGTCCAAACTGCGCACGGGCGGCGCGGAGACCATCTTGTTTGCCAGCGACGCCGAGATTCTCAAACTCGCCCGCACGCCTGTACCGATGCCTGCAGGCGCGCCCGAAATGCTGTCGCCCATCGTGTACGCTGTTGCGGGGCAACTGTTCGCGTATCACTTGGCGGTGGCGCGCGATTTGAACCCCGACCAGCCGCGCGGACTGCAAAAGGTCACCAAAACGCTGTAGGCTATGGAGATTCTGCGCACCATCGATTCGGTTCGGCAGTGGGTACGGGCGCAGCGGGCGCAGGGGCGACCCATCCACTTCGTGCCCACGATGGGCTATTTCCACGAGGGGCACTTGAGCCTGATGCGCCGCGCTCGCGACGACGGCGGCGCTGTGATTGTGAGCATCTTCGTCAACCCGCTGCAGTTCGGACCCAACGAAGACCTGGAGCGCTACCCGCGCGACTTCGAGCGCGACCGCCAGATGGCGCAACCGGTCGGCGTGGACGCGATTTTCGCTCCCGAAGCCGCCGAGATGTACCCCGCAGGCTACCAGACCGAAGTGCGCGTGCAGACGCTTTCCCAGCCACTGTGCGGCAGGTCGCGCCCAGGACATTTTGAGGGCGTGGCGACCGTCGTGCTGAAACTGTTCCACATCGTGACGCCCGACCGTGCCTACTTCGGGATGAAAGACTACCAGCAGTTGCGCGTCATCCAGCAGATGGTGCGCGACCTGAACCTGCCCATCGAGGTTGTGCCGTGCCCGATTGTGCGCGAGGCGGACGGGCTGGCGATGTCGTCGCGCAATGTGTACCTGTCGCCCGACGAGCGCGCGGCGGCGACGGTGCTGTATCGCAGCCTGCAGTGGGCGCAGGCGCAGTATGCGGCGGGCGAGCGCGACGCCCACCGACTACGCGAGGGCGTCTACGCACAAATTGCCGCTGAGCCGCTGGCGCGAATCGACTATGTAGAAGTGGTGGACGCCGAGACGCTGCAGCCCATCGAGCGTCTCGAGCGTCCTGCGCTGGTCGCGCTGGCGGTCTTCTTCGGCAGGGCGCGCCTGATTGACAACTGCTTGCTACCCGCGCCCGCCGAGTAGCATCGCCATCGCCCAGCCGATGAAGCCGACCAGCAGCGCGCCAATCAGCCCCACCAAAAACGGCTTCAGCCCGACGCCCTTGAACACACGGAACGAGGTCGCCAAGCCGACCGCCGCCATCGCGGTGCCCAACGCGCGGGAGCCCCAAGTCTCGCCGACTGCTTTGGTGAATGCCTGCCAGCCCTCGGCGTCCCAAACGCCGAAGGCAAGCCCGTGCGCGACCTGCGCATCGCCAACGGAACGCACAACCGCCATCGCGATAAAGCCCAGCACGAACGCAGGCAGCAGCTTGGCGATGTTAATCGTGCCGCGTTCGCCGTCGCCCGACGCCGCCTGGTTGCGCAGATACAGATACGACAGCAACGGCACGACAATCGCTAAAAACAGGTTGCGCGTGAGCTTGGTCACGGTCGCCGTCTTCAGAACCGTCTCGTCGTTGAACACCTCCTTGTAGGTCAGCGCCGCGCCGACCACTTGCGAGGTCTCATGGACCGCCGTGCCGAGAAACAGCCCAATCTGCTCGGAGGTGTGCAGGATGTGCGGTGCGAGGTACGGGTACAGGAACATGCCCAGCAGCCCGAACAGCGTGATGTTCGCCACGGCGTAGGCGACCTCTTTCTGCTCCGCCTTGATAGCGGGCGCGACCGACACAATCGCCGTCACGCCGCAGATGCCTGTGCCCGCCGCAATGAGCGTGCCCAACCGCTCAGGCAGGTTCAGGCGACGGTTAATCCATGTGATGAAAATCAGCCCGCCGAAAATCGCTGCGGCGACCACAGGAATGCCCCACGCGCCCAGCTTGAACACATCCAACAGGCTCAGCTTGATGCCGACCAAGATAATTCCCAAGCGCAGGATTTTGGTCGTGCTGAACTGGACACCTGCCTCGATGCTCTGGGGCAGCGGCAACAGGTTGCGCAGCAGGATGCCAATCACGATTGCCGTCAGCACGGCGGAGATCGGGCTGGACTTGCCCGTGGGGTCAATCCCTTGCAGGCTCAGCACCCACGCGCCGAGCATGTTGGTCAGCGGGATGGCGACCAGCATAATCGCCACTGCCAGCAGAAAGCCTGGCAGAATCTTCGCCACCCCGCCCCAGTTCGGAACGCCCAACAGCGCGTTCAGCAGCCAGTTCGGTCTCTCTACTTGCGTTTCTATCGGATTCGTTGGCGTTGCCATCGCGGTTTACCTCCTGTCGAAATTGTGGCGGGAACCTCTGTTATACCAATCGCCGAGCCAGAGTTCAGATTGCCCCCTCCTGCAGGTTCCCCCCGCTTCGCGAGGGGAACCGCCCAGACTCGGTTCCCCCTGCCCGCAGGGGGAACCTTAGGGAAGGGGTTCGAACGATTCTCAATAGGCGTCTGCAAGGGCGCAGACATTTTTGCCCAGCTCCAGTTCTTGCGCCTTCTCCTCGTCGGGCACGAGCAGCCCTGCGTTCACGCGCTTGATGTCCACATACTGCGGCGGGAACACAGGCAGCGTGCTGAGCATGAACTCAACAAACGCCTCCTTGCTCGGCGACTGATACTCGCGCGGGTTGTTGCGCTTGATGTTGCCCAGCGTGTCGTAGAAGGTTCCGTCGGGTCGCCCTTCGCGGCTGGCGGTGGCAAAGTGCGCGGGGAACACCAGCGTCTCATCGGGCAGCACGAGCAGCTTCTTGTAGAGCGACTCGTAGTGGATGGGCGCCCACTCCTGCCCGCGCCCGCCCAAGTCGGGACGCGCTACCGACACAATGAAGATCGAATCGCCCGTGAACAGGTAGCGGTCGTTCACCAGGAACGCCATGTTGCCCAGCGTGTGTCCGGGAACATGGATGCCCTTGAGCGTTGCGTTCCCGAACTGGAAGGTGAAGCCGTCCTTGAGGTACTCGTACTCGATGGTCGCGGGCAGCATGTCAATCGGGTGGATGGCGTCGTAGGGGTGCATGAAGTACGGCACGCCCAGCGCTTTCGCCAGCTTCGGTCCGCCGCTGATGTGGTCGGCGTGTGCGTGCGTGTCGAAGATAGCGACGATTTTGAAGCCTTCGCGCTCGGCGAGGTTCGTGTATTGCTCGGTGTGGCGGGTCGGGTCAATCAGGATGCCCTCGCCGTTGCTCACGACGGCGTAGGCGAGGTCGCCACGCGCCACACGGATAATCTGGTACAGCGCGACATCTGTGACCTCTTCGATGCGTCGCACGCGGTAGTAATTGCCCCACGCAATCATGCCGCCCTCGAGGTTGACTGCATCGTAGCCGCGCTGGCGCAGCACATCCGCCACATACTCCGACGAGCCGCCCTTCGCGCACACGACCACGACCTGCTTGCCCTTCGGCACGCGGCTCACGCTTTTGTCTTCGTCCTCAATAAACTGGAAATACGGAATATGCACGGTCTCGAAGGGGTTGCGCCCTTCTATCTTCCAGCGCTCGAACTCGTCCTGATTGCGCACATCCAGCAGCAGGAACGACTCGCCGCGCTCGATCATCTCGTCCAGCTCTGCTACGCTAATCGTCGTTTTGGTCAGTGTAGCCATCGTCATACCTCCCTGTTAGGATAGTGTTTCGGAAGCCGTTTGCATTGCTTCCGTTTGGTTAGAGGCGGTCATTCCGCGAAAGGATTCAGGGGAGACAGTCGTTGGTGGAGAACCCCTTCCCCGTGCTGGTGGCGCACATGGTCACCCGCCCAAAGGTGATTCCGCACGCCCGCGCGAAGGGGGTCGCCGTCTACCTGTCGTATGATTTGGACTGAACGCTACGCCACGCGCCCGCGCCGCAGCACAATCGCCGCGCCCCCGCCCGAAAAAACCAGCAGCGCAAGCATCGAACTCGGTTCGGGAACCCAATAGCCCCCGCCGCCGCTGCCATAGGAGCGCCACTGGTCGATTCGAAGGCGCACAAACAGCGCGGCGTGATCCGAGGCGTTCTCGCTGTCGGTGATGTCGAAGCCTGCAGGTAGCCCGCCCGACGGGAATCGGCGCGTGTTGAATATCTCCGCCTCCAGCACACTGATACGGTCGCGCCCCAGTTCCGTTGGGGAGACCATGATGTAGTCCAGCCGACGGCGCAGGTCGGAGTTGCGGCTGGAGACTTGGTAGGTGCGCTTGCCGCCGAAGCCGTCCACAGGCACCGTGTCGCGCAGTCGCGCGGATTGCACGGTGCTAATCGGCGCGTAGATTCGCCCGTCGGGGAGCGCGCCGCCAATCGGGAAGGTGGAGCTTAGGTCGGGGTCTTCGTTCTCGTTCAGGTCGCCGCCCAGCACATACGCCGAACGGCGGTTGCGAATGCGCCAATCGCGGACGCGATCGCGCGTGTTCTCGGCGTTGGTCTGCCGTGCGACGGCGTCATCCGTGAAGCCGCCCGCCTTGAAGTGCGCCCCGAACACGCCCAGCCCGTTCGTGCCCGGCACATCAATCAGCCCAATCGTCAGCCCGCGATTCGGCGAGCCGATACCCACATCGGTGATATTGCGGAACGGGTAGCGGCTGATCACCGCGTTGCTAATCCAGCCGTCCGAGAGGCGGTTGACATAGAGGTAGTAGTCGCGATTGCGCTGCGGGTTCGAGCCGAAAAAGGTCAGGTTGTTGCGCACGAAGGTGTCCAGCGCGCTCTCTTGCGCGAAGGCGTTCCAGCTGGTGCGCGTGTTGCCGCCGATTTCCTGCAGGATCAGGATGTCGGGGCGCAGGTGGTTCATAATCTTGGCGACATAGGGCTGCTGCGCGTCGTTGGGGCTGTTCACCCCAACCGCGCGCTTGATGTTCCAGCTGAGGATGCGCACCTCCATCGCGCCCGCAAGCGCGAGGGTCAGCCCTAACGCCAGTGTAAGCCCAAGCAAGCGTCGTCCTTTCATATCGCCCCAATTGTCGCTAGTCGTAGACCATGGTTTGGTTAAGACGCTCCACGCCCTATGTTAGACAGTATACCTCAGTGCGCTTGCGTGGTGGGTTGAGTAGTGTGCGCCCACTCCACGCCCTGATAAGGGTACATCGCTTGAGTTCGCTGCGTGTAAGGTGTGCGCATTTTTCTGTAGCCCTCACCCCCACCCCTCTCCCACGCTGTGGGAGAGGGGAGCCGCGCGCGAACCTGTTTGGAGTGCTGAAGTGTTAGCTTCAGCGTGGGCGGAAGCTTCGCTTCCGCACTCCATAATCCCCCTGGTATATTACTACCAGCGCAAGTGCTTGGCAGCGACCAAGCACAACGGGCGTCGGAGCGTCAGTCCCCCTGGGACAACAAGCCCGAGGCGAGCCAACGCCCGACGCCCACACGAACCATAGCCCGAACCCTTGCAAGGGCAATAAGCCCGAAACACCAGGAAGGTGCAGCACACGGGCACGGTTCGCAACACAACTATACCTAACAGGAGGCGCCAAACGATGACACACACACTACAGACAACGGCTCTGTATGTCGGTATCGATGTGAGCAAAGAGACGCTCGCCGTCGCGACCTACCCCAACGCCACCGTGCAGGTGATCCCCAACGACTACGACCCCTGCGAGGCGCTTGCCAACGAACTCGCGGCGCAACCTGTCGCCTTCGTCCTGCTGGAAGCCTCAGGCGGGTTTGAAAAGACCATCGTGCAGGCGCTGCAACGGGCAGGTGTGCCTGTGGCGATTGTGCCGACCCAGCGCGCCCGCTACTTTGCCAAGAGTATGCGTGGCAACCTCAAGACCGACCGTGTGGACGCCCAGATGTTGGCACGCTTTGCCAGCTGCTACCCTATGCCTGACACGCCCGAAACGCCTGCTGTGCAAGCCCAGCTCAAGGAGTTGTGGGCGCGTCGGGAGCAGTTGGTGCAGATGCTGGAGTCGGAGCAGAAGCGACTGCAGGTGGCGACCTTTCCGCTGGTACGGGAGTCGTTGGAGCGCACGATTGCGCAGTTGCAGGCGGAATGTGCTGCGATTGAGGCAGCGATTGAGATGTTGATGGCATCGGAAGCGTCGCTGTCGCAAAAAGCCGCCCTGCTGCAGACGGTCGTGGGGGTGGGGTGGACGGTGGCGTCTGGGGTGTTGGCGGAGCTAGCTGAGTTGGGTCAGGTGTCGCACAAAGTGATTGCGGCGTTGGCGGGCTTGGCGCCTGTGCGTCGGGAGAGCGGTTGCTGGCGTGGGTATGCGCGGATTAGTGGGGGGCGTAGTCGGGTGCGTCGGTTGTTGTATTTGGCGGCGGTGGTGGCAGTAACGCACGATGCGCGTTGGAAGGCGGTGTATCAGAGGTTGCTCGCGAAGGGGAAGCCGAAGAAGGTGGCGTTGTGTGCGGTGGCGCGTCGGCTGTTGGTGGTGATGAACGCGATGGTGCGTGATGGGAGGGCGTATGAGCGGACGAAGGAGTAGGAACGCCTACGATTACTACATTGCGGCGGCGCGGCAACTCAAAGCGGGCGAAGGCTTTTCGGGGCAGCAACCGCCGACCCCTCAAGAGCGTCGCTGGATCGATGCGAATCAAGGCGCGTTCAACACGCTGCGCGGCGCATTCGGCAAGCCGTATCAGTTCCCATTCGGGGCTGTCCGCTACGAGTTCGACGCCGACGAGTACGCCTTACTGCGCAACATGGCGCGGTTGGTGAACACTCGCATTCGCTGGGCGATTGCCGAGCGTGATGGCACAGACGCTGTCCACGACTGGCGCATCGGTTTCCAGATGGCGCGCCACCTTCAGGGCGACACGACGCTGAACTACCTGGTTGGCGTAGCGCTGGAAGCGACCATTCATATGCCTATCACCCGCGAAGTGGACTTCTTCTCCGCACATGAGTGCCGCGAGATGGCGCAGACGCTGATTCAGTCCGAGCGCAGCCGCGACCGATTCGCGACCGTGATTGAGGGGGAGCTGGCGACTGCGCTGCGAGAGTTGGACAGGCTGCTTCCAGAGCGAATCGACGAGGCGCGCGCAGCCATCGAACCACTTCTAAGCGAGGCGCTGACGGACATAGAGGGCGAGGACGACCGACGGATGCTCGATCGCCTGCATGACGAGTTCCGATCGTTGCTCAATCAGCCGAGCGCGTATCAGCGACTGCGCGCGGAGCTGCGCCGTGCAATCACGCAGGGGTGGCAAGCCATCGCGGACGCTGTGTCGCTGCGTGGGGGACGCTTCCGCGAGCCGAAACTGAAGGAATACGACTCGGATACCCTGTTTGGCGCACTGGCGTCGCTCGTCCAGCCGATAGATCTGTTGGCGCGTCGTTATTGGGAGCAGCGCACCCGCCGTCGCCTGATGCTGATTCACCTGCGGCTGCGCGAGGGGCGCTATCCTGACTCGCTGGAGCCGTTGAACCTGCAGGAGTTGGCGATTGACCCCTTTACGGGGCA
>JAIMAN010000071.1 GCA_023511915.1 Armatimonadota bacterium
GTCGCCTTTGGGGCGTCCGAAGACGACCATCACATCGGGGGCGACGCGGGTTGTGTTGTCACCTTCGATGGGGTACCAGAATAGGTCGCCTGCGACGAACACATCGGGTCGGTCGCGGAACATCGCGGCGAGTCCGCCCTGAATGGTGGTGATGTAGCGGTACTGTTTGGTGTTTTGCGCCATCGGTTCGCCGTCGGTGGAGGGATACTCCACAGCGGGCTTGGTTCCTGCCTGCGTCAGCGCCATCAAACTCGCCTCCCAATGAAGTATACCCTAACGCAACTTGCCAAGCCCTTCCGCTCTCAAAGCTATTGTAGCGCACTTCCAAGCGAGGCTAACTATTTAGTGAGGTTCCCCCTGCCCGCAGGGGGAACCTATCTCGTTGACTAACTTACTTGCCGACTCTACAACAGGTCAATTAGGCTCAATAGGGTCTCCACTATCTGCGTTAGCTTCCATCCTCGAAAAACCCAGCGTACCGCGCGTTTCAGGAGAGTCCTCCACTGGTTCTTCATTAGGTTCATCCTATCTCTATCTCTGACAGAGTTTCTCAACTTCCGACGCTGCTGACGATTCAACGGACGCCGATGAACCCGCTTGCGGCTCTGAGTCATCACCTCCTTCGTATCAGATTTAATGGGGAGCGAGTGTACCCTATGTGCCTACGCCAAAATCAACTGTTTACGCCCCCCTTCCGTTAAAATCCCGTAAAATTTGCCTTATGACGCGCCGATTGGGTATACTCTTGCTGCCACATACGGCGGTGGACAACATCCCCGCGGGCAACACCCGCTGTTCACCGCAACGGCAGGAGATAAACGATGAGGAACCCGACTTTGCCGAGCGAATTAGACTTGCAGGTGGAACTGCCGACGATTATGCCGCGCTCCAAAACGCGCCCGTCCGTGCGACTCACGGCAGCGCAACGCGCCATCGAACAAGACCCCGAAATCCCCTACCTGACCGAGCAGGAACTGATTGACCGCATCCAACGCCTGCGCACGGAGCGCAACGCGGTCATCTTGGCGCACAACTACCAACTGCCCATCATCCAAGACCTTGCCGACTTCGTTGGCGATTCGTTGCAACTCTCGCAGCAGGCAGCGCAGACCGACGCGCCCGTGATTGTGTTCTGCGGGGTGCATTTTATGGCGGAGACGGCAGCGATTCTCTGCCCCGACCGCACCGTGCTGATTCCCGACCCCGAAGCGGGCTGCTCGCTGGCGGCGACCGTCACTGCCGACGAGGTGCGCCAGTGGAAGGCGAACCATCCCAACGGCGTCGTGGTCGCCTATGTGAACACCAACGCCGATGTGAAGGCAGAGGCAGACTATTGCTGCACCTCCAGCAACGCCGTCAAGGTAGTGCAGTCCATCCCCGAAGACAAGGAGATTCTGTTCCTGCCCGATATGTTTCTGGGGCTGTATGTGCAGCGGATGACGGGGCGCAAGGTGCATCTGTGGCTGGGCGAGTGTCATGTGCATGCGGGCTTCCGCGCGGAGGACATCGCGCGCGCCCTGCAGGAGTACCCCGACGCCGACCTGCTGCTGCACCCCGAATGCGGCTGCGTGAGCCAGTGTATGTTCGCGCTGGCAGCGGGCGACCTGCCCGCCGAGCGCACCTTCGTCCACAGCACGGGCGGCATGGTGCGCCATGTGCGCGAATCGCAAGCGCCCATCCATCTCGTGGCGACCGAAGTGGGCATGCTACACCGCCTGAAAAAAGAGGCGCCCCACAAGCAGTACATCCCCGTCAAAGCGGACGCGATTTGCGAATACATGAAGACCATCACGCTGCCGAAACTGTACCGTGCGCTGCGCGACATGGTGTACGAAGTGCGCGTGGAGGAGCCGATTCGCAGCCGCGCCCGCAAAGCGATTGACCGCATGCTGGAGGTGGTCTAATGGCAGTGCTGAACCCTGACCTGCTGGCAATCTTGGCGTGCCCTGCGTGCGACGACCGACCGCCGTTAGAGTTGCGCGGCGACTACCTGGTGTGCAACCAGTGCCGCCGCGCCTACCCCATCCGCGACGAGATTCCCATCCTGCTGGTGGAGGAAGCCCTCCCGTTGGAGCAGGTAGAACGCGAGCAGGAGCCGCCCAAGCAGGTATAATCCTATCGCTATGCCGAAGCCCAAGCACGCTGAGCCGAAACTCGTGAATATCGAGATCAACGGCGTCCCCCTGCAAGTGCCCGAGGGCGAGTTGCTGGTGGAAGCCGCCAAGCGCGTTCAAGCCGACATCCCCATCTTCTGCTACCACAAATACATGGCTCCTGTGGGGATGTGTCGGATGTGCCTTGTGGAAGTGGGCTACAAGCAGCCCGACGGCAGCGTGCGCAAGATGCCCAAACCGCAGGCGTCTTGCACCCTGCCCTGCACCGAAGGACTCGTCGCGTGGACAGAGACCGAGCAGGTCATCAAAGACCGCCGCGCCGTGCTGGAGTTCTTGCTCATCAACCACCCGCTGGACTGCCCGATTTGCGACCGCGGCGGCGAGTGCCCCCTGCAAAACAACACGCAGTTCTACGGTCCGTCCACCAGCCGCTACATCGAAATCAAGCGCCACCTGCCCAAAGCGTTCCCGCTGTCCAAGTATGTCGCGCTGGACCTGGAGCGGTGCATCCAGTGCGGGCGATGTGTGCGCTTCACGGAAGAGGTGTCGGGCGACGCGCAACTGGCGTTCCTGTTCCGTGGGGCGCAGACCCAACCGCACACCTTCCAACTGACCGAGTTCACCAGCCGCTTCAGCGGGAATGTGATCGAAATCTGCCCCGTCGGTGCGCTGACCAGCCGCACCTATCGGTTCCGCGCCCGCCCGTGGGACATCACCACCCAGAAGACCGTCTGCACGATGTGTTCCAACGGCTGTACCCTGTACGCCGACAGTCGGTCGGGCAAGGTCGTGCGCTTCAACGCCCGCGAGAACCCCGAAGTGAACGAGGTGTGGACTTGCGACAAGGGCAAGTTCGAGCAGACCTACATGCACGCGCCCGACCGCATCCTGCAGCCGATGGTACGGCGCGGCAAGGAGTGGGAACCCATCCGCTGGGGCGACGCCTACGAGTTGATTCTGCAACGCTGGAGCGCACTCACACAAGACGGGGGCGGGCGCGCCGTTGCAGGGCTGGCAGGACACCGCCTGAGCAACGAATCGCTGTACCTGTTCCAGAAGCTGCTGCGCGGCGCGTTCCAGACGAACCACATCGATCATCGCTTCACCCGCTATCAAGGCACGCTGACCGCGCCGCCCGTGCAGAACGAGTACCGCGACTTGGAGGCGACCGCGCTGGTGTTCGTGTTCGGCGCGGACTTGGCGGACGAGCAGCCGATGGTGTTCCTGCGGGCGCGCAAGGCGAACCGCCGTTACGGGGTACAGAGCATCGTCGCCTACCCGCTGCCCAACGCGGTGGAAGAGTTCGCCGCGCACAGCCTGCGCTACCGCGCGGGCAGCGAGGACGCGCTGCTGAAGGGGCTGCTGTACGCGCTGCTGGATATGCTGCCCGCCGAGCAGGTGCGGGCGAACCTGCCCGATGCGGAGTGGCTGCGCGCGCGCCTTGCCGACTGCACCCCCGCGTGGACGCACGACCACACAGGCGTGCCCGCCGAGACGCTGCTTGCCGCCGCACGCCAGATTGCTGACGCGCCCAGCATGGTGATCCTGGCGGGCGAGAAGGCACTCAACCACCCGCGCGCTGCAGAGGTGGTGGAGTTGCTGCACGCGCTGAATCGGCTGACGGGCAACCACCAGCGCGAGGAGGGCGGCTTGAACCTGATGCCCACAGGCGCGAACCAGCAAGGCGCGCTGGAGCTGGGCGTCGCGCCGCACCTGCTGCCTGGCTACGCGCCGATTGACGACCCCGCCGTCCGCGAACGGTTCGAGAAGGCGTGGCGCACGCCTATCCCCAGCGCGGCGGGGCTGGCTACCGACGGCATCCTGCAGGCGTGTCTGCAGGGCGAGGTGCAGATGCTGTATGTCGCAGGCGCTGACCCCGTGCGCGAGCATTACGAGCCGAGCCTTGCGGAGCGCGCCCTGCGCGCCTGCGAGTTCGTAATCGTGCAGGATGTGCGCATGACCGAGACCGCCCGCTACGCCGACCTGCTGCTGCCTGCCTGCCCCTTCACCGAGTACGAGGGCACTTTCACGAACTGGGAGCGGCGCGTGCAGCGGTTCTGGCAGGCGCACCCCCCGCAGGGCGAGGCGAAACCCGACTGGCAGGTGCTCGCCGAGTTGTGGCTGCGCACGCAACGGCAGACTCCGCCGTTCAACGCGGGCGAGGTGATGCGCGAAATCGCCGCGCTGGTTCCCGCTTTTGCCCCGTGCCGCTACGACACGCTGGGCGAGCAGGGCGCACGGCTGGGCAACGCACTGTAAGCGGGCGCGCCTGCGCTGGTAGTAATATCAGTGGGATTATGGAGTGCGGAAGCGAAGCTTCCGCCCACGCTGAAGCTAACGCTTCAGCACTCCAAACAGGTCAGCGCGCGGTTCACCTCTCGCCCACCCTGTGGCAGAGGGGTTGGGGGTGAGGGCGAAAAACGCGCGTCTGTTCCCCAAGCAGCAAACCCAAGTGCTGTACCCTTGTCAGAGGGAATCCCGCCCGTCATGCGCTATAATTAACACGCCAGCGACCATTCGCTGAGACTGCCCCGATCGCACGGGAATGATAGGAGGTTCACACTATGCGAGTTGGCATTTTGACGGGCGGGGGTGACTGCCCCGGACTCAATCCTGCGATTCGGGGCGCGACGCTGCGCCTAATCCGAGACGGGCATACCCCCATCGGCATCCTGCAAGGCTGGAAGGGACTGATTGAGGGCTTGACCGTCCCGCTCACCGAAGAGCGCGTAGATGAGATTATCCGCGAAGGCGGCACGATTCTGGGCACTTCGCGCACGAACCCATTCAAAAACCCAGCCGATGTGCAACGATTGTTAGAAAATATCGAGGACTTCAACTTCGGCGCGATTATCGCCATCGGCGGCGAAGATACGCTCGGCGTCGCCCGACGGCTCTTTGTCGAGCATGGCGTGCGCGTGGTCGGCGTGCCCAAGACGATGGACAACGACCTGGGCGGCACGGACTTCACCTTCGGGTTCGACAGCGCGGTCTCCGTCGCGGTGGAGGCGATGGATCGGCTGCGCGACACCGCCAAGTCGCACGCGCGAATCATCGTGCTGGAGGTGATGGGACGGCATGCGGGCTGGGTCGCGCTGTACGCGGGGATTGGCGGCGGCGCGGACTGGATTCTCATCCCCGAAGCGCCCGTAGACCTGAACGCGATGTGCCACTACCTGCAGCAGGTCTATCACGGCGGCAAGCGGTACGGGCTGGTGGTCGTCTCGGAAGGCGTGGAACTGCCCTTCGCCGGCTCCGACGAACCCGCGGCGACGGACGACTTCGGGCACAAGGTGCTGAAAGAGCGCGCCGTCGGCTCGCGCGTCGCCCGCTACATCGAAGAGATGACGGGCATCGAGACGCGCGACGCGGTGATTGGGCACATCCAGCGCGGCGGACCGCCGACCGTGTACGACCGCGTGCTGGCGACGCGCTTGGGGCTCAAAGCGGCGGAGTTGGTCAGCACGGGGCAGTTCGGCATGCTGGCGGCGCTGCACGGGGTGGAGATTGTCGCCGTGCCGCTGGAAGACGCCTTGCAAGCCCCCAAACTCGTGCCCTACGAGTTGTACGAGGAGGCGCGGCAAATCTTCCAGCGCGTCGCGCTACAGCCACAGCGCAGCGGAGCGGGTTAGCGACTGCACGCCGTCGAGCGCGCGCTGCTGCACTTCGCTGAGAATCGCTTGCACCACGACGGGGTGGTAGCGCGCGCCCGCGCCCTGCTTCAGCACCGACGCGGCAGTGTCCGCATCCGCGCTCTCGGCGACCCGTATCCAGTCTTCCAGCGCGCTGATTAGGTGCGCGGCAAGCGGCGCGTCGGGCTGCTCGCGGTAGACCACATGGTGCACGCGCACAATCGGCGCGACATGCCAAAGCCCCGGAATCTGCTCCGTGATGGACGCGCCGATTTCGGCGTGGCGTCCCATCAACTCGCGTTCGGCGGGCGTCAGCGGCGTCGGCTTGTTCAGGATGTGATACGGGATGGCGACCATGCCGATGTCGCGCAGGTAGACCGCCAACTCCATCCGACGGCGTTCGTGCAGAGGGATGCCCAGCCGTTGGGCGACCGCGCTTGCCAGTTCCGCCATCGGCTCGGCGTTGCCGTAGCGTCCCTGCGTGCGCAGTTCAATCAGCCGCGCGAAAGCGCGCAGCCCGTCGCACCGCCAGCGATGAATCCGTGCAGGCAGCACGACGAACGCATAATACGCCAGCGCCGCGATGGATGCGACGGCAATTCCCAACGCCCACCATGCGCCCTGCATCTTACGCGCCTGCCCTCGCCTCGCGCTGAACGCGCCATTCGCGAACAACCCGCTGAAAGACTGCAACAACCTGTGGGTCGAACTGCCGACCCGCGCCCTGCTCTAACTCTGTGAGTGCCTCGTCGAGGCTGAGGGGGCGTTTGTGCGGGCGACGCTGGTTCGGCGCCTCGCCGCCAATCATCGCATCGAACGCATCCACGACGGCAATCACGCGCGCCTCTACAGGGATTTGGTCGCCCTTTAGCCCAAACGGATACCCCGCGCCGTCCGGGCGCTCATGGTGCAGCGCGATCCACGGGATAATCGGCGCAAGGAACGGCGTGTCGCGCAGAATCTCCGCGCCCAGCTGCGGGTGTTTGCGAATCTCTTCCCACTCTGCTGGGGTGAGGCGGTCGGGCTTGTTGAGGATGCGCTCATCCAGCACCGTTTTGCCGAGATCGTGCAGCAGCGCGGCTTCGTAGACCAGTTCGCATCGGTCGGGGGGCAGCCCTAATCGCTCGGCGACGCGCCGCGCCCACATCGACACGCGCTGCAGGTGTCCGCCCGTATACGGGTGCGCCCGCTGCACCAGAAAGCCCAGACTGCGAATCGTCTGGTGGTAGAGTTCCTGCTGACGCGCGGCAAGCACGAACGCCTGCCGCAGCGCCAAATAGGGCGCCAGCACGCCCAGCAGCCCCACCGCGCCGTAGGCGTGCAACGCCGCCATCGCCAGAAACGCAATCGGCGTCATCAGTACGATGTCGCGCGGGAGGCTTAGCAGCGTCTGCGCCAGCACCCAGCGCAGGCGCACGCCCTCCGCCAACGCGACGGTCATACTCACGAGCGCGCCGTTGACCAACATGTAGACGAACAATCCCAGCACAAGCGCGCCTGCCGCAGCCACGCTCCAGACGTCTGAACCCGAATCGAAAATTGCCGTCGTGGCAATTCCTGCTGCCCACGCACTGAGGACGCTCTGGAAAGTGTTGACGGCGACCCAGCGCGGGTGTATGTTGCGCAGGTAAACCATCATAGTGCCTGCCACCAGAGTGATCAGTGCATCGAGCCACACGCCGAACTGCCACCCGTACACCAAGATGACAGCGATGACAATCGGCGTGCTGACGCTCAGCCAGATGCCCCGATCGCTGTATTCGGGGCGCAGCGGATAGCGGATGAGCAGCACCTCGGCGGCGACCGCCAACAGCGCCACGCCTGCGAACGACGCGAGGAACTGCGCCTGCGCGAAGGGTACGCCCGCGTGCATCAGCACGGCTACCGCCGCCGCACCCAACACCAACATCCAACTTCTAATGCGCTGCCGTCTCATGACCATCAAGTCCGGTAGGCAAGGCAAGCGTCCCTACCCAGTGTACTCAGTCAGGTACCGATTACGGAACCTGCACCACTTCAGGCGTGCGCTCTACGGGATCGTCCCAGCGATTCGGATAATACACCCGCTTCGCGCTGGCGACCGACATCATCGCCACGACCATTGCCATCAGAATGAGCCACCGTTTCATCGACTGTCCCTCCTATGGTGAGAATGGTCAGCCGCTCGTGGTCGCTCCGCTCCTGCTTGCCTTGCCTGTGGGGTGCGCCTTAGGCGCGCCCCAAATCGTTCTCGGCGCTTGCCGCTGTCGGTTCGCTGATGTGTGCGACGGCGGTCGTCTCTGCATCGGCGGGGAACGCCGACACGCGCCGATTCACGGCGTCCAGCGTCGCCAGCCCCACCGCGCGCAGCGGGTCGTGGCGAATCAGTGCGCTGCCCACCAATAGGTCTTCGCCTTGATCACGCACCGCACTCACCAGCACAATCGCCACAGGGTAGCCGCCGACGGTCGCCGTGGTGGAGACATCCTCCAGCCCGAACCGCTCGCACAGCCCGTGCGCCGCCTCTACCGCGCGCAGGGTCGCCGCCGCAGCCAGACGCGGAATCTGCGTGCTGGCGCGCACGCCCGACGCCACCCCGCGATAGACCGTGCCGTTGCGCTCCAACAACACCGCCACAACGGCGCGTGTGCCCTCATGGGTGATTTGAACATCCAGCCAGCGCAGGCGATTGGGGTCTATTAGCCTCGAGGCGCTCCCCTTCTGGGCAACGCTCACCTTCCGATGGTCGATATGAATCCCGAAGTGCGCCAGCAGCGCGGATTCCACATCGCGCACGGCTTGCTTCGGATTGCGGTCTGCCTCCACCAGTAGGTGAATCTCCTGAATCAGACCGTTCTCATCCGCAACAACTCGCGCGCCGCATACGCCGCGCAACTCCCTTAGCACGCCCTCAATCTGTGTGGCGCTGTGTCTACGATCCGGCATAACCCTGCCCTCCGATGCCGCAACCCCGACCTATTCCCCGCCCTCACGAGCCATGCCTTCAAGTTGCGCCCCTATTGTACTCCCCGCGTCGTGGGATTCCTGCAAGAATTTCGGGGAATTTCGGGTTAAATTCCCGTAAAACCGCCTGCTCCTATGGTCTTAACCCAAACTTAACCCGTCTTTACCTGCCGTTAAACTCGCGCGGGGTAGGCTTTACACTGGAGGCACACTATGCGCAGATACGGTTTCACATTGATTGAGCTACTGGTCGTGATTGCGATTATCGCCATTTTGGCGGCGATCCTGTTCCCTGTGTTCGCTCAGGCGCGTGAGAGCGCGCGCAAGTCGTCCTGTCTGTCCAACGCGCGTCAGATTGGGCTGGCGAGCATGATGTACGCCCAAGACTGGGACGAGATTCTGCCCGAGACGGGCTGGGTCGGTCCCTGCAGCAGCCCGACGCCGAACGCCAACGGCGTGTATGCCATCGGCGACGACTACTTCAGCGGCGTCTTCTCGTTTCCTATCGCCAGCGGTCCGTACATCAAGAACTGGAACATCTTCCAGTGCCCCAGCGACCCCGACAAGGGCGGGTTCAACAAGTTCGGCTCGTTCTGCTACGAGGCGCAACTGCTGGCAGTGCAGATGCCCGGCGCGTATTCGGGCATGCGGAATGTGGTCAACGCGATGCGGAATGTGTTCCCGCTCTCCTACGCGGGCAACTACTTCCTGAGCCGCACCTACGATCCTGGATTTGACCGCAACAACTATCGCGGCGAGAAGATGCGCCCGCTGGCGGGCATCAACTTCCCTGCGAACACCTTCTTCATCGCCGATGTGGGCAGCAACATCGCGTCCAACGGCAACGCCTTCGCCGCGTGGTACATCGCGCCCGGCTACGGCAACAACCAAGGCGACACCCGCTGGCGCAAGGGACGCCGCCACCAAGAGGGACGCAACTGGACCTTCTGCGACGGGCACGCCAAGTTCTACAAAGACCCCGCGTTCGAGGTCAACGGCGTCCCGCGCTCGCAACTGGAGATCACCTACGAATATCAAGCGCGCGGTATTTACACTTTCCCCGAAACAACGGGGCCCGACTACCGTCGATAAGCATGCGACCTCCTTTCATCAGGAGGGCTGTCTCGCCGTCCAACGCGGCGGGACAGCCTTTTCTTCACGGCGTGTCCTGCTCCACCAGCGCGCCACGCTTGTAAAGCTCCCACACGCGGAACACCGAGTTTTTGTGCGGGCGAATGCGGCAATGTTCGTCCTCGTTGCGCTTCTCGTCGCAGTAGCCCAGCGGCACACACTTGGGCACAAGCAACCGCCCAAAGTACGGATCCGCCGCCATCACCTCCTTGCGGATGAGCTTGAACAGCTGCCGTATCTCCCACTGCGCTAAGGTGCATAGGCGCAGCCCTGCCATGTGCATCAGCTGGCGCAGGTTCACCGTCATAATCAGGTTCGTCGTCACGGCGTTGGGGAAGATGAACCGCGCGTCTTCGGCGGGAATGCCTTGCTCCAAGAAGCGGTGGTAGATCTCCTCGCTCACATCGCGGAACCGCTCGAACTCCTGCAGGGCGTCGGGGTTCGCCTCGATGCTCGGCGGGGTGACATACTGTGGCTCTTTGTATTTCACATAGCGTTGGCTCTGCTGGTCGAACGCGACGCCGATGCGGTGGCGCACCAGTTGGTGGCTCAGCGCGCGGCTCACCCCTGCAATCGCGAAGGTGAAGCTGATATGCTCAATCGTGCTGTGGTGCCCCGATTCGATGACATGTTCCATCAGTTTCATCACCCGTTCGGGGGGCGTTTTGTCGGCGACGAACTCGTCCCAGATTTGCTGGGGCGTCTTTTCGCTGTAGCAGGTGCGCGCCGCCAGATACACCAGCCCGCGATAATACTTGCGTATCGTCTCCGCTTCGGGGAAGACGAGCGACACCTCCATCACGCCGCGTTTCGCCATAGCATGGGGCTATTCGCCGTCGGCGCGGGGCTTCCTGCAGGGTATCCTCTGGGCATGCCACAACAGCGCACACGACGCGAGCCGCGCGAGCCGAGCGCGCGCGACCTGCGCCAATTAGAGCAGCGCGTGCATCAACTGATCAACGAGCAGCGCAAGCGCGCGAAACTACCCCCGCTGACTTGGCACGAGCGGGTCGCTCACGCCGCCCGCGACCATAGCAAAAACATGGCGGAGCGCAACTTTTTCGACCATCGCGACCCGCGTCTGGGCGATGTGGACAAGCGACTGAACCGATTCCGCATCGCATGGCGCGCCTGCGGGGAGAATATCTTCGTGTTGTCTGGCTACAGCAACCCCGCGCAAGTCGCCGTCGAGGGCTGGATGAACAGCCCCGGACACCGCGCCAACATCTTGCAACGGGAATTCACCCATGCAGGCGTCGGCGTCTACTACCGCAAGCGCGACAAGCGTTATTACCTGACTCAGATTTTCATCCGCCCACCCGGCGGAACCAAACGCTAATCGATTGGGTATCCTTTAAATTGAGCAACCCGTGAAGGGGTAAGCCGCCGTGAAGCGTTCGTCGTTCAGGAGAGCCGCAAGCGATGCAGGAGCGTTCGGAGCGACTCGCGCAAGCCATCGCGCAGGCGTTGAAGTGGCTACGCATCCGCGACCTGTCGACGCAGGAACTGGCGCGCCGATTGGCGGACAAGGGCTACACCGATACGGAGATTGCGGAAGCTACCGACTGGCTCCGTGCAGAGGGCTACCTGTCCGACGCGCGGCTGCGCGAGCGATTGACCGAGCGGTACATGGTTGAGCAGCCGTCGGGACGCTTGCGCATCGAGCAAGAGTTCGCCCGCCGCGGCTTGGACGCGCCCGACCTGACGGGCGACGAGGAGAGCCGCGCCGTGCGCGCTCTACAGATGCGCTTTGGCGAGCCGCCTGCCGAGTGGACGCCGCGCGACGCCGCACGCTGGCTCCGATTCCTGCTGCAGCGCGGCTTCGAACCCGAAGTCGCCCAGAACGCGCTGCGCCGCTGGAACCCGCGCCTGAACGACGAACTGTAGTCGTCAGCACGCTCAAGGAGGTTTCTATGGACATCATTTACTGGGTCATAACGACTGTTCTCGCGCTGGTCGCCGCAGGCGCAGGGTACTTCCTTGCGACGCGACGCATGCAGCATATAATCACCGCACAAAACAACGCGGCAACCGCCGACGCGCAACGCGCCTTAGACGAGGCGCGCCGTGAAACCGAACGCCTGGTGCAACAACGCGCCCAACTGGAACGCGAATGCGAGACCCTACGACGCGAGGCGAGCCTGCAGGCGCGCGAAGAGGCGCACAAAATCCTCGAACTCGCCGAACAAGAGGCGCGCGAGAAACGCGCCGAAATCCTCAAACTCGAACAACGCCTGCTGCAACGCGAGGAACTGCTCGAACACCGATTCGAGCTGCTGGAGCAGAAGGAGCATACGCTGATGGAGCGCGAGGCGCTGCTGACCAAAAAGCAGGGCGAACTGCGCGAACTGATGCACCAGCGCCGCTTCGAACTGGAGCGCATTAGCGGCATGAGCGCAGACCAGGCGCGCGAACTGCTGCTGAAAGAGATGCGCGACGAACTCGAACACGAAGCGGCGATTCTGGCGCGTCAAATCGAGGAAGACGCCAAACGCGACGCCGAACGCCGCGCCCGCGAGGTCATCCTCGATACCGTGCAACGCTGCGTGGTCGAGCATGTCGCGCAGAACACCATCACGGTCATCCACCTGCCCAGCGAGGACATCAAGGGGCGCATCATCGGGCGCGAGGGACGCAACATCCGCCACTTCGAGCATATCACGGGCGTCGATGTGATCATCGACGACACGCCCGAAGCGGTCGTGCTGTCGTCGTTCGAGCCGATTCGCCGCGAGATTGCCCGCATCACGCTGCTGAACCTGATTCACGACGGGCGCATCCACCCCACACGCATCGAAGAGGAGTACGAGCGCGCCAAAGGCGAGGTGGAGCGGCGCATCTGGCAAACGGGCGAGGAGGCGGTGCTACAGGTCGGGCTGACGGGCGTGCATCCCGAAATCGTGCGCACGCTCGGCAAGCTGCGCTACCGCACCAGCTACGCCCAAAATGTGCTGGATCACTCCATCGAGGTGGCGACGCTCGCGGGGCTAATTGCAGCGGAGCTGAAGCTGGACACGCGCATCGTCAAACGCGCCGCGCTGTTCCACGACATCGGCAAGGCGCTGGAGAACACCACCGAAGGACCGCACGCGATTGTGGGCATGGAGTTTCTGCGTCGCTTCGGCGAGAGCGAGATGGTGTGCAACGCGGTCGGCGCGCACCACCACGACATTATGCCCGCCAGCTTGGAGGCGCATGTGGTGATTATCGCCGACTCTATCTCGGCGGCGCGCCCAGGCGCACGGCGCGAGTCGCTGCAGCAGTACCTGCGCCGCTTGCAAGAGCTGGAGCGCATCGCCATGAGCTTCGACGGCGTGGAGAAGGTGTACGCCATTCAGGCGGGGCGCGAGGTGCGCGTGCTGGTCAAGCCGAACGAGGTGGACGACCTGCGCGCCCACCAACTCGCCCGCGAAATCGCGCACAAAATCCAGTCCGAGCTGGAGTACCCCGGACAGGTCAAGGTGACGGTCATCCGCGAGGTGCGCGCGCACCATGTGGCGCACTGATCAGCGCCTGCACTGAAGACCCCCTCCGTAGGTTCCCCCTGCACACAGGGGGAACCGAACCCATGCGCGGTTCCCCTCG
>JAIMAN010000072.1 GCA_023511915.1 Armatimonadota bacterium
GAACCGAACGGGTGCGGTCTTGGTTCCCCTCGCGAAGCGGGGGGAACCTAAAGGAGGGGGGGCACTTCATGCACTCTGAACGCGCGATCGGTACTACTCAATCTCCCGAATCTGCATGGGTGGTTCGGCGTTCAGCGATTCGCAGCCGCGCTCGGTGATGGTGTAGACATTCTCGATGCGCACGCCGAACTTGCCCGGCAGGTAGATCCCCGGCTCGATCGTGAAGCAGTGCCCGACCTCCAGAACTCCGTCGTAGGTCTGCGCCAGATAGGGCGGCTCGTGGATGGATAGCCCGATGCCGTGCCCTGTGCGGTGGACGAAGTAGTCGCCGTAGCCCGCCTTCTCGATGACGGCGCGGGCGGCGCGGTCAACCTCGCGGGCGGGCACGCCGGGCTTGGCGGTCTCGCGGGCGCGCATGTGCGCCTCGTAGACGATTTCGTATACGGCGCGCGCTTCGTCGGAGGCGCGCCCGACGCACGCCACGCGCGTGATGTCGCTGCAGTAGCCCTCGTACACCCCGCCGAAGTCGATGACGATGATGTCGCCTTTCTGCAACGCGCGCTGGCTGGTGGTGTGGTGCGGCATCGCGCTCATCGCGCCCGACGCGACCAGCGGGATGCCGAACGCGAGTTTGGAACCCATGTCGAACAGCGCACGCTGGATTGCAATCGCGACCGCCCACTCGCTGTAGCCCTCCATGCAGCGTTCCAGTCCAGAGGCAAGCGCGTCGTCGGTTAGGCGCGCCGCCTCGCGCATGCAGCGCAGCTCGTCGGCGTCCTTGACCGCGCGCACGCTACCCATCAGCTCGCCCCCCGCGCGAAACAGCGCGGCGGGCAACGCCTCCTGCAAGCGCAGCAGGAACGCGGCGGGCATCTCGTCGTCGACGGCAATCGTCGCGGTCTCAAGGTCGTAGTCGCGCGTGCATGCCTCCAACGCGCGGCTGGGCCCGTCCGAATCGTGCCACACATAGCGCGTCTGCCAGCCTGCGGGGTTGGTAGCAGTGCTTTCCGCGCTCAGCGCGGGCGTGAACCACACAGGATCGTTCCCCTGCGACACCAGCAGGAACATTAGCCTCTCCAGCGGCGGCTCCGAGAAACCGCTAAGGTACTGCATGTTGACCTGTGTCGCCGCGAGGTATACATCGACGCCCTCGCGCAGCATCGCCTGCTGCAACTTCTCCAACCGTCGGCGATAAAGTTCCATCTCAGCCGCCTCCCACACGAATCATCAGCCAGTCGTTCAGCAGGTAGTAGATGCGCCCAATTAAGAGCGCCATACGCGCCATGACCGTGTTGCCGAAAATCGCGCCCAGCCCAATCATCAGGAACCAGCGTCCCCAAATCGCGACGCGCTTGACGGGTCCCCGCTGCTCGTAGGAGAAAGTGAAGTAGGTCAGCACCGACAGCAAAATGACGACGAACAGGATGTTGTTAATCATCATCCCGTAGGTCATGTCGGGGTTTGCGTCGCTGACCCACAGCGGTTTTTGGAGCGTGCTGTTGAGTTGGGGCAGGTAGCGCGAGCTGAACTCTTGGAAAAACAGCCCCGCCGACGCGCCAATCAGCGTGCCAATCACGATGCGGCTAATCCAGCCGTAGCGCTCGCTGAAGATGAAGTAGAGGTACATCCCGTAGGGCACGACGAACGCCCACGCCCAGTAGCCCTGAATCCAGATCGGCTCAATCCAGTAGCGGTAGAGGATGTCCACGCCCAGCGGTCCCAGCGAGTAGCCCGCCGCCAGCCCGATATACATATGCTCGAAAAAGCGGTAGACTGGGTTCTCGCGATACAACAGCGAGTAGATGGCAAGCGTACACAGCACGCCAATCCACACGCTCAGCCGATCCAAGTTCCGCGGTAGAAACTCCAGTAGCCAGTCCATCTTATCCCTCCCGACGCTGTTGGAGACGGTTCATGAACATCGCGAAGTTGCCCAGCAGGATGAAGACGATGATTAGCACATGCGAGAACGAAATCGCGTTCATGAAGCGCGTGCCAAGCCCGACGACGGTCAGCAGCTGTTCGTACTCTTGTGCGCCCTTCGCGCCTGTGATCATGCCTTTGATTTGCCCTGAGTCAAGGTAGGTGTAGGCTTCCGCCGCCATCACGGAGGTCGGGCAGTAGAGAATGCTCACATTCTTGGGGCTGTAAGAGATCCAGATTGGCACGGTGCCCGAGGGCGTCACATCGATAACCATTTTGTAGTCGCTCAGCGACTTGACGCCTTGCACGACGGGTAGTTTACTGACCTCTGTGCCGCGCACATCTTGCTTGATGGTGCCGGGCAGGTCGGTCACCATGCCTTTGATGGCGACGATCAGGTTGGGCACGAAGCCGAAGTGCGCCCACTGCTCGCCGTATTGGTAGCCCTTCTCTTTGGTGACGCGCTCGGCGAGGCGGTACGAGATGTCGCGCGACTGCGCCTCGATAGAGATTATCGTGAACCGCGCCTGCTTGCGCATCAGGTGGGTAATGACCGCCTCCAGCTGCGGCTGGTTCTCGGCAAGCGTGCTCGCGCTCCAGTTGGACGAAATCATCACCAAATCGCCCGGCTGCAGTTTTTCGATTTCGTCGTGGAACTTCTGCACGGGCGGCGAGACGGAGGCGGGCATCCGTATCGGCGCGACCAAGAAGGTCACGATGTTCACGAACAGAATCAGGTACAGCCACCGCCGATCGATGCCCAGTATCCGTTGCCACAAGGTCTGTGTACGCGCTTGCATAGTGGCACCTCCCCTAAGTGACGCCGCGCTCCAGGCTCAGCCAGAGGCGGATTGCCATCGCCAGTCCGCCGATGCCCACGCCGAACTCGATGGCGCGTTGGGCGGGCGCGTTCAGCTGGGTCAGCACCCAGTTCGCGATTTTGGGCAGCCCGATGCTGTGTTCCAGTTGGGTCAAGAAGTTCGCGCCTTCGGGCGCACCCGCTTCGGGCAGCCCCAGCAGGGTGTAGCTGATAAACGCGCCCAACGGCACGACGCCAATCATCACCAGCATCGCCGTGAACATTAGAATGCTCGCCTCTATGGATCGGATACGGAACGCGCGGTACGCCGCCGAGAAGATGTAGAACGCAATCAGCGAGAACATCGCCGCGTCTAACTGCACCAGCGTGTAGTCGAACAGGATGCTGAACGCGCGCTTCAACACGGGACCGCGTTCGACGATCTCCTTTTCCGCCAGCGTGTTGAGGATGCTCAGCGTTGCCATCACCACGAACGAGACCAGCAGCACGATGCTGTAGCCCCACTGGGCGCGTCTCTGTACGGCGTTGCGCAGGTGCAGGCGCACCAGCCCGAAAGTGCCCAGTCCCAGCGCGAGCGCGCCGATAATCTGCAGCACATTCTGCGCGGGCTGAATCGCGGGCGTCAGGAAGTTGCGCTTCGGGTCATCCTTCGGAAAGATTGCCGTCCAATCCACGGGCAGGAAAAACTCCGCCGCGAAAAATAGCCCTGCCAAAAAGGTGACCGTTACGATGATGGCGCGTCGCCCGCGCGGGGGTAGCGTCTGCAACACAGGCGCCAAGCCCAGAATCAGCACAAACGCGCCCAGCACAATCAGCGTCGCGAACAGTATGCGCGACTCTTCGGGCAACCGCCAAATCGTCTGCTGCGCCATCAGATTGGTCAGCATGTGCATCACTGTCCACCTCCCTTCAAGACACTACTCCAGAAGGCGTCCCAGCCGCCAGGCTGACCCAGCAGCTTGATAATCGGCGCGTCCGTGCCAGCGATGGTTGCGGCGACCACCCCGCCAAGTGTGGTCAGCGCGAACAAGAGCTTCGCGATGTCCTGCCCGACCAAGCTGCCCAGCAGCACCGGCTCGCGGCTCAGGTACGCGCTGGTGGCGTAGAACTCCTCGCCGATAATCGTGTAGTCGCACGCCGCCACAAAGAACGGCACCTGCGTGAAGCTGACCGTGCCTGCAATCTGAATCGCGCCGACCATGTTGCCCGTCTCGGCGAAAATCAGCGACTCGGCGAAAAACTCGCCGAACATAAAGCTCGCAGCGACGCGCTCGCGCTGAATCAGTCCCGCCACACCTGACGCGAACGCAAACTGACGGTCGGACAGGAAGCGGATGTTGTCGGCATCGTACAAATCAGGGCGTCCCGCCTCGTTATAAGCGTCGTATATCGCCTCTTGCGCGACGGCGAACACCGTCGGGTCGCCACTGAGCAGGCGCATCGGCGTCGCAAAGCGGGCAATCTGTTTCGTGATGTATTTGAAGATAGTCAGCGCCTGCACCGCAACCACGCCGAACGCGGTCATGCCTGGGATCATCGTGACGGGTCGTCCCAGCTCGGTGGAGCGACCAATCGCCTCGTCGATGGCGTCCAAGCCCGGAATGCGCCGAATGTAGAGCTGCGCGCCCATTCGCGCCCGTATGATGTTCACCAGCACCGCCAGCGCGATAAACCCAATGACGATGGCGGCGAACCAGTTGTCCTGCGCGTGTTGATAACTCATCGGTTTTGCTCCTTCGCGCGGGAAGCGCGTTGCTCTTCGGTTAGCTCTTCAATCCGTTCCACGAGCCGCTCCCAGTTGTCGCGCTCGCTCAAGAGTTGCGTGTATTGGTCAACGCGGTCGAATCCAAAGAACGGCGCAAGGAACGGCGAGAAGACGATGCCTGCCTGCGAGCCGATGAACGCGAACGGCTTGTGCAGCTCCAGAAACAGGATAGCAGGCGCGCTCAACCCGCGCTTGACGACCTGCTGCGCCAGCGCGTCGATGAGTTGCGCCTTCTGCTCCTCGCTCAGCGGCTCTCTCCAGAACTCACGCATGGCTTCGTTGTTTCAGACGCTTCGTTTTACGCTTCGATTTCGTTTCGCCCAGCGCGTGAGCGCACCGCTCACGCACGAGCGACTCGATGACCTCGCGCTGGTCGCCGTACCACAGGAACACCCCGCGATAGGCGTTCAGGCGCGACGGGTGCGCGAACGGGCTGAGCAGCACGCCGTCCTCGCCCCACACGACACGCTTGACGCGCTCCCAGCGCATGAGTCGCGGCGACCAGCCGCGTTGCCGCACGCCCTCTGCGTCCGCCTCGTAGCGTATCGGCAGCAGGTAGTCCGCCGTCGCGCTCCAGAGCATCCACAGCGCCGCCAGCCCGAAAATCCAGTGCCCCATCAGCCACGCGCCCACAATCGGCGCGCCCACCAGCGCCAGCACAATCACGGGCAACCGCTCAGGCTGCGCTTTCGCCAGATGCACCTGCCACCGATACACCACAGGCGTCTCTTCACTCATCGAAGCCTCAGTTCGACGAGACGGCGACCTCTCCTGCAGGTTTCTCGCGGAACAGCAGCGCGAACGCGATTCCTGCCAGCACGGTAATCACCGTCGGCACAAGGAACACCATCGTGTAGTTCGTGACGCCGCCCTCCGTGAAGAAGTCCTTCAGCCAGCCCGCGAAAAAGCCGCCAATCAGCATGCCGACACCCAGCACGGCGACATTAATCAACGCCTGCGCCGACGAGCGCACATCGCGCGGGGCGACCATATCGGTGTAGATGAACGCCACCACAAAAAAGAACACATAGCAGAAGCCGTGCAGGGCAAGCGACGCCACCGCCAACCATACCGTCCACGGCGCGTCCTGATGCATCGCCCACGCGAGCGCGAATACTGCATAGCGCGCGGGCCAAGCGAAGATGCCCAGCAGCATCGTCTTGCGCACGCCCCAAATCGGCAGCACGGCGGGCAGCATGAACGCGATGGTAAATATCTCGGCGACTTGTGCAATCGTCATCCATGTCGGCAAGTTCTCGCTCGTGATGCCCACCACGCCCCCCGCCGACTGCAGGAACGGGAAGGTCAGCACATAATAGAGCGGCAACTCCGTGCCCACAATCAGCGCGATGATGAAAAAGATGCGATAGTTCGGGTCGCGCAGTAGTCCGAACGCTTTGGTGAACGCCAGCGGGTCGGACGACTCTTTTGCGGGTGGGGTGTGGGGCAGCGTGAGGCTCAAGAGCGCAGCCAGCACAGAAATTCCGCCCGCCAGTGCAAACACATCGATAACCCCCCACTCCAGCGACTGGAAGTTCGAACGCACGAAGGTCACCCACAGGTTCGCCGCAATCCAACCGATGGTGCCCCACACACGAATAGGACCGAACTCAATCTCTGGGTCTTTCAGGTTGCGGAAGGCGATAGAGTTGGAGAGCGCGAGCGTCGGCGCGTAGAAGAAGGCGTAGCCGAGCATCAGCGCGGTCATCGGGAGTAGCTCGCGCTGGAACGCCAACCCGAACAGCAGCAGCCCGCCCAGCAGGTGAAACAGCGCGAGGGCGCGCTGCGCAGGCATAAATCGGTCGGCGACCTGCCCCGCCGTGAAGGGCACAATCAGGCTCATCAGCGGCAGCGCATTGTAAATCAGCGCAAGCCCCAACCCTGCAAAGCCCAGCTCCTGTTCCAAGTAGCCAGCCAGCGCAACCGACCACGCGCCCCAGATGGCGTACTGCAGAAACATCATCACCGCCAAGCTGGGACGCTCAACAAGCACCCGAAACGCTACCGCAAACACATTCTCCCGTCGTTCCATAGTCATCTCCTGCCTGCGTGGTTAGACAAGTTCGAGGCGTCTGCGCCGATTCCTGCTGTGTGTCCAGCTGGCGCGTTCGGCTTCACGACCGTCTCACCTGCACTCACGCTCCCACGCGGCACTTCTCGGCTGGCGCTGGGGATTATTGACTCGTGGCGCAACCGCCCGCGCATTCGGTTCGCCAACAACCTGCCTGTGGTGAACGGCTGGACGGTGCTGGAACAGGTGTGCGTGGTCTAAGCGGGTACACTTGTCGGCGGTGATGCCGATGCGTGCGTCCA
Organism: Armatimonadota bacterium; assembly: GCA_023511915.1. Lineage (GTDB taxonomy): Bacteria > Armatimonadota > Fimbriimonadia > Fimbriimonadales > GBS-DC > GBS-DC. The sequence goes on from JAIMAN010000072.1 coordinate 6,822, forward strand.
CACTGCCGTCCAAGCGCAAGCGCAAACTCACAGAAGCCGAGTTCCTGCGCCTGCCTGACGACGGGCGTAAATACGAACTCGTCGATGGGGAAGCCAGAGAAGTGCCTGCGGGACACGAACACGATGTGATTGGCATGCGGCTGGGGGCGCGGATACTGGGCTGCGCCTCCAGCCGACGCGGCTATGTGGCAGGCTCGCAGGCGGGCTTTCGGATGCTGAACGGCAATATCCGCAGCCCCGATGTCGCCTTCACGCTCAAGGAGCGACTGCCCGACGGCAAGCCCTCCAAAGGCTTTGAAGACGGCGCGCCCGATCTCGCGGTGGAGATTGTCTCGCCGAACGAGGACGCTGCTGACCTGTTGCGCAAGGTTGGGGAATACTTCGCGTCGGGCGCGCAGCAGGTGTGGCTGTTGTTCCCCGAAACGCGCACGGTGAACCTCTACACCTCGCCGTTCACTGTGCGCACGCTGCAGCCCGACGACGAACTCACAGGCGGCGACCTCTTGCCCGATTTTCGATGCAGGGTGCGGGAGTTGTTTGAGGTGGAGTAGCCTACGCCTCCTCCAGCGGGCAGTTCAGCAGCGGGAAGCTGCGCATGCCCGTGCCGCCAGGGAACATGACCGTCACGACCGTCTCCGCCGACTTGACGACGATGCCCGTGCCGAGTTCGGGATGGCGCACGCGCTGCCCTGGCAGGAACGGCGCGGGCTTCGCGGGGCGGGCAACCGCCTGCTTGGGCGCGCTCGGCTTGGGCGTGCTGGGCGTCGCCGCGCCGTACAGCACCTGATACAGCGTCGGCATCGGCTCGTCGCCCAGCGTACGCAGGAACGGCGACGGAAGCGTAGTGCGCCTGCCCTCATACGCCCCGCGCGACAGCGCGTAGGTCAGGTGCAGTTCGTCCTTCGCGCGGGTCATCCCCACATAGCACAGGCGTCGCTCCTCTTCAATTTGGCGCGGCTCCTCGCTGCGGGCGTGCGGCAACAAGCCCTGCTCCAGCCCCGCCAGAAACACGACGGGGAACTCCAGCCCCTTCGCCGCGTGCAGCGTCATCAGCACGACCTGATTCTCGCGCTCATCGAGCGTGTCCAAGTCCGACACCAGCGACACATACTGCAGGAAGCGCATCAGCGGGCTGAGTTCGGCGGCGTCAGGCTCCTGCTCCGCCTCGCGGGTTTCGAACCGCGCGGCGATATTGACCAGCTCGCGCACATTGCCCGCGCGGTCAATCGCTTCGGGGTCGCCACGCTGTTCCACCCACGCGAGGTAGCCCGTCTCGTGCAACACGGCTTTCAGCGTGTCGGTCAGGGTGTGCGTTTCGGCGTACTCGCGCAGCTGCTCAATCAGCGCCACGAAGCTTAGCAGGGCGTTCTGCGTGTTGGCGGGCAGTTGCTGTAGCAGCAGCGGGTCGTACATCGCGCGATAGAGGCTGATCCCGCACTCGGCGGCGTAGGTCTGCACCTGCTTGAGGGTCGCCTGCCCGATTTTGCGCGGCGGGGTGTTCACGATGCGCAGCAGGCTCAGCGAGTCGTCGGGGTTCGCCAGCAGGCGCAGGTACGCCAGCACATCCTTGACCTCCTTGCGGTCGTAGAAGCGCAGTGCGCCGACCAGCCGATACGGGATGCGCTCGCGCATAAACCGCTCCTCAAAAGCACGCGACTGGGCGTTCGTGCGGTACAGCACTGCGAAGTCGCCGTAGCGTCGCCTGCCCCGTTGCACCTCGCGGTAGATGTAGTCGGCGATGAGGCGCGCCTCCTCTTCCTCGTCGCGGGCGGGGGTGAGGGTAATCGGCGCGCCCTGCTGACGCTCCGTCCACAACCGCTTCGGCGCACGCATGCGGTTCTCGCTCACCACTTTGAACGCCGCGTCCAAAATCACTTGCGTCGAGCGGTAGTTCCGCTCCAGTTTGATGACCTTCGCGTCGGGGAAGTCCTTTTCGAAGCGCAGGATAAGTTCCACCTCCGCGCCGCGAAAGGCATAGATCGACTGGTCGTCGTCGCCGACCACGCACAGGTTGCGATGCTTCTCTGCCAGCAGGCGCGTCAGCACATACTGCGCGTAGTTCACATCCTGATACTCGTCTACGAGGATGTAGCGGAACTGATCTTGGTAGCGTTCGCGGGCGTGCGGTTGCGTCTCCAGCAGTTCGATGACCTTGTTGATGAGGTCGTCGAAGTCGAGCGCGTGTGCGGCGCGCAGGTAGGTCTCGTACCGCTCGTAGACGCTGGCGACGACGCGCTCGAAGTAGTCGCTGGCGGTCTCGCGGTAGGCGTTGGGGGTGATGAGTCGCTCTTTGGCGCGGCTGATGGCGTTGCGGACAGCGCGTGCGCCGATTTGCTTCTCGTCGATGTTGAGTTCGATCAGCACGCGGCGCACCACCTCCAGTTGGTCGCTGTCGTCGTAGACGACGAAGTTGGGCGGGATGTCGATGGCGCGTCCGCTTTCGCGCAGGATACGGGCGCAGACGGCGTGGAAGGTGCCGACCCACAGCCCGCGCGCTTCGCGTCCGTCCAGCAGGCGGTTCAGGCGTTCCTTCATCTCGTCCGCCGCCTTATTGGTGAAGGTGACCGCCAAGATATGGCGCGGGGGCACGCCGTGTTCGCGTATCAGGTGCGCGATGCGGTAGGTAATCACGCGCGTTTTACCCGACCCCGCGCCCGCGAACACCAGCAGCGGGCCGTCCTTGTGCAGCACCGCCTCCAGCTGCTCCAAGTTCAGCGTGCTGAGATCCATCGGGGGAAAGTGTACCCCGCGCGGCGGCGTCGCGGAACAGATTCGCGTTCGTAGTGCGTTGATTCGTCAGGGCGTGAAGTCCGTATCGGGCGTGACGCGCCGTGTGAAGGCTGCCAGCAGGCGCGCCGCGTTCTCGACATCCTCCAGCGCGAGCAGCTCGCACGGGGTGTGCATATAGCGTAATGGCACGGAGACCAGCCCCGTCGCCATGCCCGCCTTGTTGAGTTGCATGGCGTTCGCGTCGGTGCCTGTGCCGCCGCCCGCCGCCTCCAACTGGTACGGGATGCCCTCCGCCTCCGCCGCTTCCACCAGCATTTCGAACACGCGCGGGTTAATATTCGCCCCGCGACAGATGACGGGTCCCTTGCCAGGCTTCATCTCGCCCACGCGCCGCTTGTCAACGGTGGGGTAGTCCGAGGCGTGCGTCACATCGACGGCGATGCCGATGGGCGCGTCCACGCCATACGCGCTGGTGCGTGCGCCGCGCAGCCCAATCTCCTCCTGCACGGTCGCTACTGCATACACCGCCGCCGTCGGGCGGTTCTCCGCCAGCAGGCGCAACGCCTCCGCCACGATGAACGACCCCATCTTGTTGTCGAACCCGCGCGCCGTCGCGAAGCCGTTCTGCAGCTCCTGAAACTCCACCGCGAAGGTCACAGGGTCGCCGATGCGCACTTTGGACTGCGCGTCCTCTTTGTCCTTCGCGCCGATGTCGATCCACAGGTCGTGCAGCTTGGGCGCTTTGCCGCGCTCGTCGTCGTCCAGCAGGTGGATGGGCTTTTTGCCGATGACGCCGGGGATGGAACCCTGCTTGGTGTGTACCAGCACGCGCTGCCCGACGGGGATCACGGGGTCGTGCCCGCCGATGGGACCGAAGTAGAGGAACCCCTCGTCGGAGATGTATTTCACGATGAAGCCGATTTCGTCCATGTGTCCTGCGAACATCACGCGCGGCTTGCCGTCGGGGTTCAGCACGGCGATGGTGTTGCCCATCACATCGGTGTAGACCTTATCGGCGAACTCGCGTGTGTAGGCGCGGTAGACCTCCGCCGCGCGCTGCTCGTAGCCCGACGGCGACGGCGCGTTCACAATCGCCTTCAGAAACGCCAGCGACTCTGCTCTCATAGGCTCTCTCCTGTGGTGCGTAATAGGTTCGCCATTTCGATGGCGCTCAGCGCGGCTTCGCTGCCCTTGTTGCCCATCTTGCCGCCTGCGCGTTCCAGCGCCTGCTCAAAGGTCGCCTCGGTCAGGATGCCCAGCGCGATGGGCTTGCTGGTCTCCAGCATCAGGTGCATCAGCGCGCTGCAGACCGCACTGCTGATGTGTTGGGCGTGGCTGGTCTCGCCTTGCAGCACCGCGCCGAGGCAAATGATCGCGTCGTACTCGCCCGACTGGGCGCACTCGCGGGCAATCAGCGGGATTTCCCAGCTGCCCGGCACGGCGTAGGTGTCGATGGCGTTAGGGTCTGCACCGTGGCGCAGCAGGGTCTGAATCGCGCCCTCTTTGAGGCGGTCGGTGATTAGCTCGTTGTAGCGGCTCACCACAATCGCGAACCGTAAGCCCTGCGCGCGCAGCGTGCCTTCGAAATGGCTCATCGCCGAATGTTATACCTGATAGGAGGCGTCTACCTCCTCCCCCAGCCGATAGAACCGCCCGCGCGAGTAGGCGATGGCGCGTTTGGCGGGGTTGCCCACGGCGCGCAGCGGCTCGCCCACGATTAGCATGTGGCTGCCGTAGACGCGCCGATCCAGCACCCGACACTCGAACTGTGCCGCCGCGCCCGCAATCAACGGCGCATCAATAAACTGCGCTGGCTCTGTGGGGATTTGGAACGCGCCGATTTTGTCCACCGCGCCGCCTGAGTGTCTGCCGCACGCACGCCCGATCCACGCTTGGTCTTCCGCGAGCAGGCTCACGCCGAAGGTGGACGCCCGCTCGATCAGCCCGCGCGTGAAGCGCTCCTCGCCCACAAACACGCCAATCAGCGGCGGCTTGAGCGACACAGGCGCGCACCACTCCGCGCTCATCGCGTTCACCACACCGTCCACCGCCACTGTGATTATGCTCACGGAGTTGACGAACCGCCACGCCTCGCGGTCAATCTGCGTCAGGGGTTGCATAGGCGCGATTGTACCCGACGGTATAATTCGCGCCGTGAATGTGCGGCGGTTCGTGGAGCGTCGCAAGGCGCGCTGGGAACGGTTCGAGCAGTTGCTGAACGGACTGCAGTGGTCGGGGGGCAAGGGGCTTTCACGCGCTGACTTGGACGAGTTGGGCAGGCTGTACCGTCAGGCGGCGGCGGACTTAGCGTATGCGCGGCAGCAGGGCGCGGACGCCAGCGTGGTGGAGTACCTGAACGCGCTGATGGGGCGGGCGCACGGCGCGTTGTATCGCGCGCGGCGTGGCAGCGTCCGAAACGCGCTGCGCCACTTCTGGTACGGCTTCCCTGACGCCGTGCGCCGACGCGCAGGCTATGTGTGGGCAGCCATCGGCTTCACCCTACTGGGCGCGCTTATCCCGTTCCTGATGATCCTCGCCAACCCCAGCATCGCCCAGACGCTCGTCGACCCCCAGTGGCGCCCCGTGTTCGAGCAGTGGAAATCGGGGCAGCAGCGCCAGCCCGGCGAGACAGGCATGGCGTCAATCATGAGCAGTTTCTACTTCGTGAACAACTCGCGCGTGGCGATGCTGGCGTTCGGGCTGGGGGTCTTTTGGGCAATTCCGACGGTGTACCTGCTCATCACCAACGGCTTCCTATTGGGCACGCTGGCAGGCGAGATGTACCATGTGGGCAAGTTGGGCTTCCTGTTGGTGTCCATCTATCCGCACGGCGTGCCTGAGTTGGGCGCGGTGTTTCTGTGTGGAGGTGCGGGGCTGATGCTGGGGCGCGCGATGATTGCGCCTGGTGATTTGACGCGCTCGGAAGCGGTGCGCCAAGTCGCGCCCGACGCGTTCCTCATACTCGCAGGCTCCGTCGTGCTGATCTTCATCGCTGCGTTTATTGAGGCGTTCTTCTCGTTCTACGCCTTTCCGAGTTGGTCGAAGTTCCTGTGGGGCACGGTGGAGTTGGTTGCGCTGCTGGGCTACATTTTGGGGGTGCGTGCGCCGAGTTCGAGCGGGGCGCGTCGGTAGGCGCGCGGGCGTCGTCGCTTGGCGCGTCGCCAGCCGAGGACGCCCATCGTTGCGCCAAGTAGTGCGAGCCAACCCAGCCCCGCGGGGAACGCTCTGCGCCGCGCGACCGCCTCCGCCGCGACCACAGGGGCTTTGAGGATTGGCTTCGCGCCGCGGTAGACCACCAGCCAGCCCGCCGTGTCGCCTGCCTGTACAGGCGCGCGCAGCGGGGTCGGCTGCACCGCCCAGCGGTAGCGCGCCTTGTGCGCCTTTGGCGCGACCCAGCGCAGCGTCTGCGCCAAGCGCAGCGGAGCCTTCGCCGCCTCGCCGTCCACCACCTCCGCCTCGCCAACCGCCATACCCGCAGGCAGCTCCATCCGCTCCCAGTCGTTGAAGCCGTGTTCCATCAGCGCGATTGTGTCCCCCACGCGCTGCGGGCTGTTCAGCACCACCGTAATCAGCCGCCAGCCGTCGCGAGACGCTGACCCCGCAAAGCAGTAGCCTGCCTGATTAGTGTAGCCCGTCTTGACCCCCTCGGCGTAGGGGTACTCC
>JAIMAN010000073.1 GCA_023511915.1 Armatimonadota bacterium
GGCGGGGCTGACGGGACTTGAACCCGCGACCTCTAGCGTGACAGGCTAGCGCTCTGACCTGGCTGAGCTACAGCCCCATCTTGCTCGCTGGTGGGCGAAGCAGGGCTCGAACCTGCGACCTCTTCCTTGTAAGGGAAGCGCTCTCCCAGCTGAGCTATTCGCCCGATTGCTCAGGCAAGCGATATTATACCATACCTCCCTGCGCGTTGTCAAGGGGTTCGGGCGCATGCGCCAACACATCGTTGACAGCCGTCAAAACGCCCAAAAGCGCGGGATGAGCAGCGTCGCCAGTATCCAAAACAGCAGGTTCAGCGGCAGCCCCACGCGCACGAAGTCGCCGAACTGGTACTGCCCGACGCCGAACACCATGGTGTTGGTCTGGTAGCCAATCGGCGTCATGAAGCTGGCGGAGGCAGCGTAGGCGACCGCAAAGAGGAACGGACGCGCGTCCACCCCCAGCGCGGCGGCGACCTCAATCGCCAGCGCCGCCATCAGCACCGCCGTCGCGTTGTTCGACATCACCTCCGTCAGCAGCGAGGTCAGCAAGTAGAACCCCGCCAGCACGACGATGGGTCCCATCGCGCCGAGTGCGCCGACCAAGTTGACCGTCAGCCAGCGCGCCGCGCCCGTCGCCTCCATCGCGATGCCCAGCCCCAACATCGCGCCGAGCATCACCAGCAGCCGCCAGTCGATGGCTTGCACCGCCTCGTCGGGCTTGAGGCAGCCCGTCAGCACCATCGCCAGCGCGCCCACCAGCGCGGCGACCGCCGTCGGATACCAGCCCATCGAAGCGACCAGCACCACGCCCGCCATAATCAGCCCCGCCAGCAGCGCTTTGACGGGGCGCGGGCGCGCCGACTCCACCTGCGACACGAGGATAAAGTCGGGCAGGCGCAGCAACTCCTGCAGCCGCTCGCGCTCAATCTGCACCACAATCGCGTCGCCTGCCTGCAGCGGGATGTCGGCGAACTGCTCCAGCGCCATCTCTTGGCGGTGGCGCAGCGCAAGCACCGTCGCGCCGAATCGGTTGCGGAAGCGGCTCTCGCGCAGCGTTCGCCCCACCAGCGACGAGCTGGGCGTCAGCACCAACTCCACCAGCAGGGGCGGCTCGTCCGCCGCGTGCGCAGGCGCGTCGGCGACCAGTTTCAGTCCATACGCGCCCTCCAACTGCTGCAACCGCTGCAGGTTGCACCGCACGCGCAGCAAGTCGCCCGCCTGCAGGATGCGGTCGGGCAACGGCAGCAGGCGCAGCCCGTCGCGCCAGATGTCCAGCACCTCCAGCCCCAACTCGCGCACGAAGTCGGCGTCCATCAGCCGCTTGCCGACCGCTTTGGACTGCGGGGTCAGCACAACCTCCGTGATGTACGCGCTCAGGCGATAAGCGTCCGCAGGGTCGGCGGCAGGGCGACGGTCGGGAATCATGCGCATGCCTATCGCCAGCAGGTAGACCAGCCCGATGCCTGTGAAAATCAGCCCCAGTGGCGCGAACTCGAACATCCCCAGCGGCTCAATCCCGCGCTGCACCGCCACGCCATTCACAATCAGGTTCGTGGAGGTGCCAATCAGCGTGCAGACCCCGCCGAGCATCGAGGCATACGAGAGGGGCAGCAGCAACCGCGAGGGGCTTTGCCGCGCCGTCTCGGACAGCGCAAGCGTGAGCGGGATGAACAGCGCGACCACCGCCGTGTTGTTCACAAACGCCGACAGGAACGCCGTCACGAGCAGGAGCGCGACCACCGCGAGCCACGCCGCCCGCCGCGCCAGCCAGCCCAGCCCCCGCGCCAGCCAGTCAATCACCCCCGTGCGCTGCAGACCCTCGCTGAGCACAAACATCGCCGCAATCGTAGTCACGGCGTCGTTGCTAAACCCGCGCAGCCCCTTCTCCACAGGAACCAGTCCACTCAGCAGCAGCGCCGCCAGCAGAATCAGCGCGACCACTTCGGGGGGAAAGCGATTGCTAATAAACAGCGCAATCGCTGCGACAAGCAAACCCAAAGTGAGGGCGATTTCAAGGGTCATCCATACCCCTATAGGTTCTCGAACACCTCCGCGAGTGTGAGGGTCAGCCCTGTCAGCACTTGCGTCGGCACAGGTTGCTTGCCCGAAAACCAGCCCAGCGAACGGTAGCCGCCCTCCTCGCGCACCAGCACCTCGATCTCGCCTGCCTCCACATCCACCGCCCACACTTCGCGCACGCCGAGATGATGATAGTCCTGCAGTTTCTCCTTCCAGCGCTGGTAGGTGTCTGACGGCGAGAGCAGTTCGATCACCAAGTCGGGCGCAATCTCAAAACGCGGCTCGTTCAATCGGTCGCGCCACTCGGCTTCGCGTGCGCTGGATAGGAAAAACAGATCGGGCTGGCGCGTGCGCAACGGTTCCCGACGCACCACAAAGTCAAACGGCGCAGCAAGCAATACGCCTAAGCGATGGGTGCGGAGATACGAGCGCAAGCGTTCAAACAACTCCCCTTGTACCAACTGGTGTTTAAATGTCGGCGTCGGCAACGGATGAACCTCCCCGTCGATGATTTCGTAGTGCGTGAGGTCGTCCTCCCAGCGGAGGTACGCTTCCCAATTGAGGCGCTTCGTGCCCTGTTCGTGCGGCGCGGTGATTGGCATGGTTGAATTATACCGAAGCGTCTTCTATTCGGGTATACTTCACGGGCAACAACGGAGGCAATCGATGGCAGAACTATTGGCGGCGCAACTGGTGCGCGATATACCGAACTTCCCTGAGCCGGGGATCATCTTCAAGGACATCACCCCCGTGCTGAAGCATCCGCAGGCGCTAAAGGAGGTCGTAGACCTGATGACCGAGCATGCGCGCGCCCTCAAGCCCGATGTGATTGCAGGCATCGAATCGCGCGGGTTCGTGTTCGGTTTGCCGATTGCGATTAATCTCGGGCTGGGCTTTGTGCCCGTGCGCAAGTTGGGCAAACTGCCGGGCGAGAAAATCAGCGAGGAGTACGCGCTGGAGTACGGCACGAACACCGTCGAGATGCACACCGACGCGGTTGAGCCTGGACAGCGCGTGGTCGTGGTGGACGACCTGCTGGCGACGGGCGGCACCGCCAGCGCAGCGGCGCGCCTGATTGAACGGCTGGGCGGCACGGTCGCGGGCTTCACCTTCCTGATTGAACTCACCTTCCTGGATGGGCGCAAGCACCTGCGCGGCTACGATGTCTACTCGCTGATCGAATACTGAACGGCAATGACGGTACGCGAACGGCTGGAACAACTGGAGTACCAAATCCTCGCGCCCTATGCGACGAAGAGCGCGGAGTCGCGCGGGCGACCGACGCCTGAGCCGCCCGACCCCGTGCGCACGGCGTTCCAGCGCGACCGCGACCGCGTCATCCACAGCAAGGCGTTCCGCCGACTCAAGCACAAGACGCAGGTGTTTTTAGACCCCAACGAAGACCACTACCGCACGCGCTTGACCCACACGCTGGAGGTGGCGCAAATCGCCCGCACAATCAGCCGCGCCCTGCGCCTCAACGAAGACCTCACGGAAGCCGTTGCCCTCGCGCACGACCTCGGACACCCGCCCTTCGGGCATACGGGCGAAGAGGCGCTGGACGCAATCCTGCGCAAGTATGTTCCCACCGCGCGTTTTCGCCACTATGAGCAGAGCCTGCGCGTAGTAGACCACATCGAGAAGGACGGGCGCGGGTTGAACCTGACGCACGAGGTGCGCGAGGGCATCGTCGGGCACTCCAAAGGGCGCGCCGACCTCACCGCCCACGAAACCCAAAAGACCGTCCACCTCGAAGCGGCGGTGGTGCGCATCGCCGACCGCATCGCCTACCTCAACCACGACCTCGACGACGGCATCCGCGCAGGACTGCTGACCCTGAACGACCTGCCGCGCGACCTCATCGAGTTCCTCGGTGAGACGCACAGCGGACGCATCGCCCGCATGGTGATGGATGTCGTCGAGCAGAGCGACGGCAAGCCCACGGTGCAGATGAGCGAGCCAATGCTGCAGGCGATGAACCAGATGAAAGAGTTCATGTTCGAAAACATGTACCACCACGCGAAGGTACAAAAAGAGCGCGAGAAGATGACGCACATCCTGCACCAGATGTTCGTCTACTACATGGAGAACCCGTCGGAGTTGTCGGAGAAGTTCCGCCCTGCGGACGACTCGGTGGAGGCGCGGGCGCAGGCGGTGTGCGACTACCTGGCAGGGATGACCGACCGCTACGCGCTGTATAAGTACGAGCGCATCTTTTTGCCGCGCACTTGGGGAGGGAGCGGGCTGTGAGTTTGCGTTGCCGACGCTGCCAAGCGACGATTGGGCTGGACGACCTGACCTACATCGCCTACCACGCGCACACGATGGGCGCGAACCGCGTGGAGGTGCATTTCGAGTGCCCCCGCTGCGGGTATCGCGGCGAGCGGATGCTGAGCCAGCAGGCGTGGGACGAGCTAATGCTGAACTACCTCGAAAACGACGAGCGCACCGCCGACGAGTGGCTGACCACGCAGCAGATGGGTCCCATCACCGCCGAAGAGGTGCGCGCGATGCGCCGTATGCTGCGTTCGGGCAACCTGCTGCAGAGCCTGCACGAGTGGGAGCGCAGCCAGCGCGGGGAGACGACCGAGTAGCCGTTATTGCCCGAACGCGCCGACCAGCGTCGCGTCGGGGTAGTACGCCCCCAGAATCTGCCGATAGGTCTGCCCTGCGAGGGCGCGTCCCTGCGCGCCCCACTGACACATGCCCGCGCCGTGTCCTGACCCACGCCCTGCGATGCGCCAGCCGTCCTGCTGGGGCTGCACCTCGAACATCAGGCTGCGGATGCGCCCCACGCCGATTGCCGTGCGGAACTCCGCGCCCGTGAGCGTCAGCGTCGCGCGGTCGCCGCGCAAGCGCACCTGCTGCACATGCCCGCCCGCTGTACGCTGCGTAATCGCTACCTCCCGAATGCGCCCTGCGTGCGGGAAGCGTCGTTCGAGGTCGTCGCGCGTGAGGGTCAGTTCCCACGCGAAGTTCGGCGCGAGACTGCAGAACGGCTTGCCGTCGGCGTCGGTGTCGGGCACGCCGCGCAGGGGCGCAAGCGGCTGCGTGCCCGTCATGGCGACCTCAATCGGCGCAGTGTGCCCCCCGCAGTTGGCGGCGTAGACCGTCTCCAAAATTCGCCCGCCGTGGGTCAGCACCTCGCCCTCCGTCGCCTCTACCGCAAGGTTCGTGTTCGGGTGTTCGGCGTTCACCCCGCCGTACACTTGGCACGGCGTATGATCGCACAGGTCGTAGCCCCACTGGCGGTAGCGGTTCAGCCGTCGCATGGTGAACGCGCGGGCGGCGACCGCCTGCGCCTTGAGCGATTCGATGTGGAAGTGCGGCGGCATCTCGCGCGGCAGCGTCGCCTTCAGGTAGTCGTCCAGCCGCACCCAGTTGACCGTGAGCAGTTTGCCCTCGCGCTCGACCCACTCCAGATGCCCGCGGTAGGGGCGCAGCGCATTTGGCGACGCGCCGACCTGCACGAAGCCCGCGCCCGCAGGCTCGGCGACGAGCCGTTCAGCCGCCATCTGCGCCTGCCCACAGCGGGCAACGAAGCGTCCGTTCTCGCGGCGCAGTTCCCACACCTGACTTGCCGCGCCGACGCCGAGCGTTTGCCCCGTGCGCGGGTCTACCCAGCGCAGGCTGTCCGCGCTGACGCCGACATACAGCACAGGCGCGAACGCGCCTTGCTCCAGCCCAACCCGTATCAACCAGTCGCTATCCCGACGGGTAGGGGCATCTCGCATGCCCAACCCCACCAGAAGCAACCCAACCCACAGGGCAATCACAAACAGTCGCATACTGCCTGTAGGTTCGATACACATAAGCCCTCTCCTGCTGTCAGGAGAGGGCTTTGGGATTAGAGACAGAGTTTCGACTTAGTTGCCGTACAGCCCCCACAGCGGCCAGTCGCCCGTCCAAGTGGGCTGCTGGTTGATTGTCCATGCCATACCGCCTGGGAACGCGCTCAGCGGGCTGGGTTGATACTGCTGAGCGGTGGGGCTTTTGGCGAGGAACTCGCGCACATTCATCCACTTGGCGTGCCCGTCCACATAGACGATAATCAAGCCGTCCATGTGCGGCGCGTTGTTCTTGTTGACAGGGCGGCTGGTACCGTTCGGGTAGAACCAAGTTTCCCACAGATGGCGATGCGCCATCGGGTAGGTGGTCTGAATCGGCTGGGGACCGAACACATAGTGGCGCACGGCAGGGAAGCGGTCTTCCATGAGGATCATGGTCTCTGCAGGTCGCTGCACGCCTGCCATCGTGCCGCCAAGGAACGAGTTGCGGATCTGCTGCGCACTCCCCGTGCGGTTCCAAGTGTTCAACGCGCCCGTGATGTGCAGCGCCAGCGAGTAGCCGCCGTCAAAGATTTCGGCATGCTGCTCCCAAGCGGTGCGGTCGAAAGAGCGGCTGGGGCAGAAAAAGATCTGAATATTTTTCACATACGGATAGATCCAATATTGCCACTTGTAGTGATTGACGCGCTGTCCGTAAGGACCGCTGCAGCCGACGGCGTTCGGTTGATAGGGAATGCGTGCGGGAGCAATACAGTCGTCGTTGCGCGGGAAGGTTTCGTCCCAGTCATTCAAATACATCGTAATCCCAAGTCCAATCTGCTTGCAGTTGCTCAAACACGAGGTCTGTCGCGCTTTCTCGCGCGCCTGGGCGAATACAGGAAACAGAATGGCTGCCAGGATCGCGATAATCGCAATCACGACCAAAAGCTCGATGAGCGTAAAGCCGTGTCGTCGCATAGTCGCATAAACCTCCTACCTAAAGTATACCCTAAGCGATTGTTAAGGCTCTGTTAAGGCGGGGTGGGATTTTTGCGTGTTTGAGGCTCAGAGTTTAACCGTCTCCACCATCCGCTGGGCAATCAGCGCGATTTCGGGGCTAAGCACGCCTTCGGGGCGCGCGCCCGTGCGCAGGCACTTGAGGAAGTATTCGGGCGCGTTGCGCTCGCCTTCGGGCAGGGGCGGCGGCGTCTCCAGCGTAGGCTCCGCGCCGCGACGGTGGATGCGCAGTTTGCCGTCAATCACGCCCGCCGTCGCCTCTATGCCGTACACAATCGGGTTCGGCGCGCCGTCCGTGCCGATTTGCGACCATGTGGCTTCAATCACGGCAATCGCTTTCGGGTAGCGGGCAATCAGCACGGCGTTGTCGTCGCTGATGGGGTAGTCTTTGGTCAGGTTGCCGCGTGTGCCCAGCACCTGCTGGGGCTCGCCCAGCAGGTACGCGCTCATCACCGCGCCGTAGCAGGCGAAGTCTGCCAGTGCACCCGCGCCGTTGCGACGCTCGTCGTACAGCCACTCCACAAAGTACGGGTCGCAGCCGATTTCGCGCGGTCCCGCGTGCCCCGCGCGGAAGCGGAACTCGAACACCGCGCCGAACTCGCCGCTGCGGGCGCGCTCCAGCAGCGCATGAATCGCGGGGTTCCAGCGCGTGGGCCAGTTGATCATCAGCAAGCGGTCGGTCGCGCGGGCGGTTTCGAGCATCTGCTCGGCGTCCGCCAAGTCCGCCGCCATCGGCTTTTCGACCATCACATGCGCGCCGCGCTGCATCGCGGCACTCGCAATCGCCGCGCTGGTGCGGTTGTCGGCGCACGCCAGCACCACATCGGGCGATTCGGCGTCCAGCATGCGCTGCCAGTCTACATAGGCGCGTTGGAATCGGGCGCGGGCGTTGTCCAGCAGCGGGGTCGGGTCGGCGACGGCGACGAGCTCCACTTCGGGCTGGGCTGCCCACTGCTCCAGCAAGCCCCACACGTGCCCGTGCGTCAGTCCAGCCACGGCAAGGCGTATCGGCATCTTAGGGTTCCTCCGTAGCCAGCGCGACGGGCTGTTTGTGCAGGTTCTGCGGCGACAGCCCGAACGCCGCGCACAGCCGCTCGACGACCAGCGGGGCGCGCTCGGCTTCAATCAGGCAGGTGATGCGGTTGTGCGCGTCGCTCATCTGCTCGATGGCGACCCCCGCCTCGTATAGCACCTCCGCGATGCGGGCAATCACGCCGTGCAACTCGCGCATGTTCTGGGCGAAGATGGAGACCATCACGCGGCGCGGCTTGACCGTCACGCGAAACCCGTGCGCCTCCAGCGTCTCGCACGCACACCCCGCCAGTTCCGAATCGACCCCGAAACTCAAGCCGTTGCGCTGCAGTTTGATCAGAAAAATAGGGATCTCCACCTCGCGCAATAGGTTCAGGATGCGCTGGCGCTGCGCGGGAAGCAGGCTCGTGTCAGGCGCGCGCACAAACAGGTAGGTCGCCTCCCGCGAGACTTGGATCGCGCTCACGCCGCGCTCGCGCTCGAAACTCACGCGCTCGCTCGGAACCACTGCCCAGCCCTCGTGCATGGCAGGCGTAGTATACCCCGACGGGTATCCTACACTCGATGCCTACGCAACGGCTACGGGTGAAGGGTATGACCTGCGCGGCGTGCGTGCGGCGCGTGGAGAAGGTGCTGACGCGCGCCTCTGGGGTGCAATCGGCGACGGTGAACCTCGCGACGGAGACCGCCGAGGTGCAAACGGCGCAGCCTGTGGACATCGCCGCGCTGATTGAGGCGATCCGCGCGGCAGGCTACGACGCGGAACCGATTGAGCCAGCCGCTCCCACCGCCGAAGACGACCCCGCGCGTCCGCTCCAGCGGCGACTGTGGGTTAGCCTCGCGCTGACGATTCCCATCGTCGCGCTCAGTATGTTCCTGCCGCATCCGCTGCCTGGGCACGGCTGGATACTGCTTGCGTTGACGCTGCCCGTGCAATTCGGGGTCGCGCTGCCGTTGTATCGCGCGGCGTGGGGCGCGCTCCGACACGGCACGGCAAACATGGAAGTGCTGGTGCTGCTGGGCACGCTCGCGGCGTTTTTCTACAGCCTCGCGCTCACGCTGCAGGGGCAAGCGCACCACCTGTATTACGAGACCTCGGCGGTGATTATCACGCTGGTACTGCTGGGGCGCACGCTGGAGGCGCGGGCGCGCGGGCAGGCGAAACGCGCGTTGGAATCGCTCTGGAACCTGCTGCCCCGCGAGGTGCTGCGCTGGGACGGCGCGGCGTACCGCGCGGTTCCGCTCAGCGAGGTGCAGGTCGGCGACCGCCTGCTTGTGCGCACGGGCGATAGGGTTCCTGTGGACGGCGTCGTGCTGGAGGGGCGCGGCTGGGTGGACGAGTCGGCGATTACGGGCGAGTCGCTGCCCCAAGAACGCACAGCGGGCGATCGGGCGTTGGGCGGCGCGCTGCTGGTGGACGGCGCGCTACACCTGCAGGCGCAGGCGGTCGGCGAAGGCACGCTGCTGGCGCACATCGCGCAGGCGGTCGCGCAGGCGCAGGCGCGCAAGGCGAGCATCCAGCGCGTCGCCGACCGAATCGCGGCGGTGTTCGTGCCGATTGTGGTCGCGATTGCGCTGCTGACGCTACTGGGCTGGTGGCTTGCCACGCGCAGCCTCGCCGACGCGCTGGTTCCCGCCGTGAGCGTGCTGGTGATTGCCTGCCCGTGCGCTGTGGGGCTTGCCGTGCCGATTGCGATGCTCACGGGCGCGACTCGCGCGGCGCGGGCAGGCGTGCTGATACGCGGCTTCGAGGCGCTGGAGCGCGTGCGGCGCATCGACACGCTCGTGCTGGACAAGACGGGCACGCTGACGCTGGGCGCTCCGCGCTTGGTGGCGGTTCACACCGACGGGATCTCGGAGACCGACGCGCTGAGTCTGGCGGCAGGCTTGGAACAGAGCGTGCGCCACCCGCTGGCAGAGGCGATTCTGCGCGCGGCGCAGGAACGCGGGATTGCGCCCGCGCCCGTAGAGCAGGTGCAGGTCGTGGCAGGGGGCGGGGTGAGGGCACACACCCTCCTTCTCGGCAGCCCGCGCTTTTTGCAGGAGCAAGGAGTCACCCCCCCTCCCCCCTTCACAAGGGGGGATTCGTACCCCGTCCTCCTCGCCGTTGACGGACGCATCGTCGCAGGGTTCGAGTTCGCCGACGAGCCGCTGCCCGAAGTCGAGGAGACGCTCCGCGCCCTGCGTCAGGCGGGGTTGCGCCTCGTGCTGTGTTCGGGCGACCGCGCGGAAGCGGTGGCGGCGTTCGCGCGGCGCGTCGGCGTCGACGAGTGGCATGCAGCGCAACTGCCCCACCAGAAGGCGGAGGTGGTGCGCCGCTTGCAAGCGGAAGGCAGGCGCGTGGCGTTCGTCGGCGACGGCATCAACGACGCGCCCGCCCTCGCCGAAGCCGACTTGGGCGTCGTCGTCGCCACAGGAACCCAACTCGCCGCCGAGAACGCCGACCTGATGCTGCTCAACCGCGACCTGCGCACCGTGCTGACCGCGCTGCGCCTCTCGCAGGCAATCTATCGCGTCATCCGCCAGAACCTCTTCTTCGCGTTCGTCTACAACACGCTGGGCATCCCGCTGGCGGCAATGGGCTACCTAAACCCGATGGTCGCCGCGCTCGCGATGAGCCTCAGCTCCGTCTCCGTCGTCGGGAACGCGCTGAGACTGTTGCGTTGGGTATAATAGGCGCGCTGTGGACCCTTCTGGCTTCGCTGGGCGAAGCCCCGAAACTTATAGGTCCAGAGGAGGGTAAATGATGGAGCATCCACGCTACTACGAAACGATGGCGATTGTGCCGACCGCGTTGGACGAGGCGCAGGTCGAAGCGATTATCGAGCGCGCACGGAATGTGCTGGAGAGCCTCGGCGCAAAGGTGCATAGCGCGCGCGTGTGGGATAAGCGCAAACTGGCATACGAGATCAAGAAACACAAGGAGGGCGTCTACCTCTTGTTCCGCTACGAAGGGCAACCGAAGGCAGCTGAAGAGCTGAACCGCATCCTCAAAATCAACGAGGATGTGATTCGATACCGCACCTTCCGTCTGGAGCCAGAGGAGTTCGCCAAATCCTCGTAAGGGGAGGGGCATATGAACTACAACCGCATCATACTGGTAGGGCGTCTGACGCGCGATCCGGAACTGCGGGCAACCCCAGATGGCACTTCGGTGGTGCGCTTCGCGATTGCCGTCAACCGTCCCGTGCGCCCAGGCGCAGAAGAGCAGGTGGATTACTTCGACATCGTCGCCTTCCGCCAGTTGGCAGACACAGTGGCGAACTACACAACCAGGGGCAGGCTGGTGCTGGTGGAGGGCAGGCTGCAGACGCGCAGCTACACCGACCGCGAGGGCAACCGTCGCAAGGCATACGAAGTCGTCGCCGACACGGTGCGGTTTCTGGAGCGCATCCGCGAGGGCGAGCCTGAAGCGGGCGCGGATATGCCCGCAGCGGCTGGTACCGCCCCCGCGCCGCCCCCGCCATCCCGCACGGTACAGCGACCTGCAGCAGCGGCGCCCTCACCCGCGCCTGAACCTGCCCCGATGGACGAGCCAGTAGGCGACTTCGACGACATCGACTTCGATGAAGGCGACTTAGACGACCCATTCCGCTAAGGAGGTAAACGATGCCAACAGAACGCTTGGATCTTGCGAAGAAGACCGACGATGAGTTTGAGGGCAAGCGTCGGGTGGTACGCCGCCGACGCAAAAACATCTGCCCCGAAGATTCCTACTTCGATTATAAGGATGTGGCAACTCTGCGCCGCTACACGACGCCTGAGCGGGGCAAAATCCTGCCGCGCCGTCAGACGCACCTGTGCGCCAAGTGCCAGCGACGGCTCGCGATGGCGATCAAGCGCGCGCGCGAGCTGGCGCTGCTGCCCTATGTCGCCTCGTGAGGAACGCGCCATGCACCCCTTAGACGAGAGCGGGCTGCTGACGCGCTTAGACCCGCACGGGATGATGGCGCTCACGCTGGACTTTCCTGCCCAGTGTGAGCGTGCGATGCAGCGTGCCAGCGACGCGCCTGCCCCCGCACTGCCGCGCGCCCCGCGCCAAGTGGTGTTGTGCGGCATGGGCGGCTCGGCAATCGGCGGCGACTACCTGCGCGCCCTGTTCGAAGAGTACGGCGACCTGCCCGTGCAGGTGATTCGCGACTACCACCTACCGCACAGCGTCGATGCGCATACGCTGGTGTTCGCCGTGAGCTATTCGGGCAACACGGAGGAGACGCTGGCGTGCTACGGGCAGGCGCGGGCGCGTGAGGCAATGATTCTCGCCGTCTCCAGCGGGGGCGAACTGCAACGGCGCGCCCACGCCGACGGCGTCTACCACCTGCAAGTGCCTGGCGGTCAGCCCCCGCGCACCGCGCTGGGCTACCTGTTCATCCCGCTGATGCGCCTCGCCGAGCGGCTGGGGCTGCTGCCCGACCTGAGCCAGCCCTACAGCCAGATGCTGCAACGCCTGGTGCAGACGCGCGACGCGCTGCAGATGAGCGTCCCCTACGAGCAGAACCCCGCCAAGCAACTCGCGCAGGCACTTCATCGGCGTATCCCGCTGATTTACGGTTCGGGCGGCGCGCGGGCGACCGTCGCCATGCGCTGGAAAGGGCAAATCAACGAGAACGCCAAGCAGCACGCCTTCGCCTACACCTTCCCCGAACTGAACCACAACGAGATTCTCGGCTGGGTCAAAGCGTCGGAGCAGGCGGGCAACTGGAGCGTGGTCGTGCTGCGCGACCCCGACGAGAGCGCGAAAATCCGCACGCGCATCGAGGTCACGCGCCGCTTGGTGGGCGAGCGCGCCGAGTGGCACGAACTCACCGCCCAAGGCGCATCGCAACTGGAGCGGCTGATGCACCTGACCTACTTCGGCGACTTCGTGAGCCTGTATCTCGCGCTGCTGAACGCCGTCGATCCTGAGAATATTGACTCCATCAACATCCTAAAGGCGGAGCTGGCGAAAGTGGGCGAATAAGTATCTTTGCGGTGGTTTTTCAACATGCCCCCCCTCCCAACCTCCCCCGTGGACGGGGGAGGAGCCGCGGCTCCCTCCCCGCCCGCGGGGAGGGTTGGGGTGGGGGCGATGTTTAAATCTCTACGCAAAGGCACTTATTATCAGGTA
>JAIMAN010000007.1 GCA_023511915.1 Armatimonadota bacterium
GCCAAACACCACCAGACTCTGGATCGGGCAGCGAAAGGCTGACGCCCGTTGCTTAGGGGTTGGAGGACCGGGTGGAGGGGGACAGCACCCGGTCCTTGGGGGTGGGAGGGGGATAAGCTTAGAAGTCGTCGAAGTCGCCGCCCCCACCAGGCGTCGGCTCCGCTTTCTTTTCGGGCTTCTCGGCGACCATCGCTTCGGTGGTCAGCACCAGCCCTGCGATGGACGCTGCGTTCTCCAGCGCGGCGCGGCTGACCTTGGCGGGGTCAATTATACCCGATTTCACCAGGTCAACGAATTCGCCCGTGCGCGCGTCGAGCCCTTCGTGTGCGCCGAGCGCCTTGACCTTCTCGACGATGACGGAGCCTTCGAGCCCTGCGTTCTCGGCGATTTGGCGCAGCGGCTCTTCGAGGGCGCGTCGGAGGATGGCAACGCCCGTGCGCTCATCGTCGGTGTCGCCGACGCCGTTCAGCGCGGCTTGCACGAGCAGGAAGATTTTGCCGCCACCGGGTACGATGCCCTCCTCGACGGCTGCGCGGGTCGCCGACAGGGCGTCCTCGAAGCGGTGCTTCTTCTCCTTCAGCTCGGTCTCGGTGGCTGCACCGACCTTGATGACCGCCACGCCGCCCGACAGCTTCGCCAGACGCTCCTGCAGCTTCTCGCGGTCGTAGCTGCTCTCGGTGGTCTCGATCAGCCGCTTGATTTGGTTGATGCGTCCCACGACGGCTTCGTGCGCGCCTGCGCCCTCGATAATCGTGGTCTCCTCCTTGCCGATGACCACCTTCTTCGCCTCGCCGAGCATATCGAGCGTCACATTCTCCAGACGGATGCCGAGGTCTTCGGCGATGAAGCGTCCGCCCGTGAGGATAGCGATGTCTTCGAGCATCGCCTTGCGCCGATCGCCGAAGCCAGGCGCCTTGACCGCGGCGACCTGCAGCACGCCGCGCAGCTTGTTGACCACCAGCGTCGCCAGCGCGTCGCCGTCCACATCCTCGGCGATAATCAGCAGCGGGCGGCGCGCCTGCGCCACGCGCTCCAGCACGGGCAACAGGTCTTGCGCGGAGCTAATCTTCTTCTCGTGAATCAGGATCAGCGCGTTCTCCAGCACCGCCTCCATGCGCTCGGGGTCGGTGATGAAGTAAGGCGAGATGTAGCCCCGATCGAACTGCATGCCCTCGACAATCTCCAGTGTGGTCTGCGTGCCTTTGGACTCTTCAATCGTGATCACGCCGTCCTTGCCGACTTTGTCCATCGCTTCGGCGATCATCTTGCCGATTTCGGGGTCGTTACCCGCGATGGTGGCGACATACTCGGTCTGCTCGCGCTCGGTGACGGGGATGGCTTGCTGCTTGATGGTCTCGACGGCTTTCGCGACGGCTTTATCGATGCCCCGCTTGAGGGCGATGGGGTTGCCGCCTGCTGCGACATAGCGCATGCCCTCGTTGACCAGCGCTTGCGCCAGCACCGTTGCGGTGGTCGTGCCGTCGCCTGCGACATCGTTCGTCTTGGACGCGACCTCGCGGCACAGCTGCGCGCCCATGTTCTCCCACGGGTCGGATAGCTCAATCTCCTTCGCAACGGTCACGCCGTCTTTGGTGATAATCGGCGCGCCCCACTTGCGATCCAGCACCACATTGCGCCCCTTCGGGCCGAGGGTCACCTTCACCGCGTTGGCGACCTTGTTCACACCGCGCTCTAAGGCGCGTCGAGCCTCTTCTTCGAACTTCAGCATCTTCGCAGGCATGGGGATTCACCTCCTGTATTTGGTTTAGCGTTCGCGAATCGCGTAGATTTGGTCTTCGTCGAGGATGAGGTACTTCTTGCCCTCGTACTCGAACTCGCTGCCGGCGTACTTGGAGAAGACGACGCGCTGTCCGACCTGCACGGTCATCGGCGCGCGGTTGCCGTTGTTGAGCAAGCGTCCAGGACCCACGGCAATCACCGTGCCCTCCTGCGGGCGTTTCTTCGCCGTGTCGGGCAAGATGATGCCCGTTTCGGTCTTCTCGTCCTCCTCCAGCAGCTCAATCACAACCTTGTCGTTGAGCGGTCTGAAAGTCATACCCATCTACCTCCTTACGGTCTGAATTTGAACCTAAGATTAGCACTCGCAGCGTCCGAGTGCTAAAATTAAGATACCCAACGGGGCTGGGGGTTTGTCAAGGGGGACGCCTCTCGAACCAGCAGGAACCGCGCGGCGCGTCGCGAATTACCCGTGCAGGGGATACTTCCCTTTCGGAGGTATGCGTATGCGAACGCTGATGACGCTACTGGGGACGGTTGTGTTTGGGGGACTGGTGCATGCACAGTCCGCGTTGGAGATTCCCGACGAGCCGCTGGCGCGTATCCAAGTGGTCGACGAGCAAGGGCAGCCGATACGCACAGCCAAAGTGCATGTGTCGGCGAGTATGAACGACACGCGCTACATGGCGACCGCGCCTGCGTGGCAGGCGGTGAACGCGCGGGGCGTATGCGTTGTGGAGGGCAGTGAGACACACCGCCTGCGCCTGCGCGAAGTGTTGGAAGGTCGTCTGCCTGTGGAACTGCACTGTATGGTCGCCGCGCCTGGGTACGCGCCGCTTTACTTGGAACACGCCGCTAAGCCGCGCGAGACGATAACCGCGACGCTTGCGCCCGCCCGCTCGTTCGAACTGCGCCTGCTTACGGCGGACGGGGAACCCGTGAACCTACGGATGGGCGAAGACTTGTATCAAGAGCATCGCAGCTCACCGTTGCTTATCGGTAGCGTGGACGGTAAGCCTGTGTGCGCTGTGGGCGAGCAACAGTCGGAACGGTCGCGCTATATGGGCGCGCCGCCGCTGTGTCTCAACTTCGGCATCTACCCGCTGGGCGACGGACGCTACCGCGTGGATGTGCCGCAAGCATTCACGGGCGCGCTCGTGCTGATGGTGCATTCGCCCGAAGCGATTCGCTACTACATGCGCACGCTGGAGCCTGACGAGTGGCAATCGGGCACTGTGGAGGTGCGCCTGCCCAAACCCAGTACGATGGTGCTGGACTTCGATCTGGAAGAATGGCGCAAAGCGTACAAAGACCTCTCGGAGTTGTCGCTGAGCGTTGCGCCGCCAAGGGGAGCACAGTCCGCACTGGTGTTCTACTCCGACGCCTTTGTGAGGCGCCAATTTTCAGGCGGGCTTGTGGTGGAGCGGAATGTCGCGCCTGGCACATATCAAGCGTCGTTGTATCTGCGGAACAAGGACACGCACCAGACAACGCTTCAAGTGCCTGAGGGCGGCGTTGTGCGCCAGAAGATTGCCCCCAAGCCGTTCGATATTGCCGATTATCGTGGCAAGCGACAAGTGCGCGTGCAGATTCAACGCGCGGGCGGCAAGTCGGTGGCGGGCGCGCGCTACCGTGTGGAACTCACCCGCGGCTATGGACAGGCGCGCACCCTGCAGGAAGGCACACTGGACAAAAACGGCGCACTCGTGCTGCGCGACCTGTATGAGAATCCAGCGGATACCGAGCCGTCGAACGCGATTGGCTACCGAATCTTTGTGAACGGCAAGTTCGCCCGCTACTTCGCGTTGACGCAGGGCGACGGCATCCGCGACCTGCAGATTACGCTTGCGCCCCAGCCTGGCGACCCCGCGATTAACTTCACAGCGACCGACCTGCGCACGGGCAAACCTGTGGAGTTGCGTACCATGCGCGGCAAGTGGGTCTACTTGGAGTTCTGGGCGACTTGGTGCGGTCCGTGCCAGACCGCGATGGAGGAACTCAAAGCGTTCGTGGAACAACAGCCCGACTCGTGGCGCAAGCAGGTCGTGGTGCTGACCGTAAGCGTTGATCAGGACAAGGAGGTCGTGCTGCCGCACCTGCAGAAACGCGGTTGGGACAAGTTCGCCCTGCACGCTTGGGACGAAGGGCAACGCGCCGCGCAACAGTACGGCGTGGAGGGCATTCCGACCGCCTTCCTGATTGACCCGCAAGGCAAAGTGGTGTGGGCGGGCAATCCGCTTACGCGCCAGCAGGAGAGCCTGCTGCGCCAAATCGGCAACAAAGGAGGTGCGCGATGAGAGCTGCGATGGTGATATGGGGCGTTTTGGCAAGCGGGCTGCTGTGGGCGCAGCCGTCGGAGCCGACGGAACTGCGCGTGCGCGTGGTGAACCGTGAGCAGCAGCCGCTGACGAACGCGCGTGTGGGCGCACTCGCCGTCGACTTCCGTCGCCTGCAGGTGATGCCCGCCACCGAGCCGCTGATGCAGCCCGTCGATGCGCAGGGCGTGGCGCGCCTGCAGTGGCATCCTGCGCATCAGGCGACCGTCCAAGAGATTCTGGCGGGCGAGCGCGGCGGTGCGGTGGTGCTGCTGGTGAGCGCGCCCGACCATGTGCCCCTGTGCCGCGCGCTGACCTACCCGATTGCCGCCGAGCAGACCGTCGCCTTGCGCGCGGGGCAAACCGTACAGGTGCGTCTCAAGCCCGCTCTGTCCCCGCCCGACGACTTCGGCACGCGCCTGCCCTTCCAAAAGCCCCTTGCGTGGGAGGAGGTGTTCTACACGCCCTTCGGGAGCGACCTGTTCGTCGCGCCGCTCGAATCGCTGGCAGACAGGGAAGGGCTCGACATTCCTTCGTTGCAGGTACTCAACGCCCTCACGCGCCTTTACCTGTTCCCAGGCTTTGGGATCGAGCGCGTGTCGGCGACGGAGTATCGGCTGACGCTTCCGCCGCAGATGGACGGCACGGCGTGGCTGTGGGTCAACCGCCCCGACTGGCTGGTGGGCTACGCGACGGAGATTCGCCCCGATGAGGTCGCCGCAGGCGCGGTTGAACGGATGCTGCCCGCGCCCGCAATGCTGGATGTGCGGGTGGACTTGCAAGGCGCGAACCTGCAGGGGCAAAACGGCAACCTGATGCTGTACCGCCAAGCGGGAGGGATGTATGTTGCCTGCGTGCGCGTGCCGCTGGAGTCGCCGAAACAGGAGATGGTCTTCCGCGACCTTGCGCCAGGCGAGGGCTGGACAGCGATAGCGATGGCTATGCCGCGCGAATACAGCGAGCGTGGCGGCTTGCGACGGAGCGCGTTTGCGCCCGCTTTGGTATCGGGCGAACTGCGCGCCGTCGCCATTCGCCCGACCGCGCCCGCGGGCACAGCGCCCAAAGGCAACCGCATGGTAACGGTGCGCCTACTACAGGCGGACGGGACGCCCCTGAGCAACGCCCGCGTGCAGGTCTTTGTGTACGACATGCAGAGCGAGACCTACGCGCCCGTAGCGCAGGGGCAATTGGACGCCAACGGCGCAATCACCCTGCGCGACTTGGTGGAGAACCCGCCCGACAAGCCCGCCCGCGAGTGCATCCAGTATTACCTGCAGCGCGACACGGGCAGCTACTCCGAGCCGTTTCGGTTCATCTTGCGTCAGGGAGACGGTGTGCGCGAGGTGGTATTCCGCCCGCCGCTGAGCGCGGGCGACCGCGCGCCCGACTTCGAACTGCAGGAGACCGCTACGGGCAAGCCGCGCCGCCTGTCGGAGTTTCGCGGCAAGTGGGTGCTGCTCGACTTCTGGGCGACTTGGTGCGGACCGTGCCACAAGGCGATGGACAAACTGCGGGCATTCCTAACCAAGCACGGCGCAACGCTGGGTGAACGCGCCCAGATTATCGCCATCAGCCTGGACGAATCGCGCGCCCCCGCCCAGCAGATGGTGCAGGCGCGCGGCTGGGACGCGCTGGCGCTGCACCTGTGGGCAGGCGCGGATGCGTTCGGGTCGCCCATCGCCCAAGCGTTCGGCGTCAACTCCATCCCCAGCTATGTGCTGATTGACCCCGACGGCAAGGTGGCGCACAACGAGGCGTTAGCGTCTACTGCGCCCGAGGAGATGTTCGACCTGCTGCTTCTGCTGGCAAGCGGGCAGACGCAGTAGGTATACTTCGGGGGCGCATAACGCGGCGGACAGGTGATCGCCAAGAATTATGGAGTGCGGAAGCGAAGCTTCCGCCTAACGCTGAAGCTCGCGCTTCAGCACTCCAAAGTACTGAGTGCGGAAGCGAAGCTTCCGCCTAACGCTGAAGCTCACGCTTCAGCACTCCAAAGGGTTGGCGATCGACTCCACTCTCCCGCCGCCAAATCCGCACCGTAGGAGAGAGAACCGATGGCAACCATCCGAGTCACAGTCTGGGACGAGAACCCACCGCATGTGGACAAGGCGATTTACCCGACCAGCATTCGCGGCGCGGTGGCGGAAGGGCTGGCGAAACTGAACGACGGCATGCTGGAGATTCGCACTGCGCACCTTGACGAACCCGAACAGGGCTGCAGCCTCGAACGCCTGCGTGAGACCGATGTGCTGATTTGGTGGGGGCACATTCGGCACGGCGAGGTGAGCGACGAGACCGCCGAGCGCGTCCGCCAGCGCGTGCATCACGAAGGTATGGGGCTGCTGGTGCTGCATTCGGGGCACTACTCCAAGCCGTTCCAGCGCGTGTTGGGCTGCACGGGGCACCTCAAGGGCGGCTGGCGCGAAAAACACCCTGCCGAACCCGAACATGTGCGCGTGTGCGCCCCGCAGCACCCCATCGCGCAGGGCATCGAGGATTTCGTTATCGAACACGAGGAGATGTACGGCGCGCCGTTTGATGTGCCCCCGCCACTGGTCGTCGTGTTCCAGTCCTACTTCCCCGACGGCGGCGAATATTTCCCGACAGGGTTGTGCTGGACGGTCGGCGACGGGATTGACCCGAACTTCACTTCGGGACCGGGCAACGGCGTCAATCAGGGCTACGGCATCGGGCGCGTGTTCTACTTCCGCCCCGGACACGAGAGCGTGCCGACCTACCACCATCCGATTGTGCAGCGCATCATCTACAACGGGGTGCTGTGGTGCGCGAAGCGGACGGGCTGATTGACCTGCGTTCGGACACCGTCACGAAGCCGACGCCCGCGATGCGCCGCGCGATGGCGGAAGCGGAGGTCGGCGACGATGTGCTGGGCGACGACCCGACAGTGCAACGCCTGCAGGAAGCCGCCGCCCAGCGCGTCGGCAAGCAAGCCGCGCTGTTCGTGCCCAGCGGCGTCATGGCGAACCTCGTGAGCCTGATGACCCTCACAGGGCGCAACGAGGAGGTGATTGTCGGCGACCAGTCGCACCTGTATACCGCCGAAGTGGGCGGGCTGGGCATCTTCGGGAATGTGTTTTTGCATGTGCTGCCGAACCTGCCCGACGGAACCATCCCGCTGGAGCGGTTGCAGGGCGCGATTCGCGACGCCGTCTACACCCCCAAAACGCGCGTGATTAGCCTCGAAAGCACGCACAACCGCTGCGGGGGCGCGGCGCTGCCGTTGGACTACATCCAGCAGGTCGCGGCGGTGGCGCAGGCGCGCAGCGTCGCGCTGCATTTGGACGGCGCACGCATCTTCAACGCGGCAATCGTGCTGGGCGTCTCCGCTGCGCAAATCGCCGCGCCGTTCGAGGTGGTCAACTTCTGCTTCTCGAAGGGACTGGGCGCGCCTGTGGGGTCAATCGTGTGCGGGTCGGCGGCGTTCATTCAGGAGGCGAAGCGCACGCGGCGGATGCTGGGCGGCGGGATGCGTCAAGCAGGCGTGCTGGCGGCGGCTTGCCTGGTCGCGCTGGAGACGATGGTGGATCGCCTCGCGGAAGACCATGCGCACGCCCGCATGCTGGCAGACGGGTTGGCGAACATTCGCGGGATACGCATCGACCCCGCCCGCGTGCAGACCAACATCGTGATTTTCGAGGTAGACCCTGCTACAGGCTGGGACAGCGCGCGGTTGCAGCAGGCGTTGGCGGCGCGTGGGGTACTGCTGTCGCTGTCGGGCACACGCCTGCGCGCCGTGACGCACTACCACATCACCCGCGCGGACATCGAGCAGGCGTTGGCGGTCGTCCGAGAGACAACCGAGTGCAATCGCAGCGGCTGACTCAGAACCCCAGCGGCAGCCCGCCGCCGAGACTTTGTATGAGTTCCGTGCCCTGCTTGCCGATGGCGAAATCCTTGCGGATGCCGTATTGCTCGCACACGCGGGTCAGCTCCTCGTCGGCGCGGGCGAAGCGGGCGTCCAGCTCGCTCTGCGCGGAGCCGAGCATGCTCGTCAGCGCGCCCAAGTCGTTCTCAATCAGGCTCTTCTCGATTTGCGAGATGCTCGTGATATACTCGCTTAGCCCCGCGAAGTAGGCGTCGGCGAGCGTTTGGCATTCAGGCGGCGGGGGCACGCTGCGGAAATATTGCAGCAGTTGCGCCCATTCCTGTTGGCGTTGTTGGTAGCCTTGGCGCAGCTTCTCGCGTTCGCGTTCGTAGTCGGCTTCTGCCTTGTCCAAGTCGCCCTGCGCCACGCTGCCCAGCGCGGTGGCGCGAGTAACCATCGCCTGCACCAGCATGCTCATCACGGGGGCGACATTGCGTTCCATGCGGCGACGCCGCTCTTCAGTCCTGCGCAGATGCTCCAGCCAGTTCACCACATGTTGGGGCGGCGGCTTGGGCGCTTCGGTCTCCAACACGCTGGGCGCGTCCACTTTAGGCGGCTGCGCTTCCAGCACGCTGGGCGCGTCCACTTTAGGCGGCTGCGCTTCCAGCACGCTGGGCGCTTCGGGCTTTTTCACTTGCGCGCGTGTAATCAGCCCTGACTGCGTGCCCACCACAAACGCAATCGCCATCAGCAGGAGCACCCCGACGCCGATTGCCCACCACTTGGCTTTGGACGCGCCGCTTGTCGAAGACGCGAGCATACGGGCGGGGGCTGCCGCCGCGCCGCTTAACGCCCGCCCACACCCCGCACAAAACCGCGCATGCTCAGGAATCGTTGTCCCGCAATCAGTGCATTTCATCGCTCGGTTCCTCCACAGTGTGCCCCTCAGTTGATTGAAGTATACCCCCATGACGCGAGCGTCGCGCCGTCGCCTACGCGTGCAAGTATTCGCGTACCCACGCGCGTCGCGGGGACGGTATGCTCGCCGTAGTGCAACAGGTCAATCTCCAGGATGGGGACATCCTAGGAGTCGATTGGGACGGTTTGCAGGAAACGGATTGCGCATGGCGCTATGCGGGATTATACCTGCAGTTCGATGACGCTGGGCGACCAGTTCAGTTGACACAGCGCGGCGCGGTAGTCGTCGGGGATCAGCGTTTCGGGGCGGCGTCCCGTGAGCGCGACGATGACCCCCTCCATCACATTCGTGGCGAAGCTCTCGCCCTCGATCACGGGCGTGGTGGTAATCACCCGCGCTGCGCCCGCCGCGCGTAGGAACTCGATGTCCGCCTTGCGCACGGTGTTTGTGATGACCGTCTTGTCGGGGATGCGGGCGGGCATGTAGCGTCGGATGTAGTGCCAGTCGCCCGCAATCACATCGGCTTCGTGGAACAGCCGTTCGGCGCGGGGCGTGCGCTTCTCCTGCTTCTCGCCTGTGGGGTAGAACCACTGGAACGGCAGGCGCGTGATGATGGGCAGCAGCAGCCTGCCCAGCAACTCCACGGTGCGGTAGGAGCGGATGGGTATCGGCAGCCCGACCGCGAACATCAAGTCGCCGTAAATCACGCGCCGCGCCAGCTGCGCCAGCTCCTGCGCCATGCCGAACCGATCGACGGCGGCGACCAGCAGCACCGTGCTGCGGGCGAAGTCCACCACCCCATGCTCTTGAATCCAGCGCAGCGCCTCGCGCTCCAGCGTGTTTTTCAGCCCGCTGCCGTCCACCACGGGCGTCTTCGTGGCGACCGCGACCAGCCGCTGAATCGAGCGGAAGGTGTAGCGGCGGTTGCCGACCCAGATATATAAGTCCGCGCCACCGACCCCAAGCGCGTCCACCTTGCCGTCCAGCTCGGCGAACAGTTGCTGGAATCGCTGCAGGTTGCCGTCCGTGCCGACGCGCTCAATCAGGAACGGTTCCCCTGCAATTAAGACCTCGCTACGCTTATCGCGCTTCGACGAGCCGAGACTGACCGAGACGATGTGTTTCACCGATAGCTCTGGAACAGTTCGCTGACCGACTCGTCGTGGTGGATGCGCTTGATTGCCTCGCCGAGCAGGGGCGCGACCGACAGGCGCACGAGCTTGTCGAACTGCTTGTGCGGCGGTACGGGGATGGTGTCGGTGCAGATGACCTTCTCGATGGGCGATTCGGCGAGTCGCTGCGGCGCGCTCCCAGAGAAGACGGGGTGCGTGCAGGCGGCGATTACGCTGGTCGCGCCGCGCCGAAGCAGCGCTTCCGCGCCTTGCGCCACCGAGCCGCCCGTGTCGATCATGTCGTCAATCATGATGGCGATACGCCCCTGCACATCGCCGATGATTTCCATCACCTCTACCTTGTTCGGTTCGGGGCGTCGCTTGGCGATGATGGCGATGGGGGCGTCGAGCGCTTCCGCAAGCGAGCGGGCGCGCGGCACGCCCGCCACATCGGGCGAGACGACCACAATATGCTGCTCGTGATAGCCCTGCGACTTGAGATACTCCGCGATAATCGGTCCCGCGTACAGGTGATCGACGGGGATGTCGAAAAAGCCCTGAATCTGCTCGGCGTGCAGGTCGACGGCGATCACGCGCGTCGCGCCCGCTTCGGTGATCAGGTCTGCCACCAGTCGCGCCGTGATGGGTTCACGCGGCTTGATTTTCTTGTCCTGTCGCGCGTAGCCGTAGTAGGGGATAACCGCCGTGATGCGCCGCGCCGACGCCCGCCGAAACGCATCCAGCAGCACCAGCAGCTCCATCAGGTTGTCGTTCACGGGCGCGCAGGTCGGCTGCACAACAAACACATCCATCCCGCGCGCGCTCTCCAGCACCTGCACGCGCACCTCGCCGTCTGAAAAGCGCGTGCAAATCATCTGCCCTAACGGTCGCCCTAAGTAGCTCGCAATCCTCTCCGCCAGCTCGGGGTTGGCGTTGCCGCCAAATAACAGAATCTCTTGCCCGTTGCTCATCATGGCTCGTTGCCTCCCGCGCCCTTTTTAGATTCGCGCCGTTTGCGCACCCATCCTGCCTTAATCGTTTGATAACTGCGGGCGATTGCCAGCGATTCGGGGGGCACATCGTCGGTGATGGCGCTGGCAGCGGCGATATAGGCGTCGTCACCGATGGTCACGGGCGCAATCAGCGTCGCGTGCGAGCCGACGAACACGCCGTCGCCAATCACCGTGCGGTGCTTGCGCTCGCCGTCGTAGTTGCAGGTAATCGTGCCCGCGCCGATGTTGGCGCGCTTACCAATCGTCGCGTCACCCAAGTAGGTCAGGTGCAGCACTTTCGTGCCCTCGCCGACTTCCACATTCTTAATTTCCACGAAGTCGCCCACGCGCACGCCCGTATGCAACACAGTGCCAGGACGAATATGCGCAAAGGGACCCACCGAAACCTCCGCGTCTATCCGCGCCTGGATGATATGCGAGCGGAACAGATGACATCTGTCGCCAACCGTGCAGTCTTGCAGGTACAGGTCGGGTCCGAGCGTGCAGTTCGCGCCGATGATGGTATCGCCGCGCAGGTGCGTGTTCGGCTCGATGACCGTGTCGCGTCCGACGCGCACCGTCGGCTCGATGTAGGTCGTTGCGGGGTCGATAACCGTGACGCCCTCCAAGCAGAGTTGCTTGAGAAGGCGCGTGCGCAGCGCGTGCCCGACCTGCGCGAGTTCCCAGCGGGTGTTGACGCCCAGCAGCAGCGTCGGGTCAGGCGACTGCCAGGCGACCACGCGCGCGCCGCTTGCCGCCAAGACGCCAATCGTGTCGGTCAGGTAGTATTCGCCCTGCGCGTTCTGGTTGCTCAGGCGCGGCAGCGCGTCGCGCAGCGCGTCCGCACGAAAGCAGTAGAACGAAGTGCAGACCTCGCGAATCGCCTTCTGGTCGGGCGCGGCGTCTTTCTCTTCCACGATGCCAACGACATTGCCTGCTGCGTCGCGCAGGATGCGCCCGTAGCCTGTCGGGTCATCCAATATGGCGGTCGCCAGCACGCACGCGGCGTCGGTCTGCAGGGCGGTCTCGTGCAGGGCGCGGAACACTTCGGGGGTGACCAACGGCGAGTCGCCTGCAGCAATCAGCACATGGGTCGCTTCGGCGGGCAGGTACGGGACGGCTTGCATGACGGCGTGCCCTGTGCCAAGTTGCTCCGCTTGCAAGGCGTAGCGGTACTGCTCGCCCAGCGCGCGCTGCACTTCGTCTGCGCCGTGCCCGACCACCACGATAATCGGCGCGACGCCCGCTGCCTCCAACGCCTGCAGCACATAACGGGTCAGCGGCTGACCCAGCAGGGGCGTTATCGCCTTGGGGCGCTCGGACTTCATGCGGGTGCCCTTGCCCGCCGCCATCACGATTGCCGTAAGCATCGACCGATTGCCTCCCGAACCGCGCGGGGAATTATACCCATGCGTTGGCAGGGACGCGGGGCGCATGCTCACAACGCGGGCAACTCCATGTCGCTGCTGTGTCCAGGGAACATCTTGGCAGTGGGGTCGATGATGCTCTTGGCGTGGTTGACAGCGGTGCAGACCTCGCCGACGCCCGTCGCGATCAGCTTCAGCTTGCCCGCGTGCGTACACACATCGCCCGCCGCGTAGACGCCTGGCAGGTTCGTCTGCATGTATTCGTCCACCACGATTTGGTTGCCCTGCAGTTCCAGCCCCCAGTTTTTGATGGGACCCAGCGTCGCCACGAAGCCGAGGTTCAGAATCACGGCGTCGACGGGCAGTTCGAGTTCGTCGTGCGTCTTGTTGTGGAAGATGACGGCGCGCTCCACCGCGCCGTTGCCACAGATACGGCGCAGTTCGTAAGGGGTAAGGATGTTCACGGGCGATTGGCGCAGCTCCTGCACGCTCTGCTCGTGGGCGCGGAACTCGTCGCGGCGGTGGATGAGGGTGACCGCCTGCGCAATCGGGTAGAGGTTCAGCGCCCAGTCGACGGCAGAGTCGCCCCCGCCGACAATCAGCAGCCGCTTGCCCGCAAACACAGACTTGTCGCGCACGCCGTAGTAGACGCCGTTGCCTTCGAACTCGGCGACGCCCTCGGCGTTGAGCTTGCGCGGGGAGAACGCCCCAGCCCCCGCGCAGATGACCACCGTGCGCGTGTGGTGGACTTGTCCCGTGTGGGTCGTGATTGCCCAGCCGTCGTCGGTGCGCGTGAGCGTCTCGGCGCGCTCTTCGAGGCACACCGTCGGCTTGAAGCGCATCGCTTGCCGAATCATCGCCTGCGCGAGGTCTTTCGCCAGCACTTCGGGGAAGCCTGGCATATCGTACACATACTTTTCGGGGTACAGCGCGGTGAGTTGCCCACCCAGTTCGGGCAGGCTGTCGATGATTTTTGTGCGCATCCCGCGTAGCCCCGCATAAAACGCGCCGAACAAGCCCACAGGGCCGCCGCCGATAATCGTGATGTCATAGAGGTCGGAGTGCATACGCCCCAATTCTACCCGAATTCGGGGCAAATTAGGACTTAAGTCCCTAACATTTCGCGGCGGTGACGGTGTATTATAAGACAGAAGTTGGCAAAGGCGGGCGATAGGCAGGGTTCTGGGTGCTGTGCTTCGATGGGATCGCCGTGCTGTGGGGAATGATACGCATGCCAAGACGCTTTACATAACACGCACAGGGCAAAGTCCCTGCCGTGCCTGCCAACCCGGGAAGGTTGACCAGCCCTTCCCGGGACTTTTTGTTGGGGTAGGGTACACTTGTGGTGTATGCGTGTCTCGAAGAAACCGCATGTGAGCGAGGCAGTCTGCGAAATTGTGTTTGCGGACGAACAGTCGTGGGACTGGACGATTCCAGGGCTGTTGTACGCTCGCCTTATGCACGAGTTTCCGAAGCGGCGCGAGCATCGGCTTGGTAAGGGTGAGCCTGTACGCATCATGTTTTTGCGGGAAGACGAGCGCGTGCTGATTCAGGTCGGCGTGAATGCGCTTACAATAACTCATGGATCGCCCTACTCTGGGTGGGAGTTTTTCCGTGCGGCGATCGAACGCGCTCTCACGGCGTACCTGCAGGCGGCGTCCGCCGCGCCCATTCGCTCAGTATCGCTGCGGTATGTATATCACCTCTCAGCGCCGTCACCTGCGCCGTTGCGCATAGAAGGCTTTCAGGACTTACCTACACAGTTTACGCGCGCGCCGCAACACTGGTCGCATCAGCTGATAATCCCATACGCCGACGCCGCTGAAATCCTGACAATCCAGTCGGAGACCGCTGCGAACTCTAACGGGAGCGAGCCACGCACCCAGTTGACCGTCACCCTCACGCGCGAGTTGGGAGCTGCCTCGCGTGAAACCTGTCTGCAGTGGTTGGATCGTGCGCACGCGACTGTCGCCGCGTTTGGAGAGGTTTCTATGAAAGCCCCCGCTCGCATCCGATGGGCGCCCTTCGTGCTGGATAGGCAAGCGTTTCCCATAGGTACAGCCGACGAATT
This sequence comes from Armatimonadota bacterium, assembly GCA_023511915.1. GTDB lineage: Bacteria > Armatimonadota > Fimbriimonadia > Fimbriimonadales > GBS-DC > GBS-DC. The sequence continues at coordinate 14,340 of JAIMAN010000007.1, forward strand.
CAGCTTGCCGCCGCCCACACAAATCACTGCAACCGCACGCCTTCACAAGGTTCTCCACGCGCCCTTCCAGTTCATCGACGATATAGAACTGCCCGATGAGTAAGTATCCTTGGTACGAAGTCGTAGAGGGCGAGGATTTGGAGCAAGGGGACATCCTTTTTCAGTGCCCTGTGCTGAAACCTGCGCCAGAGTGGATGATAGACGATTTTCAACAGGGCGAGATACCTACCCTTATTGAGATAGTAGACGCTGTTGTCATGACGCAGTCCTGCGACTTGGCAAACGAGAAGGTCACGGAGGTCTTGCTCTGCGGGCACTGGGATTTACAGCAAGCGACAGCCTATGATCGGACGCTTGCGGACAAGGGAAAGCGCAGGCAAATCCTGAATGGACAGGTCTATCGGTACACTTTTTTGGCGGACTCGCAGCACCCTGAGCGACCGATGGGCGTGCGGATTGTGGACTTCGGCTATGTGTTTACGCTGCCCAAGTCGATAGTACGACAGTTGGCGCGTATGCAGGGCAAACGCTTGCGTCTCTGTCCACCCTATCGTGAGCATCTGGCGCAGGCGTTCGCGCGGTTTTTCATGCGTGTCGGTCTACCCCAGCAGGTTCAGTTGCCCGAGCCGTAGTCTCACAGCATCTGAAACTCAGGTGCGCTGAAGACGATTTGGAGTGCGCCTTGCACGGTCTGGCGGTCGCGTTGGCGTAAGGCGTTGATGCCCCCGCGTTTTTGGAGGTACTCCAGCAGGCTGGCGCGCGTCTTGGGCTGCAGCGCGACATCGAGCGTCTGCTCCAGTCGTTGGGCGAACTCCTCCAGCGTGCGTGGGGCGGGCAGCCCGACCAACTCGTTCAGCGTCGCGAAGCCCAGCGCGCCCCGCTGCGGCAGCAGAAACTCCGCAAAGCGCATCCGCTCCAACATCGTGGTGGAGGTGATCCACGCCTTGCCCCACTCCCAGCCTGCGACATCCGGCGGGTACAGCAGCACCTGCCCGATTCGGCGCGTCCACTGGGTCGCCAGGCGCAGGTAGGCTGCCAGCAGCCGTTGCCCCGCGCCGTCGCTGAGGTTCACCGCCCGCAATCGCTCGCCAACGCCCACCTGCCGCAGCGCGCCCACCACGAACTCCACAGGGCTTTTCACCCGCTTGCGCCAGTTGAGGTGGCTCCAGAACGCAGGCGTCAGCAGCAGCCGTCGCATCAGCGCACGGATGCTGTAGCCCGACTCGCGGAACACCTTCGCCAAATCTTGCACGGTGCGCTCGTCGGGCGGCTCGGTGTCGTTGATGAAGTGCTGATAGAACTTGCGGGCGATGTGGAGCGCAGTAGCGGGATGCTCGACCGCCATTTCGATGATGTCTTCGCCCGTGAACGCGCCGCGCTTGCCGAAGACCTCCTTCTCGCCCGCGTCGTGCTGATTACGGTTGAACACGAAGCTGCTGGTCACGCGGCTGAACGACCAGCCTGTGAACGCGCGCGCCGCCTCCTGAATGTCGCGCTCGGTGTAGTGCCCAATCCCTGTGGTGAACAGCTCGAACAGCTCGCGGGCGAAGTTCTCGTTCGGCTTGCCCTTCACATTCCGCACCCCGTCCAGCCACACCAGCATCGCGGGGTCTTTGGCGACCTCCAGCGTGAGCGTCTTGAAGTTGTCCAGCCCCAGCCGCTGAAACAGCTGAATCTGGATGAGCATCAGCCTGCCCGCCTGCACTTTGGCGGCGGAGGTCGCAAAATGGTTGTGCCAAAACAGCGCGAGCCGTTCCTGAATCGGCTGCTGTGAGACGAGCATACGGTAGAGCCACCACGCGCTGACCGCCTGCGGCTGCAGGTTGTTCTGCTCGCCCTGCAGAATGCGCAGCACCGCCTCGTCGTCGATGCTGTGGTCGTAGGGGCTTTCCAGCAGCTTATCGACCGCGCCCTCGATGCCCAGCGCAATCAGCGGTTCAATCTCGCTTGTGCGCGCGCTGAAGCCCGTGCGCCGCCTCAGATGCGCCAGTCGCTCCGTCAAACTCGATTGCATCGTCTCGTCGTCCCGCATATCATGACGATTATGGGCGTCGGTGTGTTCATTCTGCAACGGTCTACACGGGGCGTCGCGCGCGGGTTTCGCGAGGGGGTATAATACGCTCAAGCAGCAGGAGGAGAGACAGCCTTGAACAAACAGTTTATTTATCTGGGTATCGTTGTGTTGCTCGCGGCGTTGGCGGGCTACCTGTTCGCCACGCAGCCCATCCGCCGTGGGCTGGATGTGCAGGGCGGGTTGCGCATGACCCTGCGCGCTGAAATCGAGAAACTCTCGCCCGAAGAGCGCAACCTGTGGACGCCCGAACGGATGCGTTTGGTGATTGACATCCTCAGCCGCCGCATCGACTCGCTGGGCGTGATTGAACCCACGATTTATCAGAAGGGCGATACGGAGATTGTTATCGAGTTGCCAGGCTTTACCGACGAGCAGGAGGCGCGCGACCTGCTGCAGACCACTGCGCGGCTGGAGTTCCGCTACCTCAAAGATGTGCGTACCCAAAAACAACCGACGGGACGCTACGAAATCGTCCTCGACAAGCAAGGCGACGATGAAGTGGTCAAGTTCCGTGACCTGACCAGCCCCGACGGGAAGGTCATCGAGCCAGGCACACCCGAATATCAGAAAATCATCGAGTCTTCGCCGCTCATCGTCACGGGTGATGAGCTGGAGCGCGCCGAGGTGGTCAGCCAGTCGTTCTCGCCAGAGGTGCTACTCATCTTCAATCGCGAGGGTCAGGACAAGTTCGCCCGCGCCTCGTCGCTGTATCTGAAGGAGCATATCGCAATCCTTCTGGACAACAAGATTATTTCCGCGCCTGTGATTCAGTCGGCGAACCTGCGCGAGCCTGTGATTCAGGGCAACTTCACCCTGAAAGAGGCGGCGCGGCTCCGCGACTTGCTGAACGCAGGCGCGCTGCCTGTGAGCCTCTCGCTGGAATCGATTAGCCGCGTGGAGGCGATTCTGGGCGCGCAGGCATGGGAGCGGATTATTCAGGCGGGCATCGCGGGCTTCATCGCCGTCGCCGCGTTTATGGTGCTCTATTACCTGTTGCCTGGCGTCATCTCGGTAATCGCACTGGGGCTGTATGTGCTGTTTGCGACGGCGATATTCAAGTCGCTGGGCGTGACCTTCTCGCTGCCTGCAATCGCAGGCATCATCCTCTCCATCGGCATGGCGATTGACGCGAACATCCTCATCTTCGAGCGACTGAAGGAGGAGTTGCGTCTGGGCAAGACGCTGTTGGCGGGGTTGGACGCCGCCTTCAAGCGGGCGTTCCCCGCAATCTTCGACTCGAACCTGAGTACGATACTCATCTGCCTGATCCTCTACTACTTCGGCACGGGACCCGTGCAGGGCTTTGCGACGACGCTGGGCACGGGCGTGGCGATTAGCTTTTTCACGGCGATTTTCTGCACGCGCGCGATGCTCTACACGCTGGTCGGGCTGGGCGTGCATCCGAGCGAGCGACTGTTCGGCTTGCGCCGCCAGTTCGGTCAGGAGGTCGGCGAGCAGCTCGGCGCGGCGAAAGACCGCTTCGATTTTGTCAACAAGCGCGGGCTGTATTACGCCATCAGCGGCGTCGCCATCCTGATTGGGCTGGTGTTCTGGTTCGGGCTGGGCGGGCTGAAGCCGGGCATCGACTTCGCAGGCGGTAGCGAGCTGGTGCTGCAACGACCTATCCCAGGCGCGACGCAGCCGAAGACTGAACAACCACCTACACAGAGCGAGCAAGCGCAGCAGCAGCCGCCCGCCGCAACGCAGGGCAACCAACAGCAGCAACCGCCTGCGCAGGGCGAGCAGGCACAGCAGCAGCCGCCCGCCGCAACGCAGGGCAACCAGACCCAACAACCGCCCGCGCAAGGCGAGCAGGCGCAGCAGCAACCGCCCGCTGCAACGCAGGGCAACCAGACCCAACAACCGCCCGCCCCGCCCGCCGCGCTCCCCGAACCCATCAACGCGAACTTGGCGCAGGTGCTGAGCCTGCTGCGTCAGGCGGGCTTCGAGAAGGTCGGCGCACTGTTCGGCGAGGGCAACCGCCAGCTGATTGTGCATGTCGCCGACGCCGACGCCGATAGCCAGCAGAAAATCGTCGACGCGCTCAAGCCGCTGGGCGAACTGCAGGTGGTCAGCTTCGCCAGCATCAGCCCGCGCGTGCGCGAGGAGACCGTGCAACGCGCCGTCACGGCGGTGATGCTCTCGCTCATCGCCATCCTGCTCTATATCGCCATCCGCTTCTCTATCGAGGGCGGCTGGAGCGGGTTCAAGTTCGGGATTGCGGCGACGATTGCGCTGGCGCACGATGTGCTGATTATGGTCGGCGGCGCGGCGATTCTGGGCTACTTGCTCGGCTGGGAGATTAACGCGCTGTTTATCACCGCGTTGCTGACGCTGGTCGGCTTCTCGATCAACGACACGATTGTCGTGTACGACCGCGTGCGCGAGAACTTGCGCCAGCGGGCGCGGGGCGAGACCTTCGCGACTATCGTGAACCGCAGCCTGAACCAGACGCTGGCGCGCTCGATCAACACCAGCCTGACGCTGTTCATCGTGCTGGTCGCGCTGGTGGTGTGGGGCGCAGTGACGCAAGACTTGCGCTTCTTCTATGTTGCGATGCTGATTGGCGTGATTGCGGGCACCTACTCGTCGATTTTCATCGCGAGCCAGATCATGGTGGGCTGGCAGGACGCCCGCGAGAAGTTGCACCAGCGTCAGGCGGAGGCGGCGAAGGCGACGGCGGTCGCGCCCAAGCCCAGCAGCGCGCCCACGCCGACTGCTGCGCCCACTGCCAGCAGTGCTGACGACGCCCCGCGTAAAAAGCACCACGCGCAGCATGTCGGCAAGCGCAAGCGACGCTACTGATGCCTATCCAGCGGATTACGCCCGAAGCCGATGAGCGGGTCAAACGCCGCGCGTTGCTGGCGGTCTTTATCACGATTTTCGTCAGCCTCATCGGCTTCGGGATTGTGATCCCGCTGCTGCCGTTCTACGCGCAGCGGTTCCAAGCCAGCGAGCTGCAGATTGGTCTGCTGTTCGCGTCGTTCTCGGTCGCGCAACTGTTTGCATCGCCGATTCTGGGCGACTGGTCGGATCGGTGGGGTCGGCGTCCCGTGCTGATTCTGAGCCTGCTGGGGTCGGCGGCGAGTTTTGTGATGCTCGCGCTCGCGCCGAACCTGTTCTGGCTGTTTCTGTCGCGCCTGCTGGACGGGTTCACGGGGGGCAACATTACGACGGCGCGGGCGTATATTGCCGACATCAGCCCGCCTGAGCGACGGGCGCGCAACTTTGGGCTGATTGGCGCGGCGTTCGGGCTGGGGTTTATTCTGGGACCTGCGTTAGGGGGCGGGCTGGCGTCGTTCGGGCTGGCGGTTCCCGCGTGGGCGGCGGCGGCGATTTCGCTGCTGGCGGCGGCGTATGCGTTTGTTGCGCTGCCCGAAACGGCGCACCTTGTGCCCGCGAAGCGCCCCTCGCCGTGGCGCGAGATGCCCACTACGCTTACGCGCAGCCCCGCCGCGCGCCTGCTGTGGATGAACTTCATCCTGTGGCTCGGCTTCTCGGTCTACCAGACGACCTTCCCGCTGTTTGTGGCGATGCGTTTCGGGCTGGGTCCGCGCGAGATCGGCTACATCCTGGCGGTGGTGGGGCTGGTGGGCGCACTCTCGCAGGCTGTGCTGGTCGGGCGCGTGGTGCATGCGCTGGGCGAGCAACGCACCCTGCTGGTCGGGCTGCTGCTAAACATCGTCGGGCTATCGGGCGCGGCGTTCACGCACGCGCTGCCGATGTTCTACCTGCTGGTGGGCATTGCGTCGGTCGGGGGCGCGCTTGCGCTGCCCAGCGTGGTGAGCCTGATCAGCCGCTCGGCGACCGACGCGGAGCAGGGGCGCATTCAGGGCGTGTCGGGCTCGCTGGAGAGCCTCGCACGCATCCTCGCGCCGATTGGCGGCAACGGCGCGCTCAAGTATAGCGACGCGCTGCCCTACGCGGCGGCGGCAGGGCTGCTGGTAGTCGGCGCGCTGCTCGCGCTGGGCGTGCGCCCCATCCAGAAGCCGCCAACGACCGATTAGGCGCAACCGCCGCTGGCACGACCTGCCCAACCCCTTGAATTGCGCCTCCCCAAGCGGGTATACTTATAGACCGCGCGGGGATCGTAGCTCAGTTGGTCAGAGCGCCTGACTGTGGCTCAGGAGGTCGTGGGTTCAAGTCCCATCGGTCCCCCCAACGGGCCGTTAGCTCAGTTGGTAGAGCAGCTGACTCTTAATCAGCGGGTCGCAGGTTCGAGTCCTGCACGGCCCACCAGAATCCTGTTGGACGCTGTTGCGCGGGGTACACTTACGCCGTGAGAATCGAGACCATCATCCCGATCGAGTCGCTCACGCCGCGCCAGATAGTGGCGGAGCTGGATAAGTATATCGTCGGTCAAGCCAAAGCCAAGCGCGCCGTCGCGATTGCCCTGCGCAACCGCTACCGCCGTCAGCAACTCTCGCCCGAGCTGCGCGACGAAATCTTACCCAAAAATATCCTGATGATTGGTCCCACAGGCGTCGGCAAGACCGAAATCGCGCGCCGGCTGGCGATGCTGGTGCGCGCGCCGTTCGTGAAGGTCGAGGCGACCAAGTTCACCGAAGTCGGCTATGTCGGGCGCGATGTCGATTCAATGGTGCGCGATTTGACCAGCATCGCCGTGCGCATGGTGGAGCAGGAGAAGATTCAAGAGGTGCGCCCGAAAGCGCAGCGCCGCGCCTACGAGCGGCTGGCGACCCTCCTGCTCGACAAGACCGAGCGCCCCAAGCGCGGACGCCGACGCGAAGTCACCCCGCTGGAGATGCTGTTCCAAATCCTGCACCAAGACGACGAGGAGGAGGACGAGGCGCCCGCCGTCGAGGAGACCCCAGGCGAGAAAGCCGACCGCCGCACTCGCCGACGCCAAATCATGGAGCAACTCAAATCAGGCGCACGCGACAAAGAGACCATCGAAATCGAAGTGGAAGAGAGTCTCACCCCGTTCGTGCAGGTCTTCTCGCCGCAGGGCATCGAGGAGATGGGGCTCGACGCCGATCTGATGCCGCCGTTCGGTCCGCGCAGCCGCAGCAAGCGCGTGGTCACCGTCGCCGAAGCCATCGACATCTACACCCAGCAGGAGGCGCGCAAAATGATCGACCGCTCCGCCGTCGTCAGCGAAGCCGTCCAGCGCGTGGAGCAGACGGGCATCATCTTCCTCGACGAAATCGACAAAATCGCAGGCTCAGGGCGCGCCGTGGGTCCCGATGTGAGCCGCGAAGGCGTGCAGCGCGACCTGCTGCCGATTATCGAAGGCTCCACCGTCACCACCAAGTTCGGTCCCGTGCGCACCGACCATATCCTGTTCATCGCGGCGGGCGCGTTCCACACCGCCAAGCCGTCGGATCTCATCCCCGAACTGCAGGGGCGACTGCCGATTCGCGTCGAGCTGGAATCGCTGGGCGCGGAGGACTTCCGCCGTATCCTCACAGAACCCAAAAACGCGCTTACCAAGCAGTACCAGCAACTGATGGCGACCGAAGGCGTGCAACTGGAGTTCACGGACGACGCCGTCGAGGAGATCGCGCGCATCGCGGGCGAGGTGAACGCCCGCACGGAGAACATCGGCGCACGACGCCTGCACACAGTCATGGAACGGCTGATGGAAGACCTCTCGTTCGACGCGCCCGACCACGCAGGCGAGCGCATCGTCATCGACCGCGCCTATGTGCAAGCCAAACTCGCCGATGTGGTGAAAGACACCGACCTGAGCCGATATATCCTGTAGGCGACGGGGGGAACTTTCGACGCCGAGATGGGATACAATTACCTATGGAGGACAGCAGAGCGTGAGAACGAAATGGCTTCGCGGGGGGATTAGCCTGCTGGCGTTGGCGTTGGTGTTCGCCAGCGGCTGGTTGACCCGCAATCTCTTGGCGAACCGCTCGATGCAGAGCGGCGCAGCGGTGGTGGTGCAGCGCGACTTCGCGCCCGCGCTGGCGGACGCCCGTACCCCTGCATCCAATCTGGATGTCTCGGAGCCGTCGATGGTGACGCTGTACGACCGCGTGTTCCGCCTCGTGCGCGACGAGTATGTCGAGCCTGTGTCGGCGGACAAACTGACGCACGGCTCGCTGGAGGCGATGCTCGCCGCGCTGGACGACCCGCGCTCGCAGTTTTTGCGCCCAGAGCAGCGCGAGCAGTTCGCTCGCGCCCTCAACGGCGAGATTCAGGGCATCGGCGCGGTGCTGACGGTGGTGAAGCGCAAGACCACCCTGCGCGTCGGCGACGAGACCGCCCCGCTGGAGCAGAACCTGCTGCAGGTGGTCGCCGTCGCGCCCAACTCGCCCGCCGAGAAAGCGGGACTGAAATCGGGCGACTTCATCGACGCCATCGACGGGCAGTGGGTCATCTCCGAAGATCCGTTCGCCGAGATTGCCCAACTGCAGCGCATGCACAGCTCGCGCGAGCAGATTCGCCAAGCGAGCGAACGCGCCCGCAAGCGACTGGAGAACAGCGTCGGCATCAGCGAAGCCATTCGCCGCCTGAGCCAGACCCCGACGGACGCCAAAGACGCTAAGCCCCTCAAACTGACGGTCAAGCGCGCGGGGCAGACGCTGGAGGTAGAGGTCGCTCGCGCGACCACGCGCGTGCGCCCGCTGGAGTATCGCCTGCTGAACGGACGCTGGGGCTACCTGCGCCCCAATTTGCTGAACGCCGCTGCCAGCCGCGAGTTCGCCAACGCGCTGCGCACCCTCAAGCAAGGCGGCGCGAAAGGCTTGGTGATTGACCTGCGCGGGGTCGCTGTTGGACAGCAGGAGCCTGCGCTGCAGATGCTGAGCCTCATCGCCACAAAGCGACAGGTCGCGCAGGTCGAGTACCGCGCGGGCAACCGCTACAAGACGCGCCCGCTGAACCTGCCCAAGCCGCCCCAGCCCGCCAACCTACCCGTCGCTGTGCTGGTGGATCGCGGCGCGTATAATGTGGCAGAAATGGTCGCGCTGGCAATCCGACAGACGGCGAACGCCCGAATCTTCGGGATGCCGACCTTCGGGGACGCCTCGCAGACGAATCTGTACCAACTCAAGGACGGGTCGGGCTTCACGCTGACCGTCGGACGCTACTTGGGGCTGGACGGCGCGAAGTTCCACCAGAAGGGCGTGCAGCCCGATGTGCGCGTCGCTGCTGAGCCGCGCATGCGCGGGCAACTCGGCGGCGACCCCGCGCTGGAACGCGCCGTCAGCTGGCTGCAATCGCAGGAGAAACGGTCATGAGAGAACGCGGACGTGCTTGGGTCTACACGCTACTGTTGATGCCGCTGCTGTTTATCGGCGGGTTCGTGGTGTCGGAGGCGTATGCGGTGCTGACCTACAGCTCGCCGTCGCTGCTGCGCGACTCGTTGCGTGACCTCACGCGCCGCGAGACGCTGGAGCCGACGGACGCTTTCCGCAGCGCGCTCGCCGAAGTGGAAGCGCACTACTACGGCAAGCCGCCCGCCATCGATAAGCTGACCTACACCAGCATCGACGGGATGCTCGGCGCACTGGAAGACCCCTACACGCGCTTCATGGATCCTGACGCCTTCCGCCGCATGCAGGAGGACACCACAGGCAGCTTCACGGGCATCGGCGCGCTGCTGGAAGACGCCCCTGGCGGGGCGCGCATCGTGCGCCCCCTGCCCAACAGCCCCGCCCAAAAAGCAGGACTGCAACCTGGCGACATCATCGTCGCCGTGGACGGCAAGAGCTTAGAGCGCGTCGCCCTCGACGAAGCCGTGCGCCTGATTCGCGGACCGCGCTTCACGGAGGTCAAACTCACCATCCGCCGCGGCGAGAACGAACCGTTCACCGTGACCCTCAAGCGCGACCTTGTGGAAAGCCCCACCGTCGATGTCTACTTGGAAGACGACGAGAACAAAATCTACCGCATCTGGCTGCAGAACTTCAGCGAGAAAGCCCCCACGCTGCTCGATCGCGCCCTGCGCCAGATCAAGCAGGAAGGCGGACGCGCGATTATCTTAGACCTGCGGGCGAACCCTGGCGGGCTGCTCGACTCGTCCATCGAGGTCGCCAGTCGCTTCATTCCAGGCGATAAGGTCGTCGTGAGCGTCGTCGGCAGGCAGGGACTGCTGGATCAGAAAAGCACCCTGCGCGGGCGATACGCGAACTTGGATGTGCCGATCGTCGTGCTGATTAACGGCGGCAGCGCGAGCGCGTCGGAAATCGTCGCAGGCGCACTGCGCGACCACAAAGTCGCGCCCCTCATCGGCGAGGACTCGTTCGGCAAAGGGCTGGTGCAGACCGTCATCCCCATCCCGCCGAACACCGCTGTCGCCATCACGACCGCCAAGTACCTCACGCCGAACGGCACCGACCTGAACGCGAAGGTCGTGGACGGCAAGCGCGTCGGCGGTCTCAAGCCCGACATCGAGGTCAAGAACCCCGAAGACTGGCGCATGACCGAAGAGGACAAGGCGCGCGACAAGCAACTCCAGAAGGCGTTGGAAGTGCTGCGCGACAAGCTGCACGCCACGAAAGAGGGCAACGGCATCCTGCGGGCGCAGGGCGAGGCGGAGGTGAACCGATGATCCTGTTTATGGGCGCAGACCACGCGGGCTATTCCCTCAAAGAGTACCTGAAGAGCCACCTGACCCAGCAGGGCTACGACATCGTCGATGTGGGCGTCTATTCGGAGGAGCCTGCCGACTACCCCGATGTGGCGCATACGCTGACGGCGCGGCTGGTGAGCGAGACGCGCCCCGCGCTGGGCATCCTCATCTGCGGCACGGGCATCGGCATGAGCATCGCGGCGAACAAGCGTCCGGGCATCCGCGCAGCGAACGCCAGCGAACCCGTCTCCGCCGCGCTTGCCCGCGAACACAACAACGCGAACATCATCTGCTTGGGCGCGCGCGTGGTCGGGCCCGAACTCGCCCGCGCGACGGTGGAAGCCTTCCTGCGCACGGGCTTCAGCCCCGACGACCGTCACCACCGCCGCGTGCAGAAACTCGAACTCGCAGGAGGTGAAACGCAATCCCGCACCGACTGACCGAAATCGGGCAAGCCGAGCGCGCCATCTTGGTCTTCTGCCGTGCCGACGCGCACGAGGAAGCCTACTGGAGCGACGAAATGCGCGCCTTAGCGCACTCGGCAGGCGTCCGAATCGTCGCCGAAGCCCGCCAGAAACGCCAACTCCCCGATGTCGCCACCTATATCGGCAAAGGCAAGGCAGAAACGCTGTTCCAACTCGCCCGCGAACACGAGGCGGATGTCATCCTGTTCGATGTGGAACTCAACCCCGTGCAGCAGCGCAACCTGGAACAGATTACCCAGACGCGCGTGATTGACCGCACGCAGCTGATTCTGGACATCTTCGCGCAGCGGGCGCGCTCGCGCGAGGGCGCGCTGCAAGTGGAACTTGCGCAGCTGCTGTACCTGATGCCCCGCCTGTCGGGCAAGGGGGGCGCCCTGTCGCGCCTGGGCGGTGGGATTGGCACGCGCGGTCCGGGCGAGACGAAGCTGGAGATCGACAAGCGGCGCATCCGCGAGCGCGTCGCCCACCTGCGCCACGAAATCGAAGAACTCCGCCGCCAGCGCGTTCACCAGCGCAGTTCACGGCGCAAGCTGCCCTTCCCCAGCGGCGCCATCGTCGGCTACACCAACGCAGGCAAGTCCACCCTGCTGAATGTGCTGTCGGGCGCGCAGACCTATGTGGACAACCGCGTGTTCGCCACGCTGGATCCCACCACGCGCCGCGTCGTGCTGCCCGACGGCTGGTCGGTGCTGCTGACCGACACCGTCGGCTTTGTGGAGAACCTGCCCCCGATGCTGCTCGAAGCCTTCTACGCGACGCTTGAGGAGGTGCGCGAGGCGGACTTCCTGATGCATGTCATCGACATCTCCAGCCCGCACTGGGAACTGCAGCGCGACGCCGTAGAAACCACGCTGGTGGAGCTGCAGGCAGACCAGAAGCCGACAATCACCGTGTTCAACAAGGCGGATTGCGTCCGCGACACCGCGCTGCTGCGCCAACTGGTCGCCGAGACGCCCAACGCGGTCTACATCTCCGCCCGCTTCGCGCAGGGCATTCCGCACCTGATGGATCGCATCGTGGCGACCGTGCAGGGGATGCTGGTCAGCGTCGATGTGTGGCTGCCGTATGAGGCGACTGCGCTACTCGCCGAGTGCTACGAGTTCGGGCGCGTGCTGTCGGTGGACTACCACGAAGAAGGCATCCACCTGCGGGCGCAGGTCATCCCATCGGTCGCCGCGCGCCTGCGCGAAAGCCAGAAGTAGTGGGGTAGAATTGCGCTATGCAGCATCGCAACGCAGGAGGCTTGGCTTGATGGTTCGGGTACGCTACGCGCCCAGCCCGACAGGGATGCCCCATGTGGGCAACATTCGCACCGCGCTGTTCAACTGGGTCTTCGCCCGCCGCCACGGGGGACAATTCATCGTGCGCATCGAGGACACCGACCGCGCGCGCTTCGTGGAAGGCTCCGAGCAGGCGATTCTGCACTCCCTGCGCTGGCTGGGGCTGGACTGGGACGAGGGACCCGAAGTCGGCGGTCCCCACGCGCCCTACTACCAGTCGCAACGGCTGGAGATTTACCAGCGCATCGCGCACCAGCTGGTGGAGGAGGGCAAGGCGTACAAGTGCTTCTGCACGCCCGAAGAGCTGGAGCAGATGCGGGCGCAGCAGCGGGCGCAGGGCGCCGCCGCCACGATGTACGACCGCCGCTGCCGTAAACTCACCCACGCCGAAGTCAAGGCGCGCGAGGACGCAGGGCTGCCCTATGTCATCCGCTTCAAAATGCCGCTGGAGGGCACGGTGGAGTACGACGACCTGATTCACGGGCGCACCGTGTTCCAAAACAAACTCACCGACGACTTCGTGATGCTGAAATCAGACGGCTTCCCGACCTATCACCTCGCGAATGTGGTGGACGACCACCTGATGGAGGTCACCCATGTGCTGCGCGGGGACGAGTGGGTCTCCAGCATGCCGCGCCACCTGAACCTCTACAAGGCGTTGGGCTGGGAGCCGCCGCAGTTCGCGCACCTGCCCCTGCTGCTGGGACCCGACAAGCAGAAACTCTCCAAGCGGCACGGCGCGGTGGAGTTCACCGAGTTCATCCGACAAGGCTACCTGCCCGAAGCGATGTTCAACTTTCTGGCGATTTGCGGCTGGAACCCCGGCGACGACCGCGAGATTCTCAGCCGCGAGGAGATTATCCAGCTGTTCTCCATCGAGCGCATCTCGGACAACCCGTTCGTGTTCGACCACGATAAACTGCTGTGGATGAACGGCTACTACCTGCGCCACTTGCCGAAGGAGCGGCTGGTGGAGTTGTGTCTGCCGTACCTTCAGGGGGCAGGGTTAGTGCCCCAGACGCTGGACGAGGCGACGCACGCCTATGTGGAGCGCGTTGTGCCGCTGGAGCAGGAGAAGATGAAGCTGCTGAGCGACGCGCCGCGCCTGCTGGACTTCTTCTTCACGGACGACTACCCCATCGACGAGGCGGCGGTGCGCAAGTGGTACGGCGAGCCGCACATCCCGCAGATGCTGGAGGAGCTAATCCGCCGCTACGAGGCGTTGGAGCCGTTCACCGCGCCCGAAATCGAGCGCGTCACGCGCGAGGTGATTGCGTGGCTGGGCGTCAAGGGCGGCGAGGTCATTCACCCCACGCGCGTCGCGCTCAGCGGACGCACCACAGGACCGAGTCTGTTCGAGATGATTGAAGCGCTGGGCAAGCCGCGCGTGCTGCAACGCCTGCACAAGGCGCAGAGGTGGGTGTTTGGGCGGTAATGGAGGCACTGCGCCAACTGTGGGACTATCCCCTGTTTCGAGTAGGCGAGGGCGCGCTGACAGTCGGCGCGGTTGCCACCGTGCTGCTGAGTTTCGTCGCGCTCTACCTCGTATCGCTGTGGGTCAAGCGACTGATCACCCGCCGTCTGCTCACGCGCACGAGCCTTGACCTCGGCGCCCGCGAGGCGGTCGGGGCGCTCTTTCGCTACTTCGTGCTGTTTCTGGGCAGCATCGTCATTATTCAGAGCGCAGGGATTGACCTAACCGCGCTGAATGTGCTGGCGGGCGCAATCGGCGTCGGCATCGGCTTCGGGCTGCAGAACATCGCGAACAACTTCATCAGCGGCATCATCATTCTGCTGGAGCGTCCCATCAAGGTCGGCGACCGCGTGGAGGTAGGCAATATCGACGGGCAGGTGGTCGCGATTGGCGCACGCGCCACAACGGTCATCACCAACGACAACATCGCGGTGATTGTGCCCAACTCGTATTTCATCTCCGAGCCTGTCATCAACTGGACGCAGAACGACCCGCGCGTGCGGTTCAAAATCCCCGTCGGCGTCGCCTACGGCAGCGACCTGCGCTTAGTAGAACAACTCCTGCTGCAGGTCGCTCGCGAGAACCCTGATGTGCTGGACGATCCCGCGCCTGTGGTGCGCCTGATGGCGTTCGGCGACAGTGCCATCGAGTTCGAACTGCGCGTGTGGTCTACGACCTTAGTCCACAAGCGCGGCAAACTCATCAGCGACCTGAACTTCGCCATCTACGAGACCTTCCAACAGCACGGCATCGAAATCCCGTTCCCCCAACGCGAGGTGCGTATTCGGGGCGCGGAGCGCACAATCCCCTCGTGAGTTGTCCGCAATAACCTGCAGGATAGCGTCCGAGTCGCCTGCCCGTAGCGCCCCCCGCAACCGTTCAAACTCCCCAGCCGAAAGCCCCAAGTACGGGAAGGTCTCAATCAACGCCTTCGCCCCGCCCCACACACAGGTATCAAGAAGCACCTTCATAGGCTTCCAGCTTCAGTGGCTCGACGCGCTCGCGTCCCACAAGCCGACGCGCGTAGATCAAACAGGCGCGAATATCGTCTGGTTCCAGCCACGGGTAGCCTTGCAGAATGGTTTCGGGGCTATCGCCTGCTGCCAGCATCGCCAACACATGCTCGACCGCCAGCCGTCGCCCCCGAATAATCGGCTTGCCCCCAAAAATGGCGGGGTTGGTCGTGATTCGTGCCAGAAGCTGTTCCTCGTCCGTGCGCGTGATTGCCATGTAATCTCCACCTCTTTAGGAGAGTATACCAAAACGGGGCAGCCCGCGCGGCAGGCTGCCCCGTGAACGCGCACCTACACAGCGCGACTTAGTTCCGATCCTCTTGCGGGCCCCACTCGTAGCCCCAGCAGTACCAAGTGTAGACCGCCATCGGGTCAGAGTCTGAGCAGCTGGGTTCCGAATAGTTCGCTTGCCCGCGGTCGGTCGGGTAGAGCTTCTGGTACTGGTACCACTTGGAGTGCCCGTCCAGATGCAGCACGACGGAGCCTTCGCTGTGGCGTCCCTTGAAGCTGCCCCCGATGCGTGATGTCCAGAACTGCGGTCCGGGCCACTGCATGCGGCTCGGCGGGAGGTCAATCATCGCCACGGCGCGCGACGGGCGCGTCACCCGTCCAGAGTCAACCGCCGACGGGTTGTAGTTGCAGTCGTAGAGACCATAGCCGCCCAGCCCGTTATGCACGAGGTAGTCCATCGGCGGGTAGATGTCGTCGAAGTAGTTCTGTCGCCCGCGCGTGGAGACGCCCAAGTTCACCTGCGGGTGGTTCGGCGCGCGCATATAGTCGCCGAAACCGTTGTCGCGCTGAATCACTTGTGCCGCGCCCTGACGAAACGGCGACGACGGACAGCGCAGGATGTCGCGATTCTTCATATACGGCTGGATGCGTGCGCCGAACTGATAATACTCAGCGAAACAGAAAATCGGCACACGGTTGTCATAGTCGCTGGCATACATCAACAGGGCGGTTCCCGTCTGACGCAGGTTGTTGATGCACTGCGTCTGGCGGGCTTTCTCACGCGCTTGCGCAAACACAGGGAACAAGATCGCCGCAAGGATGGCGATAATCGCGATAACGACCAGTAGCTCGATCAGGGTGAAGCCACGATGCTGTGTTGCCTTCATTGTGTCTTACCTCCTATGGGTGATTTACTGCTGGGAACCAGCACGGTTCCCGACAGGGGCGGTAGGTCTACGGTGATGCGCCCCTGAACTGCCGTGTAAGTCGTCTGGGGGGTAGTGTGGGTGCTAACAGCGTGCGCCCACTGGGGAACACCGTTCCACGCGGGCACGGTGGCGCGTTGGGGCTGGTCGCTGAGGTTCAGCAGCACCAGCGCGGCGTCGTCTAAGGTGTGGCGCACGAAGCCGTACAGCCCGCGCGCGTCGTCCACCAGCGCGGTCGTCCACTCGCCCCGTCGCAGCGCGACCGACCCCTTGCGCAGGGCAATCAGCGCGCGCGTATACTCGAACAGCGCTTGCTCGTCGGGGGTGCGTTCGAACCGCATCGGGCGACGGTTGTCGGGCGTGCCGCCGCCGTCCATGCCGATTTCGTCGCCGTAGTAAATCGCGGGCGCGCCAATCGCCGTGAACTGCAGCAGCAAGCCCAGCCGCACGCGGTTCAGGTCGCCCCCGCACTCGCGCCGAAAGCGCGGCGTGTCGTGGCTGCTCAGCATGTTATACATCGCGTAGAGGCTCTGGCGCGGGTACATCACCTGCAGCTGCGCCATGCGCTGGTCGAACTGCGACGGGGTGAGGCTCCTGTGCGCCACAAAGCCCAGCACTGCCCCGCGCCACACATAGTTCATCACGCTGTCGAACATGTCGCCCTGCAGCCAGCGTCCCGCGTCGTCCCAAATCTCGCCGATAATCACGGCGTCGGGATTAATGCGGCGCACAACGGGGCGGAACTCGCGCCAGAACACATCGGGCACTTCGTTGGGCACATCAAGCCGCCAGCCGTCCAAGCGCAACTCGCGCGTCCACCGCGCCACGACGCTCAGCAGATAGCGGCGCACCACAGGGTTCGCGTGGTTCAGCTTCGGCATGTAGGGGATGTTCCACCACGCCCAGTAGCTGGGGTTCCACTGCACCGCCACAGGGAACCGCTCCACGACGAACCAGTCGCGGAAGGGCGATTGCTCCTGATGGCGCAGCAGGTCTTGGAACGCGAAAAAGTAGACGCCGACATGGTTGAACACGCCGTCGAGAATCAGGCGCATGTTGTGCTGGTGGAGGGTTTGCGCGAGTTGGCGGAGGTCTGCGTCGACGCCGAGGTCGGGGTCAACGCGCTCGTAGTCGTCGGTGTCGTAGTTATGGTGCGTCACGGAGGCGAACACGGGCGTGAGGTACAGCGCGTCGACGCCCAGCGTGCGCAGGTAGTCCAGTTGCTTGAGGATGCCTTGCAGGTCGCCCCCATAAAAGCCGTCGCCCTCGATGCGCCCCGTGAAGTCAATCGGCTGGCTGGGGTCGGGGTCGTTGGTCGGGTCGGCGTTGTAGAAGCGGTCGGGCATAATCTGGTAGAAGACGGCGTCCTGCACCCAGTCGGGCACTTCGAAGCGATTTTCGCCGCGGCGGTGGCGGAAGGCAGCGTTGCTTGCGGGCAGGCGCAGGCGCGTCCGACCGTCGCGTAGCTCGAACCAATACTCGATATCGGCTTCGGGCAGCTGGGCGCGGAAGTAGGTATACAGCGCGTCGCTCACAAAGGGCGTCATCGCGAGGCGGCGCGTGCGCCCGTTCTGGCGGTAGAGGAGGGTAGCCTGCGCCACATCGCCTTTGCGAACGCGCAGGCGGAGGTACAGTTGCCCGCCGATGGGGTTGCGGTCGCGCAGGTCGCTCGGCTCGTGCCGAATTGCGCTGCGCGTGATGTGCCCGTCGCCCAGTCGCGCGGGGCGGTTGTAGCCGTCGGGTTCCACCCACACCACCGAGTTCAGGTTGCCGTTGCCGTCGTCGATGGCGGGCGCGGTCGGGTCGGTGCGCCAGTCCGTGCCGTTGACCACGAACTTGTATTGGTGCGCGCCTGCGGGCAGGTTCAGCGTCAGCGTCCATACGCGCTTGTCGGCGTCGGGGGTCATCGGAGTCATGCGCGGCTGCCACTGGTTGAAACTGCCCGCGAGGTAGACCACTTCTGCAGGGGCGTCCAGCGCGATGCGGAACGCGACAGGGTAGGTCGGCTCGTCTGCCCAGCCAGACAGCGCCAGCGCGAACAACAACCCAGCGACAGCTACGCGTCTCCGCATCGTGCGACCCTGCGTCGGGGTACTCCCCAGATTAGTTGTGGCGGTGGCGTCGCCGCCCGCCATGAGAAATCGTATTCTGAACTATATTATAGCATGCTTTGCGCCCTGTGTCAAGGGGGTGGGCGCCTCAGCACTCCAGCGGCGTCGCCTCAATCTGCGCGTTGGGCAGCGTGGAGCGCAGCATCTGCAGCACTTCGGGCGTCGGCGCGACCCGCAGCGACGATTCGATCACGCGCACATGCCCGTTGATGGGCACTTGCACGCGCACGACCGCCTCGCCCGTGTACCGCTCGATAATCTGGCGCAGCAGGCGGATTTGGTCGGTACGGCAGCGGGCGAGGCGTATCGAGACGCGCGGCTCCTCGTCCCATGCGCTCGGTTCAGGCGCGAGTTCAATCGCCTCCGCACGGAACTCCAGCGCGCCGTTGCCCTCGCCGTTGCGGTTGCCGTACTCGCTGGACTGCATCTTGCCGCGAATCAGCACGACGCGGTCTTTCTGGATGGCGTCGCGGTACTGTTCGTAGGTGTTGGCGAACACAGTGACGCGAATCGCGCCCGTGAGGTCTTCCACCTGCAGGATTGCCATACGCGCGCCCGTCTTTTTGGAGACGCGCGTTTGGACGCTGGTGATGATGCCGCCGATGGTCAGCGTCGCGCCTTCGCGTTCCATCGCTTGGGCAATCGAGGTTGCCTTGCCCGTCAGGGCGCGCTGGTAGGGGCGCATCGGGTGGTCGGATAGGTAGACGCCCAGCAGTTCGCGCTCCAACGCGAGTTTCTGCGGGGTGGGCAGGTCGTCCACCAGCATCAGCGCGGGCTTGGCGATGGCGACCTCGTCCTGCCCGCCGCCGTCGAACAGCGAGTTCTGCCCCGCCGCCTTCGCGCGTGCGACCGACTGCGCGTAGCTGAGAATCGTGTCCAGCCCGTTCAGCAACTGCGCGCGGTTGGGGTGCAGCGACTCGAACGCGCCCGCCTGAATCAGCGCCTCCAGCGTCGCGCGGTTGATTGCGCCCGATTCCTGCATGCGTGCGGCGAAGTCGAAGATGTCGCTGAACCCGCCGTTGGTTTCGCGCTCGCGCAGAATCGCCTCTACGGCTGCCTCGCCGACGCCTTTGATTGCGCCCAGCCCGAACCGAATCGCGTGGTCATAGGCGGGGGCTTGGGCGCGGCGGCGTCCACGCGCGGTGCGCCCCGCCGACTCCTCCAGCGGCTCGACGGTGAACCCCGCGTGGCTGCGGTTGATGTCGGGCGGCAGCACGCGGATGCCCATCGTCTGGCACTCGTCGATGAACGCCGTCACCTTGTCGGTCTTGTCCTTGAACACTGCCATCAACGCCGCCATGTATTCGACGGGGTAGTTCGCCTTCAGGTAGGCGGTCTGGTAGGCGACATGGGCGTAGCAGACGGCGTGCGCCTTGTTGAAGGCGTAGCCTGCGAACGGCTCGATGAGGTCGAACAGGCGGTTCGCTTCGTCCTCGTCGATGCCTTTGGCGCGTGCGCCTTCGACGAACTCGGCGCGCATGCGGCGCATCTCGTCGGGCTTCTTTTTGCCCATCGCGCGGCGCAGGATGTCCGCCTTGCCCAACGAAAAGCCCGCCAACGCCTGCACCACTTTCAGCACCTGGTCTTGGTACACAATCACGCCGTAGGTCTCCTGCAGGATCGGCTCCAGCCACGGGTGGGGGTACTCGATGGGTTCGCGTCCGTGCTTGCGGTTGATGTAGGTGGGGATGTGATCCATCGGTCCGGGGCGGTAGAGGGCGACCATCGCTGCCAGTTCGCGCACATTCTGCGGGCGCAGTTGCTGGATGTAGCGGCGCATGCCTGCGCTTTCCAGTTGGAACACGCCTGTGGTCTCGCCGCGCCCCAGCATCTCGTAGGTCTTGGCGTCATCGAGCGGCAGGTTGCGCAGGTCGATGTCGATGCCGCGCGTGCGTCGGATGTTCTCCACCGTTTGCGCCAGCGCGGAGAGGTTCGTCAGCCCCAGAAAGTCCATCTTCAGCAGCCCGATTTGCTCCAGCGCGCCCATATGATATTGCGTCACGGGTTCACCGTCCGCCGAGCGCGCCAGCGGCACATGCTCGACCAGCGGGTCTTTGGAGATGACGACCCCCGCGGCGTGGACGCTGGCGTTGCGCGTGATGCCTTCCAAGCGGCGGGCGGTATCGATCAGGCGTCGGGCGTCGGGGTTGCGCTCGTACTCCTGCTTCACCTCGCTGATCGCCAGCGCCTTCTGCAG
The DNA here is from genome assembly GCA_023511915.1 of Armatimonadota bacterium. Taxonomy (GTDB): domain Bacteria; phylum Armatimonadota; class Fimbriimonadia; order Fimbriimonadales; family GBS-DC; genus GBS-DC. The sequence goes on from JAIMAN010000007.1 coordinate 34,679, forward strand.
CGTCATGCCAGGTTGGGTCGGAATCGCCTTGCACAGGCGATCGACCAGCGCGGGCGAGATATTGAGGGCGCGGGCGACATCGCGCAGCGCGGCTTTGGCTGCCAGCGTGCCGAAGGTGATAATCTGCGCCACGCGGTCTTCCCCGTACTTCTCGCGCACATATTTAATGACCAAGTCGCGCCGCGCGTCCTCGAAGTCCATATCGATATCGGGCATCTGGATGCGTTCGGGGTTCAGGAACCGTTCGAAGGTGAGGTCATACTCGATGGGGTCAATATCGGTGATGCCGATGCAGTAGGAGACGAAGCTGCCCGCCGCCGAGCCGCGCACGCCGAAGTAGACGCCCGCGCGCCGCGCGAACTGCGCGAAGTCGCGCACAATCAGAAAGTAGGGCGCAAAGCCCGTGGTCTCGATGACGCCGAGTTCGTACTCCAGTCGCTGGCGGTGGGTTTCGGTGGGGTTGGGCACAAGTCGCGGCAGGGCGTCGTAGCACAAGTCGCGCAGGTGTTCCATCGCGCTCTTGCCGTCGGGCAGGTCGGGCGCGGGCAACTGCACCCTGCCGAACTCCAACTGCAGATTGCACCGCTGGGCGACCTCCAGCGTGTTGGCTAACGCTTCGGGGTGGCTTGCAAACAGCGTCGCCATCTCCTCGGGCGACTTGACATAGAACTCCTCCGTGCCGAACTTGAGGCGCTTCGGGTCGTCGACGGTCGCGCCCGTTTGCACGCACAGCAGCACATCGTGAATCGCGGCGTCCTCGCGGGTGAGGTAGTGCGCGTCGTTGGTCGCCAGCAGCGGCAGGCGGTACTTGGCTGCCAGTTCCAGCAGCCCCGCGTTCACCTGATGCTGTTCGGGCAGCCCGTGATCTTGCAACTCGATGTAGAAGTTCTCCCTGCCGAAGATGTCCAGATACTCTTCGGTGAGGCGGCGGGCGCGTTCGAAGTCGCCTTTGAGCAGCGCGTCGGGGATTTCGCCCGCCAGACACGACGAGGTGGCAATCAGCCCCGCGGCGTACTGGCGCAGAATCGCCTTATCCACGCGCGGCTTGTAGTAAAATCCCTCCAGATTCGCAATCGTGCTAAGGCGCAGCAGGTTGCGGTAGCCCGTCTCATCTTTTGCCAGCAGCAGGAGGTGGTAGCTGGTCTGGTCTTGCTTGGTTCTGTCGTTGATGGCGCGCGGCGCAAGATACACCTCGCAGCCGATGATGGGCTTGATGCCCGCGGCTTGGCAGGCGTTGTAGAAGTCGATTGCGCCGTACAGCACCCCGTGGTCGGAGATGGCGACGGCGGGCATGTTGTAGTCCGCCACGCGCTTGACCAGCTCTTTGATGCGCGTCGCCCCGTCTAATAAGCTAAACTCTGTGTGCAAATGTAGGTGTACGAAGCCAGCGTCCATGCGTTTCCTCCCAAGATGTTGGGGTAGGATTCGACAGTGGGCGGGGGGACTCCTGCCGTTTTAGTGCAGGCCATGCACTGTCGCGGCGGGTTGCGTCCGCGCAGGCGCGTGCGGTTGTTCTCTCCCGCAAACGGGCGAGGGGTGAGCTGCACGCTGACCTGTTTGGCGTGCGGAAGCGTCAGCTTCAGCGTGGGCGGAAGCTGCGCTTCCGCACGCCATAATCCCCTCGCACACTTTGTGGGAGAGGGGCTGGGGGTGAGGGCAACAGAAATGTTAAATCCCCGCAAAATTCCCCCAAATTCCCCCCGAATCGCTCCGTCCCCCCTTGACATTCGCGCAAAAATGTGCTATACTATACATGCCATCGGGGCAACCCCACAGGGGACCCCCTTGACAAACCCTACAAAAGTGGGGTATACTATGGGTACGATGGAGAGTACCACTCTCCCTCTGCCATGACACGAAGAGAATAAACGACTGTTTTCGTGCAGCGTAGTCGCTGCAACGCGAGTTCGGTTCGCCCCGAACTTCGCAACCAACCTCAGAAAGGAGGATGTGTGATGAAACGACTGATTGCTCTGAGCGCGATTGCAGCGCTGACACTGACCGCGAGTTTCGCCCAAAGCCAGTTTCGGACAGGCGTCGCCCGTGATCTGAACGGACCTATCATCTGGGGAGACGGCAGTGGCGCAACGGTTGAAGATGGCTTCGGTCCAGGTGACAACTTCTACCTTGTGTTTGGCGCGAAGTTCAATCCTGGCTACGGCGGCAGCACTGCCTGGGCTATCCTCAACATGTTTTTTGACTTGACCCGTCAAGACCCAGGTGCACCCACGGGTCAGGACTACTCTAGCGCGTTCTCAGGTCCTAACATCAACCAGAACTGGACGAGTGATTTTATTAATCTCTCGGACCAGGAGAGCTGGATTCGTCAAGTTGCTGGCGGTATCCGCCGTATTCGTGCGAACAGCGTGACGCCATTCGCCGACCCAACATCTACTCAGCCACTGGTCACCAACTATGGCGCAGCCGCTAAAGTTCTGGTTCCGGGTGGTACTTCATATAATGAGTGGATGAATGTTATGTATGTTCAGCTGACCGTCAACGCGAACGCTCCGCAAGGTCTCTATGAGTTCTCCACGAACCGATTGGCTGGCTTCAACATTCTCAATCAAGGCAGCCTGATTGGTTCGGAGGGCGTTACTGTGCGCACGAACTTCGGAACCAACGCTCCGGGAGCAGCTCAGAGCGACTACGGTAGCTGGAGTTCTGTGACCATCCTTGTCCCCGAGCCTGCGAGCATGATTGCGCTGGGTTCGGGTCTGGTGGGTCTGCTGGCGCTGCGCCGCCGCCGCTCGAACTAAAACCTGCAGTCTGTGGCTGGGGTGTGGAGTTCCACACCTCCCACTTCCGTGAAGTATGCAATGTGCGCCTCGATTCTTCGGGGCGCATTTTGCGTTTTGCGTGCCCCCCAACCTTAGGCTATGGAGTGCGGAAGCGGAGCTTCCGCCTGATGCTGCAGCTGACGCTTCAGCACTCCAAAGGGGGGACTCGTGCAGCTTCCGCCCAGGCTGAGCGAACACAACGGCTTATGGAGTGCGGAAGCGGAGCTTCCGCCTATGCTGCAGCTGACGCTTCAGCATTCCAAAGAGGGGACTCGTGCAGCTTCCGCCTGATGCTGCAGCTGACGCTTCAGCACTCCAAAGGGGGGCATGGGGCGCAGACGCTGCGCCCCGACTTGGTTCTTACGCCGCGCGGGTGGTGGCGTGCGTCTCGCGTCGCTGGAACGCGCTCAGCGCTTGGTTGAGCCGCTCGGCGATTTGGTACAGCTCGTTCGCCCAGCGGGCGACCTCCTGCGCTTGGGCGGCAAGCTGCTGGCTGGACGCGCTGACCTCCTGCGCAGCGGCGCTGGTCTGCTCGCCCGAGCTGGCGACCTCGTCCATCGCGACGCGCACCTGCTCGGCACTTTGCGCCATCTGGTGCGCCACGCTGCGGTACTGCTCGACAATCGCGCTCACCTCGCGCACGGCGACAACCAGCTCCTGCTCGAACTGCTGCGTGGACTGCTCCATCGCGCCGACGGTTTCGCCGACTACCTGTCGGATTTGGTTCACAAGTTGCCCGACATCTTTGGCGGACTGCGCGGAGCGTTCGGCGAGTTGTTGCACCTCTTTGGCGACGACGGCGAAGCCGCGTCCCGCCTCGCCCGCGCGCGCGGCTTCAATCGCGGCGTTGAGCGCGAGCAGGTGCGTCTGGAAGGCGATTTGGTTGACCACCTCGATCATCTCGCCGATGCGTTGCGAATGCTCGCCCATCGCGCGCACCTTGTCGGCAGTCGCGCGGATTTTGCCGCCCACCTGATCGATGACCAGCGTCGCGCGTTGCACGGCTTGCGCCTGCTCTTCGACCCCGCGCGAGACGGTCTGCACGCCCTCGTTGAGCGTGCGCGTCGATTCGGCGGCGTGGTGAATCTGCGTCGCTTGGTGCGTCGTCGCGCGCGCCACCTGCTCGATCGCCGAGGCAATCTGGTTGACCGCCAGCTGCGTCTGGTCGGTCGTCTCCTTGAGATTCGAGGACGCCCCCAGAATCTCGTCGCTGGCGTTGATTGAGGAGTTAATCGCGTCGGCGAACAGGCGGCGCACATCGCCCAGATACTCCGTGAGGTCTTGGCTCAGCGATTGTACCCGTATCGTGCTGGTGTCTAATCCGAAATCACTCAACAGCATCACGATAAACGAGTCCACCACCGCCTGAATGTCGTAGTAGAACACCCGCAGCACGGCTTGGAACAGTTCGTGTCCCTCATCGGCTGGGATCTCTTCGGTCTCGCGGATGTATCGCGCGAGTAAGTCCGTGTGCAGTCCGTAGCTGCCGAGGTACCACTTCATCGGCAGGTCGATGACATTATGCACATAGCCGATGCGCAGCCGTTTAGCGAAAAAGTCCATTCCGAAGTCGCCGCCGCGCTGCGCCTCGCGGAAGATGTCCAGCAGATATCCCACCTGCGCCTGTTCCAGCCCTGCCCGCAACTGGGCAAGGGAAATGCCTTTTTTGTGCGCGTAGCGCTCGAAAAAGGCGCGCGTCTCAGGGAAGTCGAACTGGAAGTCGTAGAACTCGCGGGCGTAAGTGGGGGCGATTTGCTCTGCCCAGCTGGCGTACTTGCGCAGCAGCTCCGCCTCGTGTTGGCTCAGGCGCAGGAACTGCTTGCGCTGTCTTAGGTTCTGCTCGTTGATATGCAACTGCTCCGCCAAGTTCGCATGAATATGCATCGCCTTCTGCCTCCTGCTTGGATTATTGGCATGAGCGTGTAGTTTTTAAAGGGGGCAGGAGTTTTGCCGCGCGGGGCGTATTCCAGTCGCTATGGAGTTGCTCCGACCGAAGGCGATTGAACCTGGAATGACGCTGGGGGTGGTCTCGCCCTCCAGCGCGATTGAGGCAGACGATCTGGAGAAAGGGCTGGCGCCGTTTTACCAGCGAGGCTACAAGCTTGTGCTGGGCGAGCACGCGCTGGCGCGGCGCGGCTACTTGGCAGGCACAGACGAGCAGCGCGCCCGTGACCTGATGGCGATGTTCGCCCGCGACGATGTGGACGCCGTGCTGTGTTCGCGTGGGGGCTACGGCGCGGCGCGGCTCATTCGCTACTTAGACCCCGCGGTGTTCCGCAACCACCCGAAGCTGCTGATTGGCTACAGCGACATCACCGTGCTGCACCTGTGGCTGCTGCGTCAGGTGGGGCTGGTCGGGCTGTACGCGCCGATGCCCATCACGATGACGCGCCCCATTCCCGACCACGCGATGGAGGTGTTCTGGCGCGCGCTGGAGGTTCCCGAACCGCTGGGCGAGCTGCCCACTTGGGACGCGCCCTACCGCACGATTGTGCCCGGCAAAGCGCAGGGGCGCATCACGGGCGGCTGCCTATGCCTGATGGCGGACTCCATCGGCACGCCCTACGAGATCGACACGCGCGACGCGATTGTGATTATCGAGGATGTCGACGAGCCGCCCTACCGCCTCGACGCGATGCTGAACCACCTTGCGCTGGCGGGCAAGTGGGCGGCATGTCGCGGAATCGCCTTCAGCGAGGACACCCGCTGGGAACAGCATGTCAAGGAGGGCGAGCAGACGCTCACGCCCGACGAGATACTGGACGACTACTTCGGCGGGCTGCCGCAGCCGTCGATGGCGGGCTTCCCGTTCGGGCACATCAAAGACCCGCTCACGCTGCCCTACGGCGTGCTGGCGGAACTGGACAGCGAGCGCGGCACGCTCACGATTCTGGAGTCGGCGACGGTGCGACGCTAAGTAAAGCGCAACGCCCACCCTGCCGATAATTGACCCCGTGCAACTTGGAATGCTCATCGGGGCAGCGGGGTGTCTAATCGGCTTGGCGGTCGGCGGCGCGCTGGCGCGAATCGCCACGCCGTATCACACCCAGCGCGCCGAGACGCTCGACGCGCTGACCGTCTACGACAAAAAGGCGCTGGCGTCGGTGATGGGCGAGTTTCGCGGCAGCGTCGCCAGCTATCTGTGGGCGAAGACCGACGAGTACACGCATGGGGGCGTGCGCCTGCGCCCGATGACTGAACGCGAGAAGCAGCACGGCGCCGCGCACGCCGCCAGCAGCGCGGACGGACTGCACGACCACAAAGACGAAACGGGCGTCATCCCCGAACCCGAACGCGACCCGCGCTGGCTCTGGGGCGATGTCGAGCGCAGTATGAAGCCCTACTTCGATGTGCGCCATCATGTTCACCGCCCCGTGCGCGAGGTGCTGCCACTGTACCGCTTCATGACTTGGATTGACCCGACCTTCGTGCCTGGCTACCTCGTGGGCGCGCAGATGATCCTGTTCGACAATCCGAAAAACCTGCCGCAGGCGTTAGCGTTTCTGGAAGAGGGCGCACGCAACAACCCCAAAAGCATCGCCATCTTTACCGAACTGGGGCGCTACCACCTGCTCTACACCGAGCGGTACGACCTGAGCGAGCGGTATCTGCTGCGGGCAGTGGAAAACGGCGCGGTCTGGACGCCGAGCAACCCGTTCGAGCGGGAGGGGCTGCTGCACGCCTACCGCTGGCTCGCACTACGCGCCTACAAGTTGGGCGAGTTGGGCAGGATGCGCACTTGGGCGTGGCGCGGGCTGCGACGCTTCCCCGATGATGGCGCGCTGCAGATGCTGATGGAGAAGCGGGAGTAGGGAGATTAGTCCGCGCGGTACACCAACGCGCCGCCGACGAAGGTATAGCGCGCCTTGCCCGTCAGTTCCCAGCCGTTGAACGGCGTGTTGCGACTGCGGGAGCGGAACTGGGCTGCCTCCACCCGCCAGCGCAGGTCGGGGTCGATGACTACCACATCGGCAGGCGCGCCCACCTGTAGCGCGCCCGTAGGCAGCCCCATCAGTCGCGCAGGCGCGGTACTCATCAGGTTCACGAGTTGCAGCGGCTCCAGCGGCTGGGGCAACTGGCGGTTCCAGTGCAGCATGCACCCCAGCGCGGTCTCCAGCCCCACAATCCCGAACGGCGCGCTGGGGAACGGCTGCGCTTTCTCGAAGGGCGCGTGCGGGGCGTGGTCGGTCGCGATGCAGTCGATGACGCCCTCCAGCACGCCGTGTGTGAGCGCGTTGCGGTCAGCGTCCGTGCGCAGAGGCGGGTTCATCTTGGCGTTTGTATCGAAGCCCGCGCACGCCTCGTCGGTCAGCAGCAGGTGGTGTGGGGCGACTTCGGTTGTCAGGCGCACGCCCAGCGACCTGAAAAAGCGCACCAGCGCGACGCCGACTGCCGTCGAGAGATGCTGCACATGCAGGTGGCAGCCCGTTTCGCGCGCCAGCAGCGCGTTGCGGGCAATTTGCACCGTCTCGGCGGAGGCGGGCGCGCCCTTCAGCCCCAGCCGCGCGTTGATTGCCCCCGCGTGCATGCTCGCGCCGTCGCTGAGCGACTTGTCCTCGCAGTGCGTCACCACAGGCAGCCCGTAGGCGGCGCAGCCGAGCATTGCGCGGCGCATCACCTCCGCCGACTGCACGGGGAAGGCATCGTCGGAGCAGGCGACCGCGCCTGCCTGCTTGAGCGCGTGATAGTCGCACGGAACCTCGCCCCGCATGCCCTGCGTGAGCGCGGCGACCACATAAACCCTGCAGGGCGACTCGCGTTCGGCGCGGGCGTAAATCTCGCGCACGAGCGTTGGGCTGTCCAGCGGCGGCTCGGTGTTCGGCATGCAGCAGACGCTGGTGAACCCGCCCGCGACCGCCGCCGCGCCACCCGTCTGCAGTGTCTCCTTGTGGCTCTGCCCCAAGTCGCGCAGATGCACGTGGATGTCCACCAAGCCTGGCGCGACCCAGCAGCCCGTGCAGTCAATCACCGTCTCGCCCGCGTCGTGCGCGAGCGCGTCGCCCAGTTCGGCGATGCGCCCCTCGCGTAGGCGCAGGTCGCCCCGCCTATCCAGCGATTGCGACGGGTCGAGCAACCGTCCATTCCTCAACAGGTAGCGATTCATAGTCGGCAAAGCGCGTCGGCAACCCGAACGACGCGCACAGCAGCCTGCACATCATGCACGCGCACGATGTCCGCGCCCCACGCGACGGCGAGCGCGAGCGTCGCCAGCGTGCCCTCCAGACGCTCTTCGGGCGGCAGCCCGCCCAGCAGATGCCCGATAAACGACTTGCGCGAAGTGCCAATCAAGATGGGGTAGCCCAGCGACTTGAGCGTCGGCAGATGGCGCAGGAGCTGCAGGTTGTGTTCCACTGTCTTGCCGAAGCCGATGCCAGGGTCTATCCAGATGTTCTCGCGCGGGATGCCCGCTTGCTCGGCGCGTTGGGCGTGGGCGTGGAGCGTCTCGCGCACTTCGGCGACCACATCGGCGTAGTGGGGGTTCTGTTGCATCGTGCGGGGCGTGCCTTGAATGTGCATCAGCACGACCAGCGCGCCCGCCTGCGCCGCCACCTCCGCCATGCGCGGGTCATAGGTCATGCCGCTGATGTCGTTGACGATGCACGCGCCCGCATGCAGGGCAACTTCGGCGACACGGCTCTTGGTCGTGTCGATGGAGATTGTCGCCTGCGGATAGCGCGCGGCGATAGCCTCAATCAGGGGGACGGTGCGGCGCAGCTCCTCGTCTTCGGATACGGGTTCCGCGCCAGGGCGCGTCGATTCGCCGCCGATGTCGAGGATGTCCGCGCCTTCGGCAAGCATCTGTTCGGCGCGTGCGAGGGCGCGCTCGAACGCCGCGTACCTGCCGCCGTCGTAGAAGCTGTCGGGCGTGGTGTTCAGCACGCCCATCACCAGCGTGCGCGTGCCGAGCGCGTGGCGTATCGGCAGCAGTCGCTCAGCTATAGCCTGCATAGCGGCGTGGGGGGCGTGGCATCTCGCGCAGGAGCGTGTCGGGCATCGTCTCCAGCACCTCTTCGCCGACGCGACTGAAGGTGAAGCCGCGCTCGCGCGCCGCGCCTTTCGGGTCGCGGATGAACTTCACCCAGAACAGCGCGTCCTCTGTGAGCAGGCGCACCAGCTGGCGCATTTGCACTCGATCGAGCCGCTCCAGTTCGAGCGTTGCCCACACCATAATCTCCAGCGGCGCGCCTGCTTCGAACGCGAGCTGCTCATAGTCGCTGACGGCTTCGGCGCGGCGTCCGAGGTTGTCCAGCAGGCGTGCGCGGCGCATGCGATAGTGCGCGTTGCGGGGCTGCAGCTGTACCAATCGGTTCGCAGCTTGCAGGGCGCGCATGTAGTCCATCGCGTGCCAGTGCGCGTCGAGCAGGTGTTCCAGCGGGGTCGGGTGTTCGGGCATCTCGCTGAGCCAGCGTTCGCACTCAGCGACGGCTTCCGCGAGGCGTCCGCTCTCGATGAGCAGCTCAATCAGCCGCTCGCGCGCGGGGATCGAGTCGGGCTGACACTGGAGCGCGGCTCGGATGGCGTCGATCGCGCCGTGCCAGTTCTCCTGCAAGCGGCACACCTCCGCAAGGCGCAGGTAGCACTCCAACGGCGCATCGCCCGCCTGCACGGCGCGTCGCAGCACCCGCGCCGCTTGCTTCAACCGTCCGCGCTGCAAATATGCTTCAGCTTGCTGCAGGGTCGTAGGTTTCATCACGCGCTCTCCACTTTCGCCCATTGCACCCCTATATTATAATTCGTCGGCGGTGCGGGCGAGTTCAGTATTTATGCAATATTTTCGCTGGCGACGATCCGATTCCTGCCGCCCCGCTTGGCGGTTTCGAGCGCCTCATCCGCCTTTTCCAGTAATTCGACGGGGTTCTGCGTGCTATTGGGGTAGGCGGCGACGCCGATGCTAAGCGTAATTCGAAAGCGCGGCGCGCCCATCGTGTCCCAAAAGAGCGTCTCGCGCACCGTTTGCAGGACACGATTCGCTGCGGCGACGCCCCCCTGCAAATTCGTGGAGGGCATCAGCACCACGAACTCGTCGCCCCCGTAGCGGGCAATCAGCTCCGTGTTGCGCAGCGTGTTGCGCAGCACATCCGCCAACTGCACCAGCAGGTAGTCGCCCTCCAGATGCCCATAGGTGTCGTTCACCTGCTTGAAGCCGTCCAAGTCGATGAGCATAATTGCCAGCGGGTGGTGGTAGCGGCGGCACAAATTCACCTCTTCACGGTATCGCTCTTGGAAGTGGCGGTAGTTATACAGTCCTGTCAGCCCGTCGGTGACGGCAAGCCGTTCCAAGTCGCTGAGCAGCAGGGCGCGCTCCAGCACACTGGTCAACTGGAACGCCAGCGTCTGGAGCAGTTCCAGGTCAAGCGCGTTGTACGCAGGCAGCTCCGTGCGTCCAAGCGCAATCAGCCCGTGCACGCGCACGCCGCCACGCAGTGGGGCTATCATCAGACTTGTGGCAGGCGCGAACGCCTCTGCTTGCGTGTGGCTGACGTCGTAGAGGCATGCCTGCACGGGCGGCTCCGACTGGCTCAGATTCGGCAACGCCGTGTGCAGCGGGGGCATCGCGCCCTCTTGCGCCACAAGTTCCAGATGCTTGTCGCTAGACAGCAACAGCTGGGCATGCTCATACGGGAGCACTAACTTGAACACGGCGAGCGCACGCTGGGGCAAGGCGCGCGGGCTTTCGACGCTGAACAGTAGGTTCTCTAACTCGTACAGCGTTTGGGTTTCGGCGAGCCGCGCGCTCATCAGGCGCATCTGGTCAACCAGCGTCAACAGCGCGGACAGGTGCGGCGCGAGCGCGCGGACGCGCGTGCGGACTTCTGGACTGAACCCGTTGGGCGCGCATGTCGTCAGCGCAACGACACCCAGAATGCACCCCTCTCCCATCAGAGGAACAACGATTGCGTCCGACTGGTCGACCGATTCGTGATGCGCCTCCGCCAGTCGCTCGATTTCCAGAACCGCAGCTCGAATCTGGCTGACCAGCGATTGGAGAGCGGGTCGTTTTTGGAACGGGCGCACGGGCGTGGTGAACGCGGTTTTCTCAAGTTTAGCGAGCGCACCGATGGCGTGCGCCGCTTGTAGCACTGCACCAGTCTCGTCCGTGAGGTAAATCACCGCGCCTGACGCGCCGAACCGCGCCCGCAAGCGTTCCAGCAGGATGTGCAGCAGCGATTCAGGCTCGCGCGCCTGTTGCAGTGCGTGCAGTAGCTCTGCGGCGTCCTGTAAGGCGGTTAGGTGTTCCTCCAGTCGGTGGTAGTGGTGCGCCAGCTCGCGGTAGCTCTCGCGAATGCGCCGTTCCGCCGCTTCGCTTTGCTCGATCGCGCGTGCAGCTTCTTCCAGCAGCGCGTCTTGCGCCGCCTGCACACGCCGTTGCCAGAGCCAGCCAAGTGCGCCGCCCAGCCCTACCAGTCCACCCGCCCAACTCAGAGTCGTCGCCTCAGTGGGCAGCGCGCCTGTGCGCAGCCAATCGGTCAGGTACACCGCGACGCCTCCCAATACCCCGCCCAGCCACCCGCCTGCAGCGCCCGAACGGTGCAGCGCATATACCAGCGGCAACACAAACAGCCAGTAGGCAATTGCTGCACCCCCTATCGCCCAGGCTAATGCTCCCACCAGTGCATTATCAAACAGCAACGCTACACCCGTTATAGCGGGCGTGCGCCAGCGACGCTCCAGCAGGCTCGCCGCCAACGCACCCAACGCCAACGCGCCGAACGCCCCCCACGCCGTGTCGGGAACTCCACGCGCCCAAAGCACGCTCCCCAAATACACCGCCCCAGCAAGCCGTAGCGCCCACACATTAGACCCCGCGTTATAATTAAAGTATACCACTGCTGGCAGCGCAAGCGTAGAAACACAACGATGCCCTTGCAACGGCGAGCGCACTGAGGTATAATCCCACATATAGCGGGTGATTATCATGCAGACCCAATCGTTAGCAGCGGTACAGACGAACGGCGCGCCGCCGACCAGTCGTCAGGTCATCGGGCGCGTGGTGGCGACCGAGCGGCAGCCCAATACCGCCTACGAGTTCCACTTCTGGGCGACCGAAGACGCGCCGCTGGGCATCGGGGCGCTGGTCAAGGTGGACGCAGGCGCACGCAAGGTGTGGGGCGTCATCACCGAAGGCTACACCTACAACGATGTGCCCAACGCGCTGGCAGACTACCTGGGCTTCGACGGCAATCCCCAACTGCAGCCGCCCACCGTGCGCACCGAGATCCGCCTCTACCGCGCGGCGGTGCTGCGCCACTACCCCGAACAGCCCGTGCAACCCCCGCCGATTGCGCCCGTCTATCTGGCGACCGAAGAGGATGTGCATTACGCCTTGCGCATCGACGAAATCCCCCCCGCGCGGCGCATCCCTGTCGGCGTCTACGAAAGCGGCGAAACCCTCGTGCCCATCTACCTCGACGCCGACTTCCTGCTGGGACCCGAAGCGGGACACCTCAATGTCACAGGCACGAGCGGACTTGCCGCCAAAACGAGCGCGATACAGTTCCTGCTGACCGCCATCTTCCAAAAAGCGCCCAAAAGCGTAGCGGTCGTGTGCTTCAATGTCAAAGGCGGCGACCTGCTGTTCATCGACCACGAGCCGTCCCATACGCTGGACGCACGCGACCTGAAAGTGTATCAGGCGGTGGGCATTCAGCCGAAGCCGTTCCCGCATGTGGAATATTACGCGCCCTACAAGTCCGACCGCGTGAACCTCGCCACTTTGCGCACGCATCCCGACCTGCGCCACAATGTGCGCCCGATGCTGTGGGGCATGCAGGAGGTGATGCGCTATGTGGAGGTGCTGCTCAACAAAGACGATGTGGACGCCAAAGCGGACGCTTTCCTGCAGTTCCTGCGCCAGCGCGTTATCGAACGCGAAGTGTTCGAGTTCGAGAGCGAAGAGGCGGAAATCCTGCGCAGCCGCGAGCTGCCGACACGCATCCAAGTGCGCAGCTTCAGCGACCTCGTACAGTGGTTCGAGCTCGTGCTGAAGTACCTGGAGGCGAAAAACCAGAAGCAGTGGCGCAGCTTCGCGGTGGAGACCATCCGCAAAATCCAGAACCGCTTGGTGAACCTCACAACACGCTTTGCGGGGCTGGTCGGCGAGTGCGAGACGCCCTCCGACCTGCCGTGGGGCAAGTTCCGAGACCGCACGGTGTATGTGATCGATGTGGCGAACATGTCGGCGGAGGCGCAGGATTTGATTTTCACGCGCATCATCGCCGAGCTGCGCGAGCGGATGGAACAGCGCGACTTGGGCGTCGATTCGGTGGTCGTGGTGGTGGACGAGCTGAACCAGTACGCGCCGAACACCAATCGCGAGACCTATGTGATGCGCACGCTCCGCGATATTTGCGCCCGCGGGCGGTATCTGGGGCTGGTGCTGTTCGGGGCGCAGCAGTTCCGCTCGCAGGTTGACCGCCAAGTGGTGGGCAACTGCTCGACCGCGCTGTACGGGCGCATCGAGATGGAGGAGTTGGCGCAGCCTGGGTACGCGATTTTCGGCGACGCGGCGAAAGAGAAGCTCGGCGCGCTCGCGCCCGGCGAGATGCTGGTGCGCCATCCGTACTTCAACCAGCCGATTTTCGTGCGCTTCCCGCGCCCTGCGCTCATGCGCGGGCAGGACGGTCTGAAGACCTACCCCCCCGCGCCCGACCTGCCCCTCGAAGACGCCGTGTGGCAACACCTGCGCCAGCTGAACCCCGCGCTGGAGCGCAACGCCGTCGCCGACCTGATTGCCCGCACGCGCAACGGCAACGGCGAGCCGAACCGCGAGGCTGTGGTCGGCGCGATGCACAAGGTGCTGGTCAGCCAGCCCGCGCCCGATGAGGTGCTGCGCGCGTTCGAACGCGCCCTGCCGACCAGCGTCCCCCCGCGCCGCGTGGAGTCGAACGCGCTCCCCGACGACGCGCCGCTGCCTGTGGACGCACGACTCAGCTCGCTCGACGACGATGAGGACGACCCCGATCCGTTCCGTTTCTAAAACCATGCGTGTGGCATTTGCGTAGAATAGCGTAGGAGGTGCAACACCATGCAACCGAATGTTGGCGGTATTGACCGCGTGTTGCGGATTGTGCTGGGCGCGGCGATTATCGGCTGGGGCGTGTACGCCCAGAACTGGCTGGGGCTGATTGGCGTCCCGCTGCTGCTGTCGGGGCTTGTAGGGCAGTGCTTTCTCTACAAGCTCATCGGCGTCTCCACCTGCAAGGTGAAGTAGCGTCCGCCCCGCTCCTGCAGGTTCCCACGCTTCGCGAGGGGAACCGCGCACGGGTTCGGTTCCCCCTGCGAGCAGGGGGAACCTAAAGGAGGGGGCTTCAGTCTTGCTGGTGATCGTAAACTTTGCCCAGACGATAGATATTATTATCCCTTGCTGTTTTTCAGCAGTTCCGTCAGTTCAGGCAACACTTGGTAGAGGTCTGCCACCAGCCCGTAGTCCGCTACCTGAAAGATGGGCGCTTCGGGGTCGGTGTTGATGGCGACAATGACCTTGGAGTCCTTCATGCCCGCCAGGTGTTGCACGGAGCCAGAGACGGCGACGGCGATGTAGAGTTCGGGCGCGACGGTCTTGCCCGTTTGCCCCACTTGGAGTTCGTTGGGCGCAATGCCCGCATCGACAGCCGCGCGGGTTGCGCCGACTGCGCCGCCGAGCGCGTCCGCCAGCCCACCGATGTATTTCTCGAAGGTCTCTGGGTCTTTCAGCGGGCGTCCACCAGAGACGACCACGCGGGCTTGGGTCAGGTCGGGTCGTCCGCCGCCGCCGCCCTGCAGGCGCACCCACTCGGAGCGGGTCGGAATGTCGGCGGGGGCTTCCGCGGTTTGCACGGGCGAGTCCGCGCCTTTCGGCTCAGGCTTGCCCCACGCGGGTCCGCGCACGGTCATCACGACGGGGCTGCCCTCCACCTCGAAAGTGCCGATGAGGTTCGCCGAGTAGATGGGGCGTTTGGCGACCAGTTTGCCGTCGGTTTGTTCCAGCGCGATGATGTCGCTGAGCATCGGCGCGTCCAGCAGTCCTGCGACGCGCGCCAGCACATCGCGGCTGAAGGTGGTGGTCGTGGCGACGATGGCGTCCGCGCCGAGTTGTCGCGCGTAGTGGGCGACCACAGGCGCGTACCGCTCCGCCAGCGGCTTCGCCAGCGCGGGGTGGTTCACGGTCAGCACCGCCTGCGCGCCGTAGCCCGTAAGCGTCTCGATGCACTGCAGGTTGTCGCCGATTGCCAAGACGGTGAACGCCTCGGGCGACTTCTGCTGTGCGAAAGCAATCGCGGGCAGGCTCTTTTCTGAGACGCGCCCGCCGTCCGTTTCTGCCAGTACCAGGATCTTCATCGCTTTGCCTCCTTAGATGACGCGCGCCTCCTCGCGCAGTAGGCGCACCAGTTCGTGGACATCGCTCACGCGCTTGCCCGCTTTGCGTGCGGGGGGCGCCTCCACTTGGGTCAGGCGCACGCGCGCGCGCGGCTGCACGCCCAAATCGGCGGGGGTCAGCGTCTCCAGCGGCTTGCTGCGGGCGCGCACGATGCCGGTCAAGGCGACATAGCGCGGCTCGTTCAGGCGCAAGTCCGCCGTGATAATCGCGGGCAGCGGCACTTGGACGGTCTCGATACCGTTGTCCGTCTCGCGCTCCACAGTCGCCGTGCCGTTCTCGACCGTGATTTTCGACGCGAAGGTCGCCTGCGGCAGGTCTAATATCGCCGCCAGCATCTGCCCCACTTGGTTCTCGTCCATATCGATGGCTTGCTTGCCCATCAGCATCAGGTTCGGTTGCTCGCGCTGGTAGACGGCGGCGAGGATTTTGGCGACGCTGGGCGCGTCGAGGGGATCATCGGTTTGTACGAGGATTGCGCGATCTGCGCCCATCGCCAGCGCGGTGCGCAACTGCTCCTGCGCCTCGGCGCTGCCGATGGACACGGCGACCACTTCAGTCGCCTTGCCTGCCTCCTTGAGGCGTATCGCTTCCTCTAACGCAATCTCATCGAACGGGTTGACCGCCATCTGCAGTCCGTCGCGGTTGATGTCGGTTCCCGATGCGTTCGGGCTAATCTTCGCATACGGGTCAGGCACACGCTTCACTGAAACTAATATCTTCATCGATAACTTGCCTCCTCGTGCAAAAGTATACCCCAGCCGCGCGGAATTTGACTCGCTGTTCGAAAAACGCTGTGGGGCGTCTGGTAGCAGGAACCGTCGCCGATTCGCCGAATCGAGGCGCGGCGATGTTTGCTCGTGTCGAAAGCGCGGCGCTGCACGGAATCGACGCCTTCACCGTGCAGATTGAGGTTGACCTGCAGCAGGGCGCGCCGTTCTGGACGCTGGTCGGGCTGCCCGACACGGCGGTGCAGGAGTCGCGCGACCGCGTGCGCACGGCGATTCGCAACTCAGGACTCTATTTCCCGCTACTCAAACTCACGGTGAACCTCGCGCCCGCCGATGTGCGCAAAGAGGGTCCCGCCTACGACCTGCCGATGGCGATTGGCATTCTGGCGGTGTCGGAGCAGGTTCCGTTAGACGCGCTGGAGGGGACGCTGATTGTGGGCGAGTTGTCGCTGGACGGCGGCGTGCGCCCTGTGAACGGCGTGCTGTCGATTGCGATGCACGCGCGCGAGTCGGGCAAGCGGCGGCTGATTGTGCCCCAGACGAACGCGGCGGAGGCGGCGGTCGTCGGCGGCGTCGAGGTGTATGGCGTGGAGACGCTGCTAGACGCCGTACAGTTGCTGATTAACCCCAAGCACAAGTCGCCCGTGCGCGTGGATGTGGACGCGCTGCTGCGCCAGCCCGCCGAGTACGAGGTGGACTTCGCGGAGATTCGGGGGCAGGAGCAAGCCAAGCGCGCGCTGGAGATTGCCGCCGCGGGCGGGCATAATGTGCTGCTGATTGGTCCGCCAGGGTCGGGCAAGACGATGCTGGCGCGCCGTCTGCCGACGATTCTGCCGCCCTTGACGCTGGAGGAGGCGCTGCAGACGACGCGATTGTATAGCGCGGCGGGGCTACTGCCGCCCAAGACGGGGTTGATGACTACACGCCCGTTCCGCTCGCCGCACCATACGACCTCCTACGCTGCGCTGGTGGGCGGGGGCAGCATCCCGCGCCCGGGCGAAATCTCGCTGGCGCACAACGGCGTGCTGTTTCTGGACGAGTTGCCCGAGTTCAAGCGCGATGTGCTGGAGGCGATGCGCCAACCGCTGGAAGACGGCGTCGTGTCGGTCTCGCGCGTGCAGGCGGCGGTGCAGTTCCCCGCGCGCTGCATGCTCGTCGCGGCGATGAACCCGTGCCCGTGCGGGTTCTACGGCGACACGCACCAGACCTGCCAGTGCAGCCCGACGATGATCCGCAAGTACCTGCAGCGCATTTCGGGACCGCTGCTGGATCGCATCGACATCCACTTGGAAGTGCCGCGCCTCAAGCAGGACGAGTTGCTGACCCTGCAGGCGGGCGAGAGTTCGGCGGCGATTCGCGAGCGCGTGGTGCGCGCCCGCGAGCGGCAACTGCAACGGCTGCGCCCCTACGGAATCGTGTGCAACGCGCAGATGAGTTCGAAACTCGCGCGGGAACACTGCCCGATTGGGGAGGATGCGCGGGGGTATCTGCGCATGGCGGTGCAGCGGCTGGGGCTGAGCGCGCGCGCCTACGACCGCATCCTCAAAATCGCCCGCACAATCGCCGACTTAGACGGGTCGGACGCCATTCAACTGCCTCACATCGCCGAAGCGGTGCAGTACCGCAGCGTCGACAGGCGATTCTGGGGGGGCGGGTGAGCGGTTTACTTCAACAGCAGTTCCTCGACGCTGAGGCTGGGCGCGGCGCGGAAGGCGCGGGGCGTCTTGCCGAACCGCTCGCGGAACACCCGCGAGAAGTGGCTTAGGCTCAGGTAGCCCACCTCCAGCGCGATTTCGGAGACCGACAAGTTCGTGCTGACCAGCAGGGTCGCCGCGCGGCGCATGCGCAACTCGGTCAGGTACTCCGACGGCGAGCAGCCCATCGCGACGCGGAACAGCCGCTGGCACTGGCGCGGGCTGACGCACAGCCGCTCGGAGACCTTCTGCAGTGCGTGCGGGTCGCTTAGGTGCTGCTGCAGGTACTCCAGCGCGTCGCGCAGGCGGGCGTCGTCTTGGGCGGCGACCACCTCTGGCTCCGCGAAGCACAAAAAGGCGACCAGCTCGCGCAACTTGCCCTCGTAGAACAGACGCAAACTGCCGACAGGTGGGGGCATCAGCAGCGCCTCGACCACGCCGTGCAGCAGGGGGTTGTCCACCAGCAGGTAGAGCGTGCGCGGGAACGGGGCGTCGCCGCGCACGAACGGCTGCAGCTCAGGCAGCACGCGCGCGCGGTCGGGCGCGAGCCAGCGGCGCAAGCACTCAGGCGACAGGCGCGCCACCAGATGGTGATGCAGGTAGCGCACATCGCTGCGCAGCGTGCGCGGACAGACCAAATGCTCCGCGTCGGGCGGGCGCAGGCTCAGCACGAACTCCGCCCAGTCCGTGTCGCTTTCGAACTCCTGCGCAGCGAGCGGGTCGTCCGAGTAGAAGCGTCGCTCGTAGACCAGCGCGTTCTCGCTTCGGTACAGCAGCCTCGCCCCTGCAGGCGCGTCCACAGGCGGCGGCAGCGTCGCTTGCATCGCCCTATAGGATACCCGATTAGTCGCCTCGCAGCAACCACTCGCGATCGAAGCGCGCCCATTTGATGGCGCTGCGCTTGGGTCTGCCTTGCTCGTCGCGGGGCAGGTCGTCCCGTTCCAGCGCGTAGCTGTAGGTCACATGAATCGTCCCGTCGCGCGCTTGGATTGCGCATGGGTAGGCGTAGCGTCCGCGTCCCTCGGCGTCGCGCTCCAAGTAGCGAGCAACGCGCCAAGTGCGCCCCTCGTCGTCCGAGAGCCAGATGGCGAGCTGATGCCGTCCCTGCTCGGTGTCGTTGCCGATGAGCAGCCACTCGCCTGTGCGCAGGGCGAGTGCAGCGACGCTGGAGCCGGGGTTGGGCAGGCTGGTCTTCTCGGCTTCCGTCCAAGTTTCGCCGTTGTCGCGCGAGTAGGCGACGAACACACGGTTGGGCGGGGGACCGTTATCGCGCATGTAGGCGACGAGCGTGCCGTCGCGTCGGCGCAGCAGGCTGGGCTGCACCGCGCCCGCGCCGAGAATCGGGCTGCTCGCGCGCCAACGCCCGCCCGAATCGTCGCTAATCGCCACCAGCGAGAAGCTGAACCCGTCGGAGTAGAGGGGCAGGTAGATGCGCTCGCCTTCGATCAGCGGCGGGACGCGCGTCATCCAGCCGAGCCTGCGCGAGAGTTCGTCGCGGGCGTTCTGGCGCACGGTCTGCAGGTAGACCTCCAGGCGCGGGCGCAGCGCGGGAGGCAGCGACGCGCTCTGCGCCTCCAGCCGCTTCAGCCACGCTTCCACCTGCTCCACAAACCGCGCGTCGGGCGAGATGTGCAGCGCGTCGCCGAATGTCCAACGCGGCGCAAGCGCACGCTGGTAGTCCGTGCTAATGCGGTACTTCAGCAGCGAGCCTTCCCAGCGGTGGTTCAGGATAGTGATCCACACCAGCCACAGTCGCCGCCGCGCGTCGATGAACAGCACGGGGTTGCAGTCGGGGTAGTCGGGCGTATCCGCCATCGGGAACGGCTGGCTCCAGCGGGGCGCGCCCTTGCGTCGGCGTGCGCCCAGAATCTGCACATCGTCCGCCGTGCGCTCGCCTGAACCGCTGAACCAGCACGCCAGCAGGTCGCCGTTGGGGCACTCCACGAGGCTGGAGGCGTGATTGTGCCAGCCGTTGAGCGGGAAAATCAGCTGCGTTTCGAACACGGGGCGATATTCGCGCCGACGGCGACGGTTCCTGCACGGGCGCTACGAGTCGCGCTGACGCTGCTGGGCGCACGCCTCGTGGATCCAGCCCAAGCCTCGAACCTGCGTGATACGCTCGCCGGGGTGGACGGGCTGCCCGCAGTGTCGGCAGATGCCAGGATAGCGTGCGACGATGGTGTAGGCGACCGCCGCGCGTTGCTGGCGGTTGCGGCAGTGGGCATGCACATACCGTCCCCACTGCTGGTGGCGCACGATGGGGTCGCCGACTCGGATTGGCTCGCCGCAGCCGGGGCACTGGCTCTCGAACCGCGCGTAGAGAACAGGGTCTGCCTCGCGCGGCGGCTCTTGGAGGTACGCCCGCACAAGCGCCATAGGATCGAACGCCTCGTCGTCGGGTTCGAGGACATTCAGCGCGGCGCAAATGATCGCCTGCAGTTGCTGCGCCTGCTCTCGGACGACGGGCGTTGCTGCGGCAGTGGGGTCAGCCGCCGCCTCTGCGCGCGCCTGCTGATTCTGCAGCCATCGCCGATTGAACGGAATCGGTTTCGCCATCGGTTATCCCCCTCGCGGCGTCGGGATCGGTTTGCTTTTCGGGGCGCGTCGAGGCGCAAGGTAGCCCATCAGCCCGTACAGCCCCTGCCCCAGCAGGCTGTCGGGGTGCGATGCGCACAGCAGGCAGTTTGGGTTGCGCTCGGCGCGCGCGGGAAACACATGCTGCCCCAGCAGGTCGTAGTAGATGTACGGCTGGACAGGCGCGCAGTGCGTGGCTAATTTTACCAGCTCCCACACCAGCAGGTTCCCGACGACGCCGTTGAGGAACACCACCTGCGGGTTAGGTATCGCTTCGCCCTGAATGTAGCCCCCGCGGATGGAGAGTTCGCGCTGGTGGGGCGTGAGTTGCTCCTCGACGCTTTGGCGGATGCCGCGCTCGGTGCAGGCGAGGCACGCGGTCGCGCCAGGGATGACCACCTGCACCTGTCCGCCGCCTTGCGCGAGGCGTCCGTTCTCGCTGCGGACGCCGACGCCCGCATCGAGGTAGGGGATCAGCGCGCACATCGCGACGGTGTTCAGGTACTGGCGTGCGACTGCGCTGTCCACTGCGCCGACGATGAGGTCGCAGCTGAGCAGGTGCGCCAGCGCCTCGCGTGTGCGCACATCCAGCGGCAGTGGGGCAACGGTGCGACGCTCAGGCGGGCGCGCACGGTTGAGCCGCTGCGCCAACGCGCGCACTTTGCGCCAGCCGCGCACCGCTTGCGCATAACTCGCGCCCACCACACGGTTCAGGTTGCTCAGCTCCAGTCGGTCGGGGTCAATCAGCAGCAGGTGTCCGACGCCCAGCAGCGCGAGCGCGTTAGCGATTTGCGAGCCGAGCCCGCCCGCGCCGACCACCGCCACGCGCAGATGGCTGAGCATCGCCTGCCCTTCCAGCCCGAACGCGCGCACCTGACGGTCGTACACCGCCAGCGCCGTGCGCGCCCAGTCGGGGGGCTGGCAGTCGGCGCCGTACAGCGTGCGCGGGGGTACCTCCAGCACTTGCAGGCGCGTGATGGTCGCCATCGCCTCGCGCGTGTAGTCCCAGAAGCGACCCTCGAAGCTCATGTCGCAGCCGAACACGAGGCTGCCGTGCCGAAACGGGGGCGACATCGGCTGCGTGGTTTGGAACTTCTGCAGGTCGCTGCGGTCGTCGACGCCCGAAAAGCGCGGCAGCGTCGTCCACGGGTGCGTGTGCGCCTCCAGCAGTGCGTAGCCCTCGCGGGCGCAGCGCACCAGCAGCGCGTGGACGAACTCGGGGCGCGTCTCCACAAGGCTTGCCGAACGCTGCGCGTATGCCTCGTCGGGCACGGGCACGACCTCCCGCGCCAGAAACACCACGCGCCCGCTGCTCTCCAGCGTGCGGCACAGCACGAAGCATTTCGTCTCGCGGCTGAGGTCGGCAAGCAGCGTCGCCCGCAGCTGCTCCCAGACCGCCTGTGGGAAGCGCACCTCGCCCGTCATCGGCGAGTATTCCAGCGTCACGGTCGCTGGCGCATGGTTCGGATTCACTTCCACCGCTCGAATGCCTCCTTGATAAGTTCGCACACACTTAGCAGCGAGTGCCCCTGCAGCGGGTCGGCGGCGGGCTGCCAGTCGTAGATGTGCAGGCAGCAGCCTGTCCAGCCGCGCATCTGCGGCGGGGCGTCCTCGAACCACTCCTCGTTCGGGTCGAAGCTGAGGTCATCGTAGAACACATGGTCAGGCTCGTCGCCGTTTTCGAGCAACAGCTCCGCGTCCACATAGAACCAGTCGGGCGGCGTCTGCGGGTAGTTTCTGGGCAGCAGGATTAGCACATCGGTATGCGTGTAGTTGTATCCCGCTGGCAGTGGGAAATCCTTGATGATGACCCAGCTCCCCGCCTCGTCGTCGTAGTGTGCGCTATGCGTTGCCGAATAGCGGACGGCAGCCAGCGCGACTTCCGTCATGATGCGCTGTAGCCGTGAGTTCATCGGTTAGCGTGCGCCGTCTTCCCAGCGCGGCAGCCGCTCGATGGAGGGCACGCGCTCCAGCACCTCGTCGGGCGTCGGCAACGGCTGATCGAGAACCATCGGGTCGTTCTCCGTCTGCGGCAGAACGGGCTTGAGGGTAATCTCGAACTCCGTGTCGTTCACCCGAACTTTTTCCTTGACAGCAGTATTGGTCATACTATACCCCCTAAGCGTGTGATAGCCAATTATACTCCATGCGCCCTGCAAAAGTTTCAAGGGTTTGGGCGCAGAATCGGCGATTCGGGTGGGAATTTGGCGGCTTATCTTGCGAGGCGGATGGCTTCCAGTGCGCCGTTTCGGTAGACGACGATGAGTGTCGGCTGCCCGTTGCGCTGCGCGGGAAACGCCGCCACAATCGGCTCGCCCGTCAGCAGCGGCGTGTACCGCCACTGCCCGTCGCGGAACTGCGCGACGCCTCCGCCCGCAGTGTGGCTGAGCACATACTCCTCGTTGCCGTCCGAGTCGTAGTCGCCGAACCAGACGACGCGCCCCTCGAGGTCAAACACCGCCCACTGCGCGGGGTCAGCCGCCGCGTCGCCGTCGGGAACGCCCGCCAGCACCGTTGCCGCTTGCAGCACTGGGGGTGCATCGTCGAAAAGCATCGCTCACGTCTCCGAACTGGGCGGATTGAATTGAAAGCCACGCAACTGTGTGTGCGTCGTGTTTGCTGCAAGAGTGCGCTTGCCCCGCATCAGCCATTCGGCGTCCTTGAGTCTACTCAGCCGCGTGCGATGCTCGCCCGATTGCTCCACCAGCGCGCCGTTGGCGTAGCGCCAGACTGTCCAGCGCGCACGGTTGCCCGACTCGACAGTGTTCGTGATGAGTTCGTCGCGCCCGTCGCCGTCCACATCCATCGCCTCCAGCGCAAGGTAGTATTCCTTCGGAAGGCTATGCGTGAGGATTGTATGGAGTTTCCCGTCTTTGAGGTGGTACGCCGTAATCTCGAACAGGGTGTTCGCGGGGGTTCCGCTCTGTCGGGCGTAGATGATTTCCTGCGGGACGGCGCCGTCCAGCTCGGCGACAAGCCACTGCTCGCCCGCTGTGAACGGATGCGGGAACGGTATCTGCTTGCCGCGGGAGAGGCGTATTGTGCGCTGCAGCACATCGAGCTGTTCGGGTTTACCGTCCCCGTCGCTGTCGGGCAACGACACCGTAGGGCGCGGAGGTTGGTACATAAAAGGCGCAGGGATGGAGTGGGCAACCTGCCCAGAGGGCAGCACGCGCTTGGTGGTAACCTGCTGAAGCAACTGTTCTTCCACGCGGCTTGGGTCGGGCACAGGCTCCGCCAGCGGTTGCCAGCGACCTTCTGCGGTTAGGCGGAACGCCGTCGAGTGGGGGGCAAGGTGTACCAGCAGGGTTTCAGGCACGCTGTCGCCGTCGGCGTCGAAGAGCGTTGCGTAAGGCAACCGCTCGGAACGCGCCTCGCCGATTGCTGTCAAGGCGAAGTCGCCTCCGTCGCGGCGCAGGCGCGTCAGGCGTTGCGTGGTCGCGTCCCAACCGAGCAGCTCGCGCTGCAGGATCGGTTGCTTCGGGCGTTTGCTTTCGTAGGGTGGGAAGGGCGTGTAGGTAGGCTCGTAAAACACGGCAATCGGCAGCGTCTCGAACTTGCCGTTCAAGTCGCTCCAGAGGGCGGCGTCGCCCTGCCGTGCGCTGAACCGTTGGCGCACAGCGACCACCTCGTGGTTGCCGTCGTCGTCCAAGTCCACAGGGAATGCTGCGATGACCTCGCGTGCGCCTGTCGGTGTGGGGAACTGCCCCAGCGACTCGCGCACGAGGTTCGGCACAGGCGGCGGCTCCCGACGCGCCGCGCGGGTCATCACCAACACCAGCGCAACCCCCAACGCAATCAGCCCCACCAAAGCCCAAATCACTTTTTGGTAGCGCATACAACTCACCCGCCTATAGGTTCGCGCGCGTGGGGTGAGGTTCCTGCAAGTTGGGACGCTGAATTTGCAGTATGAACGCTATGACTCGCTCTGACTGCTCATGAAGTTCTTCACTGTCTGGCTCGCTTCCTTGTAGAACGCTTGAAGCTCCTCATCCGACTCTAACGCCTTTTGTGTTGCCCCGTCAGGCGGCTGGCTTGCGTGGACAATCGTGTTGCGCACATTACGAAGAGTCTTGAGAACGCCCGTCGTATCACGATGGCATAGTTCACTGAAGGCATGCGAGCGACACTGGTGGTCAAGCATCGCCTCCTGCGGATTGGGGTACTTCTGGTAAACTGCAAACGCCACTATCGTCTCAAAGAGTAGTGTGTAGGCGACTACATAGTCCCTGTGTTCGGCAGCCTCGTCGGCGCGCGCGAGTAGACGCTCCAAGTGGGATGGCTGCAGGTGTTTTTGCATCTGCGTTCGCATGTGATCTAAGAGATCGCTTTTCAAAGGGTGTTCGGCGGGGAGCGTTCGCTGCGCCTGTGCGAGGAACTTATGTACGCGGTTGGGGTTTATGGGGCGGTTGGTGCGCTCCATAAACGCAATCTGCGCGAGTTGGTCATGGAGGCTCTCCTCAATCAACGCCTTGCCCAACGGCTCGTAGTCGCCGCTGGTTTGCAGCACGCTCACATGTTGGATGTATTCCAGCAGTTCGGGGAACAAGTCCAGCTTCAACACGCGGTTACTCATCTCCAACGCGCCGTAGTAGAGTTCGACGCCTGAGAGGTTTTTCAGCATGCCCAGCAGCACCACCATCGGCGCAAGCAACATCGGCTGGTGGCGGAAGCCGTGCGTAATGTCCAGTACCAGTTCACTGCCTTCGGGAACCTCTTGGCTTAGCACGCGCCACATCTGCAGTTGCGAGGTCGGCGCTTCGCACCAGCCCACCAGCTGGCACTTGACCACCATCGGCTGCAGCCGCTCCGAGAGCGCGTCGCTCCACTCATCCAGCAGCCGCTGGGTCAGTTGCCCGATTCCCGTGGCGCTGGACGATTGTTCCTCCGCTTTCACAGCGTCGCGAATTTTTCCGTAAACCCGATTCAGGGCGCTACCCTGTTGGTCTTCGGGAACTCCCTCCAGCAGCGCGTCCCAGTTCGACTGCGGGCTGCCCAGCACCAGCCATCGGTCAATCGGCTGGCGCAGGTGCTGTTCGTAGTAGGTCAGCAGCGCAAGCCCAAAGACCGAGATTGGCGGGCTTTGCCACCCGTCGGGGAAGCTGTACTGCGTTGTCTGATAGCCACTGGACGCGCCGTCTCGTTTCCCCTTCCCAATAAAGCTAACCAGCACTCGCGGCTTCGGTGGGTTCATCGGTAGGTTCCTCCGCTGTGAGTATACCCTCTTCCAGCGCGCGCACTTTCTGCAGGGCGGCGACAGCGACTTCGATCTGGTCGTCGGTCGGCTCGCGCGTGGTCAAATACTGCGTCCACAGCCCCGGCGCCAGCAGCACCCGCGCCAGAAAGCCGCTTTTAAACATCCCCGCCAGCCGAATAATCTCGTAGGTGGCGCTGGCAATCACGGGCAGCAGCGCAAGGTGCATCGGAATCCGAATATACGCAGGCGGGCGACCCAGAAACGCGAACACGAAGATGCTCAGAATCAGCACTAGCAGCACGAAGCTGGTGCCGCAGCGCGGGTGCAGGCGCGTTTGGCGGCGCGCCGCCTCCACCGACACGACGCCCTCCTCCTCCAGTGCGTTGATGGCTTTATGCTCCGCACCGTGATACTGGAACACGCGCCGAATGTCGGGCATCAGCCCAATCAGCCCCACATAGAGCAGGAAAATCGCAATCCGCAGCCCGCCGTCGACCATGTTGCGTGCGATTGCGCCCCAGCCCTCGCGCGCGAGCCAATCGGTCAGCAGCGTCGGCAGCACGAAAAACAGGAACATCCCGATTGCAAACCCGCCCAGCGCGGACGCGCCAATCGCAATATCTTGCACAGGCTTAGACACGGGCTTGATGTCGGGGTCGTGCTGAATCTGCACCTGACTGGAGAAGTGGAGCGACTTGATGCCCAGCGCGAGCGAGTCGATGAGCATAAAAATCCCGCGCAGCAGCGGGCGGTTCAGAAACTGCAACTTGCCGAGAATGGTCTTCTCGATGGGTTCGGCATGCACAATCATCTCGCCGTTGGGCTTGCGGCAGGCGACGGCGAAATGACGGGGGCTGCGCATCATCACGCCTTCGATGACCGCCTGCCCCCCGTAGCGCCAGTACGCGGGTCGTTGTGCGCCCATTAGCGGTTGCCGTAGTTTTGGTACTTGCGCTTGAAGCGCTCCACACGCCCTTCGGTGTCGACCACGCGGCGGCTGCCCTCGCCCGTGAACACGGGATGGCACGCGGCGCACACCTCGACGCGAATCTCCTCTTTGGTGGAGAGCGTCTCAAAGCTGTTGCCGCACGCGCAGCGCACCGTCGCGACGATATACTTTGGGTGAATCCCTGTCTTCATCGGTTATCGCCTCCAAAATCGGGGTAAATTATACCATGCAGGGCGCAAGCCGATGGGCAGGTTTACCCCCTCCGTTAGGTTCCCCCTGCTTCGCGAGGGGAACCAAGCGGAGCGCAGGTTCGGTTCCCCCTGCACGCTTGGGGAACTGCAGGAGGGGTCATCCTGTTGGGAGAGTAAATATGAATCGAAGGCTAATGCTTGGGGTGGTCGTTGCGTTGGGCGTGTCGTCGCTTGCAGGGTGCGGGGGCGGCGGCGCAACTTCGGGCGAGCAGCGCGTCTGCTCGGCGGAGACCTTCGTGCCGAACTATGTGCCGCTGCTGGAGCGACTGCTGTATTGGGAGCAGTTCCCCGTGACGGTCTACTTCGAGCGCGACGCGAACTACTCGGACTACTACCGCACGCTCGCGCGGCAGGGCTTCGACCAGTGGGTGGAGGCGACGGGCGGTGTGGCGCGTTATCGCGAGGTCGATTCGCCCGACGGCGCGCAGATACGAGTCGTGTTCAAGCCCGACACGCGCAACGGGCTGACGACCTACACCTACTACCCCAGCAGTGGGCGGCTGATTAGCGCGACGGTGGAAATCGGCGTGCGGGGCAACAACCCGATTGACATCCGCAGCGTCGCCGCGCACGAGTTTGGGCACGCGATTGGCATCGGCGGGCACAGCCAGAACCCCGACGACATGATGTATACAAGCTTCGTGACGAATGTGCCGCTGCAAATCACGCCCAACGACCTGAATACGCTGAAGACCGCCTACTGCAACTACTTCATCGGGCGCACGCGCGTTGCGCCCCCACCAACTGACGAGACGCCCGTGACGGTCACGATTCGCTGCGGGCACGACCACTGACGGTATACTACAGCTGTGAGCGGGCTGACCCCCGAATATCGCGCGACCATTGAGCGGTACGCGCCGCGCTTCGCGGTTCTCAGCGGCGTCTGTATGCTCATGGTGCTGCTCGCGTGGCTGGGCATCAGTCTGCGCGGGCTGGAGCGCGAGCAGCACCCGAACGCCCTCCAAAGCTGCCCCGAAACCTACCTGCGCAGCGGGCAGTACCAACTGGTGAACTGGCTGCCGTGCAGTGAGGACGCCTTCCGACGCGCCCAGCGGCGAGACCGACTGGTGCTGATCGAGCTGGGCGCGTACTGGTCGGGGCGCTGCCAGCGACTGGGCAGCGAGGCGTTCTCCGATTCGGGCGTGGCGGACTTGATTAATCGCGAGTTTGTGGCGGTCAAAATCGACGCGGACGCCATGCCGAAGCGGGCGCGGTACTTGCGGCAGTTGGCGCAGCTGATGGGCGCGCCCGACCGCTACCCGATTGTCGCATGGTTCACACCGGACGGCAAGCCGATTCGCGCCGTTGCGCCCGACACCCGCGCCGAGCTGATGCGCCACTTGGAGGAGCTGAGCCAGATGTACCGCACGCGCCCTGCGCAGGTGCTGCAGATGGCGGAGCAGCTGGACAGCGCGTGGGACGCCCGCTGGGCGCGTTCGGCGCGCGCGGCGACCGTTTCGGGCGCGACGGAAGCGTTCCTGACCGCGCTGCCCCCGCTGCCGATCGAGCCGAGCAGTGCACCGCCTGCGTTCCACCTCACGCATCTGGAGACGCTGCTGGCGTTGGCGGAGCGCGGCGACATCACAGCGCAGGAGACGCTGTTTGCCCGACTACGCGCCCTGCGCGACAGCCCCTACTGGGATGCCGAGCGCAAGACCGTCTCCGCGCTCCGCGACGGGACAGACCCCGAAGGCAAGCCGACGGGCGGGGCGCGCCTGATTGAGCATGCCCGCCTGCTGAGCCTCTATAGCCGCGCCGCACGCCTTGATCCCGAACTCGGCGACGCAGCGCACGATCTGGCGGACGGGCTGCGTGCGCAGTTCTATCGCGAGCGACCCGCAGGCTTTGTC
>JAIMAN010000074.1 GCA_023511915.1 Armatimonadota bacterium
ATCCTGCTCGTGGAGGACAACGAGGTCAACCGCAAGGTCGCCACGCGCCTGCTCGCCAAACTCCAACTGCAGGTGGACATCGCCGTCAACGGACTGGAGGCGGTACAGAAAGCGACCGCAGTTGCCTATGATCTAATCCTGATGGACTGCCAGATGCCAGAGATGGACGGCTACGAGGCGACGCGCACGCTACGCCAGCACGGGGTGCAGACGCCGATTATCGCGCTCACTGCCAACGCGCTGGAGGGCGACCGCGAGAAGTGCCTCGCCTGCGGCATGAACGACTACCTCTCCAAGCCGATTCAGGCGGACAAGCTGCGCCTAACGCTGGCAAAGTGGCTGTCTGACGAACCGCTGCAGCAGGCAGCATAACAGGAGGCGACCATGCTGAATTACGACTACCTGAACGAAATCACAGGCGGCGATGCGGAATTCATCGCGGAACTGCTCGGCGACTTTGCCAGCCAGACGCCCGACCTGATAGAGCAAATCGCGACGGCGGTTGCGCAGGGGGATGCGGCGACGGTCGGCGCGGCGGCGCACACGCTCAAAGGCAGCGCGCGCGCCGTCGGCGCGGACGAGTTCGCCGCAATCGCCTTCGAGCTGGAGCAAGCGGGCAAGCGAGGCGACCTTTCGAGCGCGCCCGACGCCCTCCAACGCCTACAAGCCTACTGGCGCACGCTGGAGGCGTACCTGCAGGAACAGGTTGCGGCGGCGTAGGGTTATCTCCCCTGAAAATTAGGCGGCAGGTGTTCGGGCAGCAGCGTCTCAGCATCAGGCGGGGCTAACACCACCGCCGACTCGATCACATTCTCCAGCTCGCGCACATTACCCTTCCAGCAGGCGTTCTGCAGCAGGCGCATCGCCTCGGCGCTGATGGTGCGCAGGGTGCGCCCATTCTCTTCGGCGAACTTGTTGAGGAAGTAGTCCGCCAGCAGGGGGATGTCCTCGCGTCGCTCGCGCAGGGGCGGCAGGTGGATATGCACCACCTGCAGGCGATAATACAGGTCGCTGCGGAACGCGCCCGATTCGACCGCCGCATCCAAGTCGCGATTGGTCGCCGTCACCAAGCGCACATCGATGGGGACGGGCGTGTTGCTGCCGAGCCGCTCAATTTCGCGCTCCTGAAGCACGCGCAGCAGTTTGACCTGAATCAGGGGCGGGATGTCGCCAATTTCGTCCAGGAACAGCGTGCCGCCGTCCGCCGCCTCGAACTTGCCGATGCGGTCGGCGTCTGCGCCCGTGTACGCGCCTTTGACCGCGCCGAACAGCTCGACCTCCAGCAGCGTTTCGGGAATCGCCGCGCACGAGAGGGCGACGAACGGCTTGTCGGCGCGGCTGCTGCGCTCGTGCAACATGCGGGCGATCAGCTCCTTGCCCGTACCGCTCTCGCCCGTGATGAGCACGGTCGTGCGTGTATCGGCGACGCGCTCGACGGTCTGCAGCACTGTGCGGATGGCGGGGCTTTCGCCGATGAAGACCGTCTGCTTGCGCTTAGCGGACTTTCGTGCGGTGGGCTTGGGCGCGCTGGACGCCTCGCGCAGCGCACTCCGAACGACCTTGCGCAGCCGCTCCATGTCCAGCGGCTTGGTTAGGAAGTCATACGCGCCTGCCCGCATCGCCTCCACCGCGGTCGGAATCGTGCCGTAGGCGGTCATCAGCACCACCTGCAGGTTCGGGTGCTGCTGGCGGGCGCGTTTGAGCAGTTCCAGCCCCGTCATGTCGGGCATCACCACATCGGTCAGCATCAGATCGCACGGCGTCTCGGCAAGTAATCGGAGCGCCTGATGCCCGCCCTCCGCCGTCTGCACTTGGTAGCCCTCTTTGGCGAAGGCGCGTTCCAGCACGCGGCGAATGTTCAGCTCGTCGTCTACCACCAGTATCGTATGCGCCATCGTAAACTTCCTCTACCAGACGCACCCTGCGCCTGTTAGCGAATTTCTCTAAGAGCCGTTTGTCTGTATTTTCGGAAGCCACAGCGTGAAGATGGAGCCTCCTTCAGGGGGGCACTCAAGGGTCATCCTGCCGTTGTGTCCCTCCACGATTTTTTTGACAATACTCAGCCCCAGCCCGGTTCCCCGTGTGCGGGTGGTGTAGAAGGGGGTGAAGATTCGTTCGCGCATCGGTTCGGGCACGCCTGCGCCTGTGTCGTGCACGGCGAGCGCGATAGCGTCGCCTGCGTCGTAGGCGCGCAGGGTCAGCGTCCCCCCGTCGGGCATCGCTTGCACGGCGTTCTGGATGAGGTTGCGCAGCGCCTGCTCCAAGCGCGCGGCGTCCACGGGCGCAATCAGCTCGTCGGGGCACTCCAAGCGCGCCTGCACGCCCGCCGACTTCAGGTACGGCTCCTGCACGCTGAGCACGCGCTGCACGATGGGCTTGAGCGGCGTCGGGTGAATGACGAACTGGAACGGCTTGGCGAACTCTAGAAACTCGTCCGCCAGCTCCGCCAGTCGGCGCGACTCGTCGTGGATAATCTCCATGTAGAGCTGTTGCGCATCGGAGAGCGCGTCTTCTTGGACAAGCATGTCGGCGGCGGCGCGGAGCGCGGTCAGCGGGTTGCGCAGCTCGTGCGCGATGGTGGCGGTCATCTGCCCGACGGTCGCCAACCGTTCCATCTCGTGCAGGCGCGCCTCCAGATGCAGGTACTCCGTGATGTCCTCGAACAGCACCACCGCGCCTTGCGTCTGCCTGCCGCGCGTGATGAGCGGTGAGACGGTGAAGTTCAGCACGCGCGCCTGCACAGGCGTCTTATACAGCGCGCGCCCGCTCGCACCGTGCAGCACCTCGGCAATCGCTTGACATAGCTGCTGGCAGTGTTCGGGGGCAATCGGGCACAGGGGCGCGTGCAGCACCTCGGCGTAGGGGCGTCCGACGCTCTCGCGCGCCGAGAAGCCCAAGTGCCGCTGCGCCGCGCGGTTCCAAGTGGTGATGACGCCCTGCTCGTCGACGGTGAACATCCCCGAACTGAGGCTGCGCAGGATATTGTTGCGGAACGCCGCCAGCTCCTGGATCTCTTGGTAGCGACGCTCCATCTCCCGATACAGGCGCGCGTTCTCCAGCGCAATCCCCGCTTGGTTCACGAACGCGCTGAGCAGCTCGACCTGTTCGGGGCGGAACGGTTCATCGTGGTTGTCTGCCAGCACGACGCCGATGCACCCGCCATGCACCACGATCGGCAGGGCGCAGTAGCGGTTCGTGCCCAAGGCGCGTCCGAAGCCGCGCATCGGCTGCACCTCGCGCTGCGCGTCGGTCACCACCAGCGGCAGGCGCAGTTTGGCGACCATCCCGATGACGCCTTGCCCTTTGCGGAAGCCGCGCGGGGGGAACATCTCGGCGCGGTAGCCTTCAATCAGGCGGGGCTGATACACCCGCGCCGTCTCGCCCGATAGGAACACTGCGCAGCGGGCGAAGCCGACCTTCTCGCGAATCTGGCGCGCGACGGTCTGCAGCAGCGCGTCCACATCCAGCACCGCCGTCACCAGCTGGGTCAGCTCCACCAGCGTCGTGAGTTGCCCGACATTCTGCTTGAGCCGCTGATACAGGCGGGCGTTTTCGAGCGCGTTGGCGATTTGGTTCGCGAAAATTACGAACAGGCGCAGGTCTTCTTGGGTGAACGCGGGCGCGGGCTTGAGCCGTCGGATGGCAAGCACGCCGATGACCGCGTTCTCTTGGTTGCGCAGCGGCACGCAGATGGAGCTGCTGATTTCGGCGCGTCGGGGCAGGTGGCGCAGGCTCGGCTCGGCGTCCAGCTCGCCAAGCAGCATCGGCTCGCCCGTGAGCGCGACCTGTCCCGCGACGCCTTCGCCCAGCGGCAGGCGCGCCTCGGCGATGAGCTTGTCGGGCAGTCCGTAGCTGGCGGCGATGGAGAGCGTCTGGGTCGCCTCGTCCAACAGCATGAGCGTGCATGCCTGCGCTTCCATCGCCTGCGCGGCGCGGCGCGTGGCTAACTGCAGGAAATGCTCCAGCCCCCCACGCTCGCTGGCAATCGCCGTCTCGTAGAGCGTGCCCAGCGCGGTCAGCCGCTGCTCCGAGAGCCGCTTGAGCGCGCTCATCTCGCGGTGGAACCGCTCGTGCTGTCCCAGCAGGGTCGCCAACTGCGCGGCGATGCGCCATTCGGGGCGCGATTGCTGGTCGGGCGTCGTGCGCAGCACATAGAACAGCTCGGGCACAGGCAGCGGGGCAATCAGCCAGGCGTAGCCGTCGGCGTGAAGCCAGCGGGTGGGGGCGTCCGCTTGCAACGCGCCGTCGGGCAGGCGCACACGCGGGTCGTGCGGCGCGTGCGCAATCACATACGGCGCGCCGCGCTCCGTCTGCAGCACCAGCCCGTTCCACACGCCGCTTAGAGTCGCGACCGTCCGTAGCAGGTTCGTTAGGGCTTCCGTGCCCACCCCCGTCGCGGCGCCTTCCAACGCCGACGCCACCCAATCCATGCCGACACGATTATTCCACACGCCCGCGGGGATTCCTGCTACTGGTCGCTTCGGTCGTTTTGGGCGTCTTCCTCCTGCCCGTAAAGCGCCATAACCTTCGGGCGCGTCAGGAAGTACCCTGATAGCCCACAACCTGCGAATCAGGTACAATCGATTGGTATGTGGACGCGGAGAGAGTCGGCGAAGATACACTGGGTCTTCATTCTGTTTATCGTGTTGCTGGCAGTGTTCGCGGCGATGGCGTTCGCGCCCCTCGTGAGCGAAATGCGCCGCCCGTCCTACGAAGTCAAAGCCATGCGCTTCATGGAACTTATTCGTCAGAACCAGTTCCCCGAAGCGGCGAAACTGCTCGATATGGAATCCGTGCCCAAAGAGAAGCGCGACCCGAAAAAGGTGATCGAGGAGCGCATGCCGCTGTGGGGCACGATTGAGAAGGTCTCGCTGGTGGAGACGATTCAAAGCCCTGCGGACTTGAAGCACCCGCAAGCGAAAGAGGGCGTGCGGGTAGACCTCCACCTGCAGTGCTACTTGGCGCAGGGCAGCGCGTTCATCTACCTTGTGCCCAAAGACGGCGACTGGGTGATTGTGGACTACACGCTGCAGTAGTCGCTACACAGGCTCGCCGACTTGCGCTTCCTGCTCCGACTCTTCGGTCAGGCGCAGGAAGACCTCCTCCAGCGTGCTGCTCTCCATCTGGGCGCGCTGCTGGAGTTCGCTGAGCGTGCCTTCTGTGAGCAGGCGTCCCTTGTGCATGATAATCACGCGGTCGCACAGTCGCTCGGCGGTGTCCAGTTGGTGCGTGCTGACCAAGATTGCGCACCCTTCGTCGCGCAGGCGTTGCAGTTCCGCCTTGAAGGTGTATTGCCCGCGCGGGTCGATGCCCATCAGCGGCTCGTCGCACAGAAAGACCTTCGCGTCGTGTACCAGCGCGCACACGACGGCGAGTTTCTGCTTCATGCCTTTGGAGAGCGTGCCTGCGAGCGCGTTCGCCTTGTCGGCGAGTTCGTAGCGCTGCAAGAGTTCGTCCGCGCGCTGCTCGTAGAGGTGCAGCGTGTCGTAGCACATCGCCACCAGCCGCATATGCTCGCGCACCGTGAGCAGTTCATAGGGGTTCGGCAGTTCGGGGATGAACGCCAGCAGTCGCTTGGCATGCTGCTCGTGGGTGGCGAGGTCGTAGTCGCCGATTTGGATGCGCCCTGCGTCGGGCTTGAGAATGCCCGTGATGCAGCGCAGGGTGGTCGTCTTGCCTGCGCCGTTGGGACCCAAAAGCCCGACGATTTCGCCCGCCTCGACGCGGAAACTCACGCCGTCCACCGCGCGGAAGCCCTTGAATGACTTGACGAGGTTCTCAACGAGCAGCATCTCAGTTTTTGGGCTTGCGGAATACGGCGTCGTTGATGGACACATTATGCCGCACGCGCTCGGTCTTAATCACCGCTTCAATCCCCGCAGTGGACTGGCGCGTGGTGAAGGGGTACATCACCCCGTCTACGCGGCGGTAGTCCTCAAGGAAGGTCGAGGTGTTCAGTTTGCCCTGTGGCGTAGCGACCTCCATGTCCATGCGCAGGGGCAGGTAGCGTTGCGCATCGATGTAGACCTTGAGGGGCACACCTGCCGCGGATTGCGCTGTGATGACGAAGGCGTTGCGGTTGCCGACCTTCTCTTGCCCGACGAGTTTGGGGTTGCGCAGCGTTTTGCGCAGGTCGTTGTTCGCGCCCATCTGCGCGCTTTGGCGCATCTGCGCCAGCTCCGCGCCCTGCAACTCGCGCAGCCCTGTCATCGGGTTCTTCTCCCAGCCGACCTTGCCGTCGAAACCCTGCTGGATCTCGCCTATCCCCTGAATGTTCACCTTTAGGAGAAACTTGTTCGGCGATTTGTAGAAGGCTTCATAGCGTCCTTGCATCCCCTGCATGGGGTAGCTCAGCGTGCCTGTTATCTGCACGGTGCGTATCTTCGCGGCGTTTGCCTGCCCCATTGCCTGCGCCATACGGTCTAACACCTGCTGCGCGTTCTGCGGGCGGGCTTGCTGCGCAATCGGCTGAAGCGCGGTTAGGCAGGCGACCCCAAGCACAAGCGTCCCAAAGCGAAGCGTCTTCCTCATAGGTTCCCTCACAGCGGAGAGTATACCTCACCGATCGGTTCCGAGCCCCAGTTGGCTTTCGGTGGGGCGTTCGTTCTGGAGCGCCCACACGATCCAGTTGCGCCCGTTGCCTGCGAACTCGACGCTGGGCGGGTAGGAGTCGTTGCCGCCCGCGTCCAGAAACAGCCCCAGCGCGAACCCGCGCTCGCGCAGCGTGCCCCTGCCGATGGGGTTCGCCCTGCCGAAGTTGGCGTCCTTGCTCCGCGCCTGATAGAGGTCGTCGCCCGCAAGGTCGACGAAGATGCCGATCCCGTTCGCGTTCGCGCCGCCGAGCGCGAGGCTGGGCGCGTTGTATTCGTCGTTGCCCGCAAAGTCGATATGGTAGCCGATGGAGAAGTCGTGCCCTGCGCCGATTGCCATATTCAGCGCGGCGAGCGTGCGGTCGTTGCCCAGTCGGTCTTCGAGGTAGCCAATCGCGAAGTGTGCCGCCGCGCCCTGCACATACCAAGTGCCCTCGCGCACATCGTCGCCTTGCAGGTCAATCAGCATTCCGACGCCGCCCCAGTAGCCGACGCCCTGCCCGAACACGCCGCAGGTGTAGCGGTCGCTGCCCTGCACATCAATGAGCAGCCCGACGCCCCCCGCCCACGAGCGCCCGTCGCTGTAGTCGGCGCGTCTGCCGTAGCCTGCGCCCTGCGCCATGCTCACATTCCGCTCGGCGGTCTGCGGTGAGGGGAACTCAACAGGCGTCGGGTGCGCGGTGTAGGTCTCGTCGCCGAGCGCGTCGAGCAGCAGCCCGAAGCCCTTGACCGCGCCGAAGCCCTGCGCCTCGTAGAAGCAGGCGTACTGGTCGCGCCCCTCGCGGTCAATCAGCGCGCCGACGCCCGCCAGCCCCGCGCCCTGCACGAAGGCGTAGCCGTCGTAGGCGTCGTTGCCCGCAAGGTCAAGCAATAGCCCAACGCCGAAGCGCGCCGCGCCCAGCCCCGCCGCTTGCGTGCGGTACACCTCGTCGCCCGCGAGGTCTGCCAGCACGGCGTAGCCCAGCGCCGCGCCGCCGAACGCCACACCCGCCCTGCCGCCGCGCCCCTCGCGCTCCACCAACGGCTTGCCGAGCGTCTCGGCGTCGTCGGCATAGCGGTCGTTGCCCACGAGGTCAATTAGCAGCGACACGGCGTTCTCCAGCGAGACGGTCGCCCCGCCGCCGTAGTAGGTATCGTCGCCGCCCGTGTCGATGAGCAGCAGGTACGGCTGGCGCGGGTGCGTGTCATTTGCGCCGCCGCACAGTCGTATCAGCCCCCACGGCGTGTCGATGGTCGCCTCGAATGGCTTCCCGAACGCCTCTTTCATCGGGGCGTCCGCCTTCTGGAACGCTTCGAGGCTCTGCTGCACGGCGAGGGCGCAGTCGTGCCCGCCCGCCAGCAGGCGCGGCAGGTCGGCTTTCTCCAGCGCGCGCTCCAGCAGCAGCAGTTCTGCGCTCGGCTCCGCACCGCTGAGTGCGCCTTCGAACGCCTTGATGGGCAGCGTCAGCAGTTGGAACAGCGCACGCTGCTCGTCGGGCGTGAGGTCGCGCAGGGCGGCGTCGCGCCAGCGTCGCGCGTCAATCGCGACATAGATCAGGAACGCCGCCTCGCGCTGCACAGTTTCGGGCGCGTCGCGCTGGGCGCGCTGGAGTTGCTGGCGCACGGCGGGGGGCATGGGCGTCTTGGCAGCCTCGTAGAGCGCGACGACAGCGTTCTCCAGCGCGTTCGGCGCGTTCGCCCGCTCCCGCGCCGATTGTAGCGGGTCGCCCACCAGCGTGCGCCGCACCGAGACGCCAATCGCGCTCGCGCCCGACTCCACCGCCGCCACAGGACGCCCCACCGCGCCCACCAAACTGTTGCGCAGCCGCTCGGCATAATACGGCAGGCGCAACGGGTCGCGTAGTAGCATCTCAAACAGCGGCGTCGTATCCTGCGTGCGGAAAAAGTAGTCGAACAGTCGCGGATCGAAGCGCACTTCCTGCGGGCTGAGATTCGCCTGCGCGAGCGTCTCGCGAAACAGCGCGTCCGTGTTGAGTTGACCAAACGCGGTCGCCGCAAGCCACAGGCTACACAACGCGGGGCGTAAGCGCATAGCACGCCAATTTCGCGACGGGCGGGCAGGTTCCTGTCGGTTTGGACGAGGCTCCTTTGCTCAATCTTTCGTAATGGCGAACGATATACATCAATCGCGTCGCTGTGTGAGAGAATTTCGATAGTGCGGTCTACGAACACACAGGCTCTTCGGAAGCGTTTTGGGATGGAATAGTATGCCACACTTGAATTTCAGCGTGGAGCTCTTCGAGGCTTGTTGCGCCTTGTCGGAGGGGGATACCGCGCCTCTGGAACTCTTCCTGAAGTGTCCAGCGGTCTATGCCTAATAGCTCGGCTGCCTTCGCCAGGCTGATTTGCTCATCTAAGTATGCGCCCACTACGACAGCCCATCGCAGCTCAGGGTCGGCTTCCAAGGCGCGCAGGAGTGCTTGCGAGACTCGCTCAGGCTGAATCTCCCACTGCTTCGCTATTTCGTCCAAAAGCCAAGATGCCAGTTTCATCGTCTCCTAAAGTGTACCCATTTCGCAACCATGAACGATGGATGGAACGCCACCTAAGCGGAAGACCTTTGTTCCCTCAGCCCCTGTATCGCGCGTCGCTCATCAGGTACAATACACCCCGTGCAAGGAGGAGATACGCCATGAGATGGAACACGCGCGTTGCACACCTCTGGGCGCTGCCTGCGCTGGCGACGCTGCTGTGCGCCTGCCAGTCCCAATCCGTCGAACAGACTCAGCCGAACGAGCCGCAGCCCGTCGCCCAGCAGCAGTCCCCAGAGACGCCGCAGCAACAACCGCCCCAGGAGACGCCAATGACACCCAGTGAACCGCAACAGCAAGCGCAGGTCGCCTATGTGCGCATGACGATTGAGGGCAAGGGCGACCTCGTGATCGAGTTAGACCTCAAGGAAGCGCCCAAAACCAGCGAGAACTTCCTGAACCTCGTCAAGGAAGGCTTTTACAACGGCGTCCGCTTCCACCGCGTTGTGCCCCGCTTCGTGATTCAAGCGGGCGACCCGAAGTCCAAGACGCTGCCGATGGGACACCCCGAACTGGGCACGGGCGGCTCGGGCAAGAACATCAAGTTCGAGCCGAACAACCTCAAACACAAGCGCGGCGCAATCGGCATGGCGCGCGCCCAAAACCCCGACAGCGCGAGCAGCCAGTTCTACATCTGCCTCGAAGACCTGCCCCAACTGGACGGCAACTATGTCATCTTCGGTAAGGTCGTAGAGGGCATCGAGATTATCGACTTGGTGCGCGTCGGCGACACGATTCAGAAAGCCGTCGTGCTGGAGAAGTGGGCGCCCAAACCGAAAGACGCCCCCAAACCCGACGAGAAGCAGTAGCCCATGATCGACGACACGCTCGCAACCGAAGTGATCCTCGAAGCCGAGGCGATTCTGGAGGCGTCCGAGCCGCCTGTGGCGGAACGCCTCCAGCGTCTCATGCAGCACCTGCACGACCGCCTGCCCCACTTCCACTGGGTC
Source organism: Armatimonadota bacterium (assembly GCA_023511915.1). Lineage (GTDB taxonomy): Bacteria > Armatimonadota > Fimbriimonadia > Fimbriimonadales > GBS-DC > GBS-DC. Next base: position 10,072 of record JAIMAN010000074.1, read on the forward strand.
GGCGTCTACTGGCTCAAGGGCAGTGAACTCGTGCTGGGACCTTATGTTGGGCCGCCGACGGAACATGTGCGCATCCCCATCGGGCGCGGCGTGTGCGGCACCGCCGTCGCCGAGAACATGAACCAAATCATCGAGGATGTGCGCGAACTGGAGAACTACCTCGCCTGCAACTTGGAGACGCGCTCGGAGATTGTAGTGCTGATTCGCCATCCCGACACGGGCAAGATTCTGGGGCAAATCGATGTAGACGGCACGGAGGTCGGCGCGTTCGACGAATCGGACGAGGCGCTGCTGGAAGTGATTGGCGAGCGGATTGCGCGGCTCGTGCTGACGCAGGGCATATAATAAGTGTCTTTGCAGTGAGATTTAAACATAGCCCCCACCCCAACCCCTTTAGGGTACTTTTTTTCATACCCGACCCCCTCCATCCTCAACAGGCTCCAACGGGTCAGGAAACCAACCGCGACACAATCCATCCACACACGCCAAAATCTCCAACCACACCAACAACCAACCCCGACGAAACACACTCACAACACAACGCTTCCGCGACCACAGCGCACCCCACACACGCTCCGACGACGCCTCGTCCGTCCCGTACCACAGCACCCACAAAGTCGCCACCGCCAACGCCAACCACACACGCTCCAAACGCTCGGCATCCCGAACCAGCGTCCGATGACACGACCACCCCAACCGCTTCAAGTCCCGAAAACCCTGCTCAATCCAACTCCGATACCGATACCACACCGCAGACGCCTCACACGGCGGGAGGTCGGTCAGCACAATCCAAGCCTCTTGCATCCCCGCTGCCCATATCGCTAACACCGTACAGTCCAACGAGTTCGTCTTGAACACCCGACATCGCCCTCTCCAGTGCGTGTCGGGACACGGAACCAACTCCTGCAACACCTGCCACTCGGTGCTGCCTTCTACCAACACCCCGCCGTCGCCGTTGACCCGCATCATCGGATGTACCCCTAACTGCTGCAGATACACAAACAGCTCAGACGAATACAAGCCCCGATCGGCAAGCACCAACACCCGCACCCCAGGCGGAAAGGCAGGGGCAAGGGCACTCAGCAGCTGCTTCCAGATGGGGTTCCACGCTTGCTTGTCCCACGCCAGCACCCGCCACGCCACAGGGATGGCACGCTTTTTGTAAAGCACGCTGACGGTCAGGATTATCCAGCGGTTGCGGATGGTGGTCGTGTCCATCGCCAAGAGCAAGTTCGGAGCCGACCAGTCGGTGGTCATCCAGCGCAGCAGGGCAGCGAAACAGGACTGCACATGCAGTGGACGCTTGGTACGGCGTGTTTGGGCGTACCAAGTTTTGAGGCGTTTGCGCATCGCGTTGGCGTGGCACTTGCACAACGGCGCAAGGAGTAGGCTGACGAGGGTCAAGGAGTGGCTGCGTGCGAGTTGGATGCCGAAACACCAGAGGGCTAAGGTGCGTTGTTGCGGCAGGGTCAAGTGTGGGAGGAAGTGTTGGATGGCGTCCAGTCGGCGTTGCACGGCGGGCGGTAGGATTGCCCGTTTTCGGGATGGTGTTGTGTTTTTCATAGGGAGCGATATACCCGATGCTCCCCCGAAAAAAGTACCCTAATCAGACCTGCGGGAGGGGGGCAATCATGAACTCTGGCTCGGCGATTGGTATGACAAAGATACCTCGGTTGGCACGGAATCCCTGCGGCAGGGGCGATTTTCCCAGCGCAAGCGTGAACGGGCAGGCGCGCCGTGTCGCCCTCACCTCCTGTGTCCTCTGCTCCCGCGAGGCGGGCGAGGGGAATTGTGGAGTGCGGAAGCGAAGCTTCCGCCCACGCTGAAGCGGACGCTTCAGCACTCCAAGCAGGTCCGCGCGCGGCGCCCCTCGCCCACGCTGGGGGAGAGGGGCTGGGGTGAGGGCAAAAAAGCGTGTCTGTTCCGCACGCAACGAACTCAACCGATGTACCCTTATCAGCCTGTGCGCAGGGGGAACCTTACGGGCGCACTGCTCGGTTCCCCTCGCGAAGCGGGGGGAACCTAAAGGAAGGGGGGACAATCGGTTCCAACACGCTCCCGCATGTGGTGAATACATGTTTGTAGGGGCGAACGGCTGTTCGCCCCCGCCGTCCCACCCAACCTCAACGGGCACCCACCCTTGGGGGTGAATGCTACGGTATGGGCC